>NZ_JAMOLN010000086.1 GCF_024448165.1 Streptomyces longispororuber
CTCCACGGCAGGCGATGACCTGTGTACGCCGACGTCGTCCTGACCGCCGACCGCATCGAGACCCTGACCGAGGAGGACCGGCCGGGCGACGCGCTCGCCGTCACGGACGGCCGGATCGTCGCGGTCGGCCCCGCCGCCGAGATCGCCGCGCTGCGCGGCCCCGCCACCGCGGTCCACGACTTCCCCGGCGCCACGGTGCTGCCCGGCCTCGTCGACGTCCACGCCCACCCGGTGTGGGGCTCCATCGAGATCGGGCGCGGCGTCGACCTCTCCGGCGCCCCCACCCTCGACGCCGTACTGGAGCGCGTCGCCACCGCCGCCCACGGACTGCCGGCCGACGCCTGGATCACCGGATACGACCTCGACGTCAACGCCTTCGACGGCGAACCGGCCGGCACCGCCCTCGGCGCCCGCTTCCCCGGGCGGCCCGTCTCCCTGATGACGCAGGACGCCCACGCACTCGTGATCAGCCCCCGCGCCGTGGAACTCGCGGACCTCACCGGCCGGGAGACGTTCACCGACGCCTCCCAGATCGTCACCGGACCCGACGGCCTGCCCACCGGCTACGTCCTCGAACTCCAGGCGATGGACCTGGTCTTCGCCCACTACCCCGAGGTCCCGCTCGCCACCGCCGCCGCGTACGTCACCACCCAGCTCGGCCTGCTCGCCGACGGCGGCCTGACCGGGCTGCACGCCCTCGACTTCACCGACCCGTCCGAGGACGTCTACCGGCACATCGAAGCCCACGGCGAACTCCCCCTGCGCATCCGCTGCTCCCCGCTCGTCCCCGCCGACTCCCCGCCCGAGATGTGGCGGCGCATCGCCGGACAGCAGGGGCTGCACGGCCGCCGCTGGCACGTCGAGGGCGCCAAGTTCATGCTCGACGGCACGGCCGACAACGGCACCGCCTGGTTCGACCACCCCGACTGCCACGGCGAGAACCGCGCACCCCTCTGGCGCGACCTCGACGCCTACCGCGCCGCCGTCCGCTTCTTCACCGAGCGCGGCATCCCGACGGCCACGCACGCCATCGGCGACCGGGCCGTACGCCACGCGCTCGACGTCATCGAGGAGGCGGGCCCGGCCGGCCGGGCCCCGCACCGCATCGAGCACATCGAGTCCCTGCCCGACGAACTCCTCGGCAGATTCGCCGAGTTGGACGTCGTCGCGAGCCTCCAGCCCGTGCACGGCACCCGGCACACCCGCGCCGACGGCACCGACAACTGGTCCCGCCGCATCGGCCCGGAACGCGCCGCCCGCGGCTGGCGCACCCGCGACCTGCTCGACCACGGCGCGGTCGTCGCCCTCGGCTCCGACTGGCCGATCGGCCCCGGCGACCCGCGCACCTCGCTCGCCGACTGCCAGCTGCGCCGCCCCGTGGAGGAGCCGGACACCCGGCCCGTGCAGCCGTCCCAGGCGCTGACCGCGCGCGAGGCGTACTCCGGCATGACCCGGGCCGCCGCACGGGCCGCCGGAGCCGCGCACGAGCTGGGCCGGATCGCACCGGGGTACCTGGCCGACCTGACCGTGCTCGGCGGGAATCCGCTGGAGCTCACGCCTGCGGCGCAGGCCCGGAATCCCGTGCTGGCGACTGTCGTCGGGGGGCGGGTCCGGTTGTCGTGACGCCGTACCGCTCCTACGCCTCGGGGCTCCGCCCCGGACCCCGCTCCTCAATCGCCGGAGGGGCTTGATCGTGCCCCTACTCCCCGGAAAGGCCCCCATGAACCGCCCCCACACCACCGTCGACGCCACCGATCCCCACGAACGCGGCGTCGCCCGCGGCGCGTTGCTGCGCGACGGGATACCGGGAGCCCTCGACGTGTACGCCCGGCTCCTCGCGCTCGGCGGGATCGACCTCGCCGGGGCCAGGGACGACGCCGAGCGCGCCCTCGACGCCATCGGCGCCTTCCGGCCCGCCGCCCGCGCCGAGATCGCCGGCATCGCGGCCGGCGCGGGCGTCGAGGAGTGGCAGGCCGGAGTCCTCAACGCCCGTACGGAGATCCTGGCCCGCTCCACCGCCGTACCGCCCGGCGAGTGCACCACCGTCGTCTGCGGCGGCATCGGCGCACAGACCTGGGACTGGCACGTCGAGCTGAAGCCCTACTGGCACACGCTGGAGTCGCGCGGCGCCCGGCACACCGTCGTCGGCCTCACCGAGCACGGCATCCTCGGCAAGATGGGCGTCAACAGCGCCGGTCTCGCCCTGCACTTCAACATCCTGGGCCATCTGCGGGACCGCGTCGGCGGCGTCCCCGTGCACGTCCTGGCGGCGACCGTGCTCGCCGAGGCGGGCAGTGTCGCGGAGGCCGTCGCGATCGTGCGCTCGGCGCCGCTCGCCTCGTCCGGGTCCTTCGCCCTGTTCGACGCGGCGGGCGACGCGGTGCTCCTCGACATCAGCCCGGTGGGCGTGCACGAGATCCGGCCGGACGCCACGACCGGCGCCCTGCTGCGGACGAACCACTTCCTGACGCCGTCCCTCACCGCCGACGAGAAGTCCTGGCTCTACCAGCCGGACTCGGGCGAGCGCCGAGCCTTCATGACCCAGCGACTCCGGTGCGAACTGCCGTCCACCGTCGACGAGTTGGCGGCACTGCTGGTGACCGGGGACGGCGAACCCCCGGTCACCTGCCTGCCCGACCCCGCGAAACCCCTCGGTCAGCGCTGGGCGAGCCTCGCCACGGTCACCCTCGACCCGGCCACCCGCACGGCCCGCGTCCTGGACGGCACACCGGCCGACATCGGCACCACACCGTGGCGGGTGCTCACAGCGCGGCCGTAGTGCCCTCCCCCGAACCGCTCCCCGCGAGCCACTGGTCCCAGTTCAGGTTGAACGCGGCGTAGCCGTTGTCGGCCGGGGCCTTGGCGCGCGGCGAGCCGGTGATGGTGACCGGGTCGCCCTGCTTGACCTGGCCGTAGAACCACTTGGCGTCCGACAGCGACAGGTGGACGCAGCCGTGCGAACCGCGGGCGCTGCCGCTGCCCGGGTTCGGGTCACCGGTCGAGTAGTGCACGTACGTACCGGACTGGGTGAGGTGGACGTCCCACGGCAGCGTCAGGTCGTAGTAGTTGGCATTGCCCTTGTCGCAGCTGATGCCGACGCTGCAGGAGGTCATGTGGACCTCCTTCTGCTTGTCGATGACGGCCATCGTGCCGTTCCAGGTCGGGTACTCGGCGCTGCCCGCGTTGATGGAGAGCGTGCGCACCGTCGCACCGTTCCTGGTGACCTTCATGGTGTGGCCGCTGACCGACACGTCGGCCCGCACGTCGTCGCCGACCTTGAAGGTGTGGGTGTAACTGTGCACGCCGTAGCGGCCGTTGCCGTTGCCGACGCCCTCCATGTCGGCGACGACCTTCACCTTCGTGCCGGAGGGCCAGTAGTCCTTCGGCCGCCAGTCGGCGCGCTTGTCGCCGAACCAGTGCCAGGCCCCCTCCACCGGCTGCGACGTGCTCACCTTCATGTGCTTCTCGACGGACGCGCGCGCCTTTGCTGCCACCGCGTCGGTGAAGACCACCGAGACCGGCATCGCCACGCCGACCGTCGTACCGGTCTGCGGAGTGATCGTCTCCAACAGCATCGGCGGGCCCTTGGGCTTCGTCGGCGAGGGCGAGGCGCTCGCGCTCGGCTTCCCCGACGCCTTCCCGTCGTCCCCGCTCGCCGCGCTGCCGCTGCCGCCACCGCCACAGGCGCTCACGCCCGCCAGCGCCGCCACCGTCACGAGCGCGATTCCTATCCCGCCACCCCTGCGCCGTCCCACGTCCTGCCCCGCTCTCTCCGCCGCCCCGTACGTCCCCTGATCAGGGGCCCAACTCCCTGTCAGACAGCGACGGGGCCGCCGTAGTTGCATGTAGACGTGTAAAGCGTGTTCCAAGACGACGGACGCTCAAACGGTCACCCCGGACGGCGACATGGCGGTGAACATGGTGTGTTCCTCAGGAAAGGGGTTCACCACACCGACGGACCGACCTGCGCGAAGGCGACCTGCGCCCGCGCCGGATCGGGGACGATGGATGCTCGACCTCGTCGCCCCACCGACCGGGAGGCCCTGGATGCTGCGCGGAATAGATGTCAGCTCGTACCAGTCCACGTTCGACACGGACGGCCTGTCGTTCGTCTTCATCAAGGCGACGGAGGGCCGCTCCTACGTCAATCCCCGGCTCGCCGCGCAGACGAAGCGGGCCCGCGACGGCGGCTGCGTCGTGGGCTTCTACCACTTCCTGTGGCCGGGGAACCTCACGGCGCAGGCCGAGTACTTCGTGAGCAAGGCGCCCGAGAGGGCCGGGGACCTGCTGGCGGTGGACTGGGAGACGACCGGGGAGGGCACGCGGGCTTCCAACGCGGAGAAGGACCGGTTCATCCGCGAGGTGAAGCGGCTGCGCCCCCACCACAAGGTCATGCTGTACTGCAACCGCGACTTCTGGTTGAACGTGGACACGACGTCCTACGCGGGCGACGGCCTCTGGATCGCCGACTACGTCACCGCCGGCAAGCCGCGCATCAAGGCCGACTGGACGATCCACCAGTACACGGACCGGCCCCTCGACAAGGACGTGGCCGACTTCGGCAGCAAGGACGCGCTGCGCGACTGGGCCACGCCCTAGGGGGTGTCGACGGTCAGGCGCGCCATTCCGCGGTGCGTTCCGGGGAGGCCGCCTCCAGGGCCTTGCGGACGGCCGTCGCGTCGGAGGCGAGGCCGTAGACGGGGGTGCCGGGCTGCTGGCGCCAGGAGTCGTCCTGGCCCCCGGCGTCCACCGCGTCGAAGCCGATCTCGTCGAGCAGCGCCGTGACGACCTGCTTCGCGGCGGTGTCGTCGCTCGCGATCGGGAGGGCGACGCGGGCCGGGTCGCCGGCCGGGCGGGGCTTGTCGAGGATGTCCTGGGCGTACGTGCCGTTGAACGCCTTCACGACCTGATGGCCGATCTGCCGCTCCGTCCAGCGGCTCTCGGTCAGGCCGTCGTCCTCGATCCCGGTGATCTTCCCGTCGCGCTGCTGCGGGTAGTAGTTGCCGGTGTCGATGACGGCGACATCGGCGGCGGCCGTGTCCAGGAGGCCCTGGGGCAGGTTCGCCACCGCCTTGAGCGGGATCGTCACGACGACGACCTGCGCGTCGCGCACCGCGTCCTCGGCGGTGGCGGGGGTGGCGCCGGTCTCCTCGGCGAGCGGGGTGAGGGTCTGCGGGCCGCGCGAGTTCGCGACGTGCACGTCGTGGCCGACGGCGGTGAGGCGCCGGGTGAGGTTGCCGCCGATGTTGCCGGCGCCGATGATGCCGATCTTCATGTCGTGCCTTGCCTTCCGAAGCCGCGGGACTTATGCATGTGCATGGAATGCGAACCTGCGCGGCGGGACGGCTATTCCGGGATGCGGCTCAGAGAGTGACGACGATCTTTCCGGTGTGGGTGCCGGTCTCCATCAGCCGGTGCGCGTCCTGGATGCGGTCCAGGCCCTCGAAGACCTCCGCGATCGCCGGCCGGAGGGTGCCGTCGCGCAGGCCCGCGCGGAGGAAGGCGTCGGAGCGGTCGCGGACCTCGGGGGGCACGCTGAAGTTGGCGTAGGTGTGGATGGTCTGGGGCCAGTTCATCGGGAAGGTGATCGGGCCGTTCAGCCAGCCGTAGACGACGATGGTGCCGGATGCGCCCAACGCGGCGGCGTGGTGCGGGAGTTCGGGGCCGCCGATCGCGTCGAAGAGGATGTCGGCGCCGGTGCCGGTGATCCGGTGGGTCTCCTTCGCCACGTCGTGGGTCCCGGTGACGACGACGTGTTCGGCGCCGAGGTCGAGGAGGGCCTGGCGCTTGGCCTCCGTCCGGGTCGCGGCGATCGGCACGGCGCCGATCCGGCGGGCCACCTGGATCGCGGCGGTGCCGACGCCGCTGGACGCCGCGGTGATCAGGACGTGGTCGCCGGGGCGCATTCCGGCGGTCTCGACGAGGGCGCCGTACGCCGTCGTGTACGTGAGCCGGGCCGCCGCCCCGGTGACCGCGTCGACGGAGGCGGGGCGCGGCAGGACGGAGGTCTCGGGGAGCACGATCCGTTCGGCGTAGACGCCTTGCGCGCCCATCTCGATGCCGGACCCGGTCATCACGGGGTCGCCGGGGGCGAAGGCGGTGACCTGGTCGCCGACGGCCTCCACGGTGCCGGACGCCTCGTAGCCGAGCCGGGAGCCGGGGAGGGTCGGCTGGTAGTAGTACGTGCCGGCGCGGAAGAGGGCCTCGGCACGGTTGAGGCCCAACGCCTCGACGCGGATGAGGAGTTCGGTGGGGCCCGGTGCGGGCAGGGGGACGTCGTGGATGCGGAGGACCTCGGGGCCGCCGAGTGCGTCGAAGAGGACGGTGCGGGTGGTGCGGGCAGTGGCAGCTTGCGGGGTGTTCGTCATGCGTCGACCGTAGGCAGCGGCGGCGAGACGCTCCATGCCCGCCGGTCTCAGCTTCATGTCCGTTCGTCTCACGGCGTCAACTCCCGGGCTACGGTGGGCTGATGGACGTACTCAGTGACGCGGTCGCGGCGATGCGTCTCGGGCGGCCGCATTCGGCGCTGCGGGACAAGTTCGCGCCGTGGGGCAGCCGTTTCGACGCGCACGACGGGGCCGGGTTCCATGTGCTGTTGCGCGGTTCCGCGTGGCTGCTGCCGGAGGGGGACGCGGCGCGTGCGGTGTCGCTGGGGCCGGGGGACGTGGTGTTCCTGGCGCACGGCCGCGGGCACACGCTGGTGAGCGAGATCGGGGTGGAGCCGGATCCGTTGACGCTGGACGAGGACGGCAACTGGCCCGCTCCCCCGCCGCGGCCCTCGGTCGGTCCGACGCCCGACACGGTGATGCTGTGCGGGGCGTACCAGTTGGAGCGGGCGCGGGCCCATCCGCTGCTGGGCGAGTTGCCCGACGTGGTGCATCTGCCGGCCCGGGTCGGCGCCCACCGTTCGCTGCGGGCGGCGATCGAGTTGCTGGGTGACGAGCTGGACGCGCCGCGGCCCGGGTCGGACACGATCGTCTCGGCGCTCGTGGACACGCTGCTGCTGTACATCCTGCGGGCGTGGTGGCTGGACCCGGAGCGGGAGCCGGGGCACGAGCACCCGGCGGGCTGGTCGTCGGCGCTGACCGAGCCGCCGCTGGCCGCGGCCCTGCGGGCGATGCACGCGGATCCGGCGCACGGCTGGACGGTGGCGGAGCTGGCCGGGCTCGGCGGGCTGTCCCGGGCGGCGTTCGCCCGGCGGTTCGCGGCGGCGGTGGGCATGCCGCCGCTCGCGTATCTGACGTGGTGGCGGATGACGACGGCGGGGCGGCTGCTGCGGGAGGCGGACGAGCCGTTGCGGGTGGTGGCCCAACGGGCGGGTTACGCCTCGGAGTTCGCGTTCGCCAAGGCGTTCAGGCGGGAGTTCGGGGTGGCGCCGGGGCAGTACCGCAAGGCGTCCTGACGGGGCAGGTCCCGGCCGGTCTCAGCCGTCTTCCCTGGCGGCCAGTTTGTCCTGGATCGCTTCCAGTTCCTCCCGCGCGGCCTGCCCCGCGGCCGCCGCGTCGCCCGCGGCGACGGCGTCCACCAGGGCGGTGTGCGCGGTGTCGCCGTGGTCGTGCTCGGCGCGGGCCACGTCGACCAGGTCGAGGAGGTCGATGAGGGCCTGGCGCAGTGCGGGGGCGAACTCGGTGAACAGGTCGGTGAGGACGGGGTTGTGGGCCGCCGCGACGACGGTGGCGTGCAGGGCGATGTCGGCGTCGACGAACGCGTCGCCGGGGCCGTCCGCCGCCGCCCTGCGGTCCGCCAGGGCGGCGCGCATCGCGGCGACGTCGTCGTCGGTGCGGCGCTGCGCGGCGAGTCGTGCGGCCTGGACCTCCAGGAGCGTGCGGACCTCGTAGACGTCGGCGACAGCGGCCCTGCGCAGCCGGGTGGGCCAGTCCTCGACGGGGCGGGTCGCCGTCACGAAGACGCCCGCGCCCTGGCGGGCCCGCACCATGCCGGCGCCGGCGAGCGCGCGGAGCGCCTCCCGGACCGTGGAGCGGCCGACGCCGAGGTCCTTGGCGAGGGTGGTCTCGCCGGGCAGCCGGGCGCCGACGGGCCAGTCGCCGTCGGCGATCTGGGTGCGCAGCCGCTCGGCCGCCTGCTCGACCAGAGGGCTGGGGCGGACGGGGCCGAGGGCCGGGGGCTGGGACATCGATGCGCACCAACTTGTCTGAGGAGTACTTGTCTGAGGACCTGAGGTGTGGTTACTGTACCGGCATGATCCGCGGACTTCTCCTTCTCGGCCGCCGCGGCGGGGCCTGACGCGACCGGCACCCCGCCGCGGGGTGCCGTGCTGCCGGTCGTCACCCGTCGACCGCACCGAGAGAGGTCCCCGCCATGACGGCCCCGTACCGCTGGAATCCGCAAGCACCCGGCCCGATGCCGTACCACCGCTACCGCCCGCACCACGAACGGGTCGACGTCCCCGTCCTCGACCGGAGTTGGCCGGACCGGCGGATCACCGAGGCGCCCCTGTGGGTGCCGGTCGACCTGCGCGACGGCAACCAGGCGCTGGCCGAGCCGATGGACACCGGCCGCAAGCACCGCTTCTTCGAGCTGCTGGTGCGGATGGGCTTCAAGGAGATCGAGGTCGGCTATCCGTCGGCGAGCCGCACGGACTTCGACTTCGTGCGCCATCTGGCCGAACGGGCCGGGACGGGCGCCGTGCCCGACGACGTGACGCCCGTCGTCTTCACGCCCGCCAGGCTCGACCTGATCGAGCGGACCTTCGCCTCGATCGAGGGCCTGCCGCGCGCCGTCGTCCACCTGTACATCCCGACGTCGCCCGTCTGGCGCGACGTGGTCCTCGGCCGGTCCCGCGCCGAGGTGCACGCGACCGTCCGGGCGGCCGCCACCCACATGGCGCGGCTCGCGGACGCCCGGCCGGACGCGCACATCCGCTTCCAGTTCGCGCCGGAGACCTTCAACGTGACCGAGCCGGACTTCGTCCTGGAGGTGTGCGACGGGCTGACCGAGCTGTGGGACGCGAGCCCGGACCGGCCGGTCACGCACAACCTGCCGACGACGGTCGAGGTCGCGACGCCGAACGTGTACGCCGACCAGATCGAGTACATGCACCGCAACCTGGCCCGCCGCGACGGCGTCATCCTCTCCGTGCACCCGCACAACGACCGCGGCACCGGCGTCGCCTGCGCCGAACTCGCCGTCCTGGCAGGCGCGCAGCGCGTCGAGGGCTGTCTGTTCGGCAACGGCGAGCGCACGGGCAACGTCGACCTCGTCACCCTCGCCATGAACCTGTACGCGCAGGGCGTCGACCCGATGATCGACTTCTCGGACATCGACGCGGTGCGCGAGACGGTCGAGCACTGCAACCGGCTGCCGGTGCACCCGCGCCATCCGTACGGCGGCGAGCTCGTGTACACCGCCTTCTCCGGCACCCACCAGGACGCCATCAGCAAGGGCCTGGCCGAGCGCGCCGGCCGGCACCCGGACACGCCGTGGGAGGTGCCGTACCTGCCGATCGACCCGGCCGACGTCGGGCGGACCTACGAGGCCGTCATCCGGGTCAACTCCCAGTCGGGCAAGGGTGGCATGGCGTATCTGCTGAAGGACCGGCACGGGATCGACCTGCCGCAGGACATGCGCCCGCAGTACGCGCGTCTCGTGCAGGAGGCGACCGACGACAGCGGGCGCGAGGCGAGCCCGGACGAGCTGTACGAGCTGTTCCGCGCCGCCTATCTGGACGTGCCGGGCCCGGTCGCCCTGGGCGAGTGGTCGGTGCGCCGGGACGGGGCCGTGCACCGGTTCGCCGGTACGGCCGAAGTCGACGGCGTCGTACGGGAACTGGACGGCAAGGGCAACGGCCCGCTGGCCGCCTTCACGGACGCGCTGCGGACCGCGGGACTCGACGCGGACATCGAGGCGTTCACCCAGCACGGGCTGGCGCCGGGACCCGACAGCGAGGCCGTGGCCTATGTCCGCTGCCGGGTCGGCGGGGTGCGGGAATGGGGTGCGGCCCGGCACACCTCGGTGCTGACCGCCTCCGTGGGGGCGGTGCTGTCCGCGGTGAACCGGGCCGCTGTCAGGGCCGGCTGAGTCAGTCCTCGCAGGTACCGGCGAACGACCCGCGGGTCACCACGTCCGTCGCGGCGGCCGAGGTGTCCAGCCAGGCGACGCGCTGGCCGTCACCGAGGGACGGGGCCAGCTGCGTACCGGAGGAGCAGGAGATCCGCTGGTACGTGGCGGTGCCGTTCACGACGTCGGCGGTCGGCGCGGCCTTCGCCTTCCAGGGGCCCGACCAGCCGCCGAGGCCGCCCCAGATGTCGGTCGACGAGTACGCGAACCAGTCGTCGGTGACCGAGAACTGGCCGAGGTACGTCGACGAGGGGGCCTTCAGCTTCTTCGTCTGCGTCAGGTCACCGACCGGCGCCGTCTCGACCGACTCGCTGCGGATCAGGAACGCCTGGCTGCCGCGCCAGAAGATCCGGTCCGAGGTGAGCTGGACGTCGGTGATCTGGCCGAACAGGAAGCCGGTCATGCGCTTGCTCTGCGTCGTGCCGGTGGCGACGTCGTAGACGTACGCCCACGTGCCGTCGCCGCCGACCCAGGCGATCGTGCCGTTCTTCATGGCGAGGCGGGCCGCCTTGGTGCCGGTCTCGGGCGTCACGTTCACCGTACTGCCGTCGGCCTTGCGGAGCATGACGTCCTGCTCGCCGTCGGCGGTCGTGGAGATGTAGGCGAGGGCGCCGTTCTCCGTGACCGGCTCGGTCTCGTCGGCGTCCGGGGCGTCGACGATCTTCTTGATGGCGCCCTGGCCCTTGTCGCCCGCGCCGTAGACGCCGATGCCGTCGGCGGCGATCCGGGTGAAGACGACCCGGCTCCTGTCCAGGGACGGGTCGATCAAGTAGGCGTCGTCCTGGGCGAGTTCGTGGTCGGACTTGCCGTGCTGCTTGCTGAACCGGCCGACGGTGATGCCGAACGCGGCGCTGCCCCGGTCCCAGGCGATCGCGTCGCCGTGCCCGATGGCGTAGACGTCGCCGCTGATCTGCGCGGCCTGCTCGTCGATGCCGCCGTAGACCTCGTAGGCGGGCAGCACGTCGGCGCCGATGGTGGTGCCGTCGGCGCGGTTGGCGCCCTGCTGCTCCCAGCCCTTCTCGATGCCGTGTCCGTCGAAGGCCTTCTTGATGGCGCTCATGTCGGCGCCGGAGACCTTCAGTGACTTGGCGGCGAGGGTGACCGCGTTGCGCATGTCGGTGAAGCCGGCGAGCGGGGTCAGGTAGTTCTGCGCGGCGCGGTACACGATCTTGTCCGCGAGCTCGGGGGCGAGCGCCTTGCGCATGTCCCACAGGGCGCCGCCGACGATGGTGGAGTTGTAGTGCACTCCGCCGTTGTCGATGTCGAGCGGGATGGGCTCGAAGTCCTGCTGCGCGTTGCGGCCGTCGTTCAGGTCGCGCAGCGCGCACTCCTCCAGCGGCTTGGTGCCGTTGCAGAGGTACTCGCCGATGAGGCCCGAGGCCGGGTCGTCCATGGCGACGCCCTTGTCGGCGGTCTCCATGGCGTTGCCGAAGTAGTCGGATATCGCCTCGTTGAGGGCGCCCGGCTGGTTCAGGTAGACGAGTCCGGCGCTGTGCTCGGTGACGCCGTGCGTCATCTCGTGGCCGACGACGTCGAGGCCGACGGAGAGCGGCACGCCGTCCATGTGGCCGTAGACCATCTTCGAGCCGTCCCAGAACGCGTTGGCGTAGTCCTTGCCGTTGCTGGCGACGTTGACGACCGAGTAGATGGTGCCGCCCTTGCCGTCGACGCCGTCGCGGCCGATCTCGTCCTTGTAGAACTCGTAGACCTTGGCGGCGTTGACGTGCGCGTCGACCGCGCCGGACGTGGTGTTCGCGCCGTCGAAGCGGTCGGTGGCGGACTTCACCAGCGGCACGTCGTCGGTGACGGGGCCGCCCGCGACGTCCAGGTAGCTCTTGCGCTGGGCGTCGTAGGTGCGGATCTGGCCGCCGGTGACCGGGTACATGGCGCGCGTCGAGTCGACCAGCGTGTACGAGCCGTCGGCCGCCTTGTCGGCCTCCAGCTGCGCCTCGCTGCCGTCGACACGGACGCCGGTGGCGCGGGCGGGCGCGGCGTCGGCGGCGTCGATGTTGTTGTACGAGAGGGCGAGCGCGCCCGCCCGGGCGTCGACGTAGACCTCCTGGCGGACCGGGCTGCCGTCCTTCTTGGCACCGGTGACCGTGAAGTGCCAGGCGAGGCGGCCGCCCTGGGCGTCGGGCAGCACGGTCAGGCCGTGGCCCGCGGTCCTCGCGCCCTCGACGCCGCGCAGGTCGGCGTCGAGGACGGTCAGGCGGCGCTGCGCCGTGGCCTCGTCGACCCGCGGGGTCGTGGAGACGGTGAGGTCGGTGTAGAGGGTGCCGGTGGCGGAGGTGACCTGCTGCCCGTCGCCGGACTTCTCGGTCTGCACCGCGTACTCGGCGCCGAACACCGGCACGCCGTCGTGCTGCTGGCGGAACCGGACGGTGGTCTGGCCGCCGTCCTTCGTCGTCCGGCCGGTCTTCAGATCGGACGCGGGCACCTTGTAGGTGTCCTGGTGATCCTTGATGTGAGCGCGGGCCGCCTGGGCGGGGGTGCCCGCCCTCGGCGCCGAGTCCAGGCCCTGCGTCATGGCGGGCGCCACCGGGGCCGCGCCGCCGGCGGGCGTCTCGTCCCCGTCGGCCGCCCACGCGGGTCCGGCCAGCAGCGCGGAACCGGTGGCCGCGGCCACCACCCCCGCTGCCACGACCTGGCGTATCCGTCTCTTCGGCACAGCGTCCTCCCCATCACACGCACAAACGCGGGGCTCAACGGCCCCACGTGTTCGGTGTGCTGATGGTTCGGCACGAAGCGTGTCCGCTACAAGGGATCACCCGTGGCGCGAAGTCGCCGCGGCGTAAATACGCCTCGGACCGTGGAAGGGGTCACTCCATCCAGCCGGCGCGGATGGCGTGCGCGCCGAGCTGGAACCGGGTCGAGGCGTTCGCCCTGGCCATCAGGGCGTGCAGCCGCCGCTGCACGGTGCGGTGGCCCATGCCGAGCTGGCGGGCGATGGCCGCGTCGGTCAGGCCGACGTGCAGCAGGGCCAGGATCTGCCGGTCGAGCGGGTCGAGGGCGTCGTCGTCGGCCGTCGGCTCGGCGGCGCCCGCGCGCAGCGGCCTGGCCTGCGCGTAGCACTGGTCGAAGAGGGCCTGCAGCGCGGTGAGCAGCCCGCTGCGGTGGACGACGAGGGCGACCGGTTCGGTCTCGTCGCGCTCGGGGTCGAGGGGCAGCAGCGCGGTGCGGCGGTCCGCGACGACCAGCTTGATCGGCACCCGGTCGGCGACGGTCACGCTCTGGCCCTCCGCCACGAGCTGGGCGAGGGAGGCGGCGGTGGCGGGCCGGTCGAACCAGCCGCGCTCCACCACCGAGCGGAGCACCACGCCCCGGGCGATCGAGTCCCGCTCGACCTCCTCGATGCCGTCCTCCACGGACAGTGCCACCGGCGCGGTCCTGGTGGGGATCAGGGAGCAGACCTCGCGCTGCGCCTCGCGGCCCATGGCGAGCAGCCTGCGCCGGATCGCGGCGGCGCCGGACAGCAGCTCGACGGGCGCGCCGGAGGCCCTGACCTGCGCGGTGCGGTGCCGTTCGGCGAGCTCCGTGACCAGGTGCTCGACCTGGTAGAGGGCGCCGCGTCTGGCCTCCAGGAGGGGGCCGAGGGCGAGCACCGGTGACGCCGCCCGGTAGCGCTCCGGGCCGTCGCCGGCCGGCCGCCGGGCGCTCACCAGGCCGCGCTCGACGAGCACGCCGAGGGCCCGCGCCACGGCGTCGGGGCCCAACGGGCCGGTGAGCGCGGCGGGTTCGACGTCGGGCCGGTCCACAAGGAGCCGGTACACGGCGTCCTCGTCGGCGCCGAGGCCGAGCAGCGTCAGCAGCGAAACGTCCGCCGCCCCGGAGTGTGGGGACGGCGGACGCGTCTCGTCCTTCAGGGCTCAGGCCTTGTTCAGGTTGGCCCAGAACTCGTCGAAGGACAGCAGCTTGTCCCCGTTGGCGTCCTGCCGGGCGATCAGGGCCTCGGCCACCGACTCGGTGACGTTGAAGTCGCCCATCTGCGCCATGGCGCTCTTGTACTCGGCCGCCGTGATGTAGCCGTCGCCGTCCGCGTCGAACCGCTCGAACGCCTTGCGTGCCGACTCGATGTCCGCCACCGGGACCACCCCTCGTTTACGTACTGCTGTGTTGACGGGGGTCAGATTAGCTGGCCGTCCGGAACCGCAGTGCGGCGAGTACCCAGGCGAACTCGGCCTCGTGCCGCGGCAGCGTCTCGACGCCGCGCACCCGGGACACCAGATCCCGGAACCGGGCGACGTCCTCGTTGGCCGCCGCTTCCAGCCGCTCCAGGGCCGCGGGCAGGTCCGCGTCGCCGAGCAGTCCCCGCAGCACGTCGCCCGCCTCGTCCGACTCGGGGGCGACCCCGCGCTCCCGGGCCTCGCCGGCCAGCTGCACCAGGCGGCTCATGAACCACAGGGAGCTGCCGGGCTTCACGTCCGGGCCGCGGTCGGCCGCGTTGAACTCGACCATCCTGCGCATGTGGGCGCGGAAGTCGGGGTCCTGCATCAGTTCGGCGAGCTCCACCCAGGCGTCGACCTGCTCGGCGGTCGGGTCGTCCGGCAGGCCGGGGACCATGACCACCAGGCGGTTGCGGATCTCGGGGTCGGCGGCGTCGATGCCGCCGAACGTCTGCTCCATGAAGTCGTCGATGATGTGCTTGCGCTCGGCGGCGGAGAGCCGCGCCAGCTTGTTCATGAGTGCCATCTCCTCGGCGGTCGAGTTGCGCTTGGCGACCGTCGACAGCACCGCCCGGTTCAGCCGCAGCGCACGGATCTGCGCGTCGAGCGCCGCGACGTGTGCGGCGGCCACCGCGGCGACGTCCGCGTCCCCCGCCAGCACCTTCCGTACGTCGGTCAGGCCGAGTCCGAGCTCCCGCAGGGTGCGGATGAGCTCCAGGCGGGCCACGGACTCCGCGTCGTACAGTCGGTAGCCGCCGTCGCTGCGGGTCACCGGGTGCAGGACGCCCTCGTCGGACCAGTAGCGGATGGTGCGCACCGTGAGGCCGGTGCGGCGGGCCAGCTGTCCGATCGTGAGCAGCGGGGGGCCGTCGTCGATCATGTCTGGGAGTCTGGGCCTTCCAGTGGGTGGAGACTCAAGTGAGGAGTACGCGCGTGATGCTGCGGGACATTCTGGACGCGGTGGCCAAGGGTGTCTTCCCCGCGCCGGACGGGACCCTGACGGTCGTGCCGCAGACGGACGAGCGCGACGCGGGCGTCCTCGCGTTCACGGCGCACACCGTGGTGGTCACGGACGAGCCGGCGGCGTGGGTGCGCGAGGCGCTGGCCGCGGTGGACTGCGACCCGTTCTCGGCGCCGATGAACGCCCGGTTCCTGGTGGCGTTCATGGAGCGCACGGGGCGCACGCACGAGACGATCGACCTGGTGACGGTGGCGCCCGCGCTGGCCGGGCCGCCGCCGCTCGCGCTGCGCGAGATCCGTGACCGGGAGCATCCCCGCGTGGCGCGGGCGCTGTCGCACCGGGACGAGGTGCGGGTGTGGGAGACGGACGGCGGGGTGCTGGCGCTCGGGCGGGGCCTCGGCGGCCGCTGGGAGGCGTCGCTGGAGGTCGACGAGTCGGTGCGGCACCACGGCCTCGGGCGGCAACTGGCCGTCGCCGCCCGGCACTTGGTCCCCGACGAGCACGTGTGGGCCCAGCAGTCGCCCGGCAACGCGCGCAGCGTGCGGGTGTTCCAGGCGGCGGGGTACCGGGCGGTCGGCTCCGAGGCGCTGATGCAGCACCTCCCCTGAGGGCTACCGGAAGATGCCGGTGTGGCCCAGGGAGTAGCGGCCGGGCTGCGGGTACACGGCCAGGCCGTGCGGGCCGTCGCCGACGGGGATCCGGGCGATCTGGACGCCGGTCCTGGTGTCGATGGCGTAGACCTCGGAGTCGTAACGGCCGGACAGCCACAGGGTGTTGCCGTCCGCCGAGACGCCGCCCATGTCGGGGCTGCCGCCCTGGGGCAGCTTCCACTTCTTGGTCACCTTGTCCTGGGCGAAGTCGAAGACGGAGACGGTGCCCTCGCCGCGGTTGGAGACGTACATCTCCCGGGAGTCGCGGCTGACGTAGAGGCCGTGGGTGCCCTTGCCGGTGGGCAGCAGCTTCGGCTTGCCGAAGGTGTCGCCGTCCAGCACCCACATGCCGTCGGCCATCATGTCGGCGACGTAGAACTTCTTGCCGTCGGGCGACATCTTCACGTCCTGCGGCATCGCTCCGTCGAAGGGCAGCTTCTGCTGTTGGACGACCTTCATCTTCGCGGTGTCGACCTTGAGCAGTTCGCCGCTGAACTCGCAGCTGACGATGAAGTAGCGGCCGTCGAGGGAGAAGTCGGCGTGGTTGACGCCGTAGCAGCTGACCGGCTCGGTGTGCTTGATCTTCATGGTGTGCGGGTCGCGGAAGACCAGTTCGCGGTCGAGCGAGGCCATGACGACGGCGTACTTGCCGTCCGGGGTGAAATAGAGGTTGTACGGGTCGTGCACGTCGACCCGCTTGCCCGCCTTGCCGGTCTTCGGGTCGATGGGTGTGAGGGTGTTGCCCTTGTCGTCGTTGACCCACAGCGTCTTCATGTCCCAGGAGGGCACGACGTGCTGGGGCTGCCGGCCGACCGGGATCGTCTCGATGACCTGGAACGTCTTCGGGTCGATGACGGAGACGGTGTCGGACTCGGTGTTGGGGACGTACACGCGGGACGGGAAGTCCTTGACGACCGGGGAGAGCTTGTTGGGGCGGTCCGCGGAGTAGACGTCCTTCGGGTCGAGGACGGGCGGCATGCCCGGCAGTCCGTACACGGGCTGCTGTTTCGGCACGGCGGGCTTGACCGGCTTGATGGCGCCCTGGGTGCCGCGGTCGGCGGCGTTCTCGGCGCCGCAGCCGGTGAGGACGGCGAGGACGGCCGCGGTGGCGGCGGCGAGCAGGGCTCCGGTGCGGCGGGTCGGGTGGGTGTTCACGTGAGCAGCTCCGTGCAGGTCACCGCGGACAGGCCGCGACGGTCGAGGTGGTCCAGGAGGGGCGGCAGCGCGGCGACCGTGTCGGTGTACCCGAAGTGCAGGCTGACGACGGAGCCGGGGCGCAGCGCGGAGGTGACGTTGTCGACGACCGTGTCCGCGCCCGGTGAGGTGAAGTCGAGCGAGTCGACGTCGTAGGAGAGGACGTGCGGGTAGCCGGCGCGGCGGGCGAGGCGGGTGACGAGCGGGGTCGCGGTCGGGGTGCGGGACGGCCGGAACCAGGTCCCGATGGAGCCGGTGAGGCGGCGGATGCGGTCGGCGCAGCCGGTGATCTCGGCGTACGCGTCGGACTCGGACATGGCGTTGATGTCGCGGTGGTGGAGGGTGTGGTTGCCGAGGTCGTGGCCGCCGTCGAGGATGCGCCGGGCGATGTCCGGGTGTTCGTCGAGCCAGGTGCCGACGGCGAGGACGGTGATGTGGGCGTGGGCCCGCTCCGCCTCCTTGAGGAGGGCGTGGGCGATGGCGGGGTCGCCCTGCCCGTGGAAGGTGAGGGCGACGCTGTCGGCGGTGCGCGGGCCGTGGGCGCGGCCGTGGTCGGGGGCCGCTCGTCCGCGGCGCAGCCGGTGGCGAGGGCGGCGGTGAGTCCGGCGCCGACGCGCAGGACGGAGCGGCGTCGGAAAGATTCTGCCTTGGTCACCCGCCCCATTTAAGGGGGATCGCGGACAAAAGCCGCCTACCGACCCGAGGACCTTAACGATTACTGGATGCCGCCTGTATTTATTCTTCATTTGTGAGGCCCGTGGCTCACATCACCAACGATTCATTTGGCCGTTCCGGGTGCCGTCTGCCATGATCGGTGCCACGACCCCCATTGACCCGGGCCAGGTCGTCATCAGACGCCGCGGACTACACCCCCACTGTTCGCGGCGCATCACATGGAAGCCCCCGCGGCGCCGTACGACGGCGAAAACGGGGGCTTCCGTGCGTTCCACGCGCACGTGTCAGCGGTCGGCGACGCGCATCTCGAACCAGGTCGTCTTGCCGCGCGGCAGCAGATCGACGCCCCAGCGGTCGGAGAGCTTGTCGACGAGGAAGAGTCCGCGCCCGGAGATGTCGAGCTCGTGCACCGGCATCAGGCACGGCAGTCCGCGCGAGGGGTCCCGCACCTCCACCCGGATCCAGCCGCGCCGACGCAGCATGCGCAGCCCGAAGACCCGGGCGCCGGTGTGCCGCACCGCGTTGCCGACGAGTTCGGAGACCAGCAGGACCGCGTCCTCGGTCATCTTCGGGGAGAGGCCCCAGTGCCGCAGGACGACCACCTGGGCCAGCCGGCGGGCGGTCGCCGCGGATTCGGGGCGCGACGGCAACGGCACCTCCCCCTCGGTCGGATTGCCGAACAACTCCAGCGCCTTCAGAGCGTGTTCGTCCTCGACCGCGGGAGACCAGCGCGCCGCGGTCGCACTCCCGTGCCGCCGCGGCTGTTCGACACCCTCAAGCCCCGCCATGCCCACCATGATGGCCGCACCGAGGGGCTCGTGGGGCCGTTCCGGCTGAATAAGCCCCCCGGAACGCCTCATTCCGGGGGGCTGTTTTGGCATATGCCGCTGGCAGTTAGAGGTCCGCTGCACACCCCCTGACCTGCAATGACTCACCGTGTACAGGCGATCGTTGATCGTCACGGGGCGGGATTGTTTAAGGTTCTCTTAAGGCTGGGATAATGCGCTCCAACGGGGGACGTGATCAACTCCGCTTGCCCGCAAGGGAGTTGACCCCGCCTCCTGAGGGTGGGTCAGGCGAACTTCGCCTTGCCCGGACCATCCTCCACAAAGCTGCGCATTCCGGTCTCCCGGTCCGCCGTCGCGAACAGGCCCGCGAACCAGTTGCGTTCGATGGTCAGCCCCGTCTCCAGGTCCGTCTCCAGACCCGCGTCGATCGACTCCTTCGCGGCGCGCAGCGCGATGGAGGGACCCTGGGCGAGCTTCGCGGCGTACGCGTGCGCGGTGTCGAAGACCTCCGCCGCGGGGACGACCCGGTCGACCAGACCGATGGTGAGCGCCTCGTCCGCCCGCACGTGGCGGCCGGTGAAGATCAGGTCCTTGGCCTTGGCCGGGCCGACCAGCCGGGCCAGCCGCTGGGTGCCGCCCGCGCCCGGGATCAGGCCCAGCAGGATCTCCGGCTGGCCCAGCTTGGCGTTGTCGGCGGCGATCCGGATGTCGGCGCAGAGCGCCAGCTCGCAGCCGCCGCCCAGGGCGTAGCCGGTGACCGCGGCGATGACCGGCTTGGGGATCCGGGCCACCGCGGTGAACGAGTCCTGCAGGGCGCGGGCCCGGCCGACCATGGCGGCGTGGTCCATGGCCTGCATTTCCTTGATGTCCGCGCCGGCCGCGAAGACCTTCTCGCTGCCGCGGACCACCACGGCCCGTACGTCGGTACGGGCCGTGGCCTCGTCGGCGAGTTCCTTGATCCGGTCCTGGGTGGCGATGTCCAGGGCGTTCATCGGGGGGCGGTCGAGGCGGATGGTCCCGACGCCGTCGGCTACTTCGAGATGAGCGGTCATGCCCCGCAGGTTAGCGGGCGTTCACCCCGTCCCGGGCGGTGCGGTTCGTCACGTGACCGTCCGCCCGGTGGGGGCTTGTCGCGCAGTTCCCCGCGCCCCAACTCCGGCTACTTCTTCCAGTCCGCCCAGGACATGTTCCACCCGTTGAGCCCGTTGTCCGGGGACACCGTCTTGTCGTGGGAGTTCTTGACGATCACCACGTCGCCGACCATCGACCGGTCGAAGAACCACGCCGCCGACACACCGCTGTCGTAGCCGCCGCGCACATCGCGCAGACCGATGCAGCCGTGACTGGCGTTGTAGTTGCCGAACGCGTCGCCGCCCCAGTAGTTGCCGTGGATGAACGTGCCGGAGGTGGTGAGGCGCTGGGCGTGCGGGACGTCCTTGATGTCGTACTCGCCGCCGTAGCCGACCGTCTCGCCGTTCATCCGGGTCACCTTGAGGCGCTCGGTGATGACCATCTGGCCGTTCCACGTGTCGTAGCCGGGCTTGCCGGTGGTCACGGGGATCTTCTTGATGACCTTGCCGTCACGCTTCACGGTCATCGTCTTCGTCTTCACGTCGACCGTGGAGACCTGGCTGCGGCCGATGGTGAACTTCACCGTGCGGGCCTGCTTGCCGTAGACGCCCGGACGGCCCTCGACGCCGTCGAGGTTGAGCTTGACGGTGACCTTGGTGCCGGCCGCCCAGTACTCCTCCGGGCGGAAGTCCAGCCGGTCGTTGCCGAACCAGTGGCCCTCGACCGGGACGGACGGCTCCGTCGTCACCGAGATCGCCTTCTCGACGTCCTCGGGCTTGGTGATGCCCCGGGTGAAACGGACCGAGAACGGCATCCCGACGCCGACCTTCGAGCCGTCCTCCGGCGTGAACGTCCCGATGAAGGTGTTCTTCGGCGTGAGCGTGGTGAAGCTGGTGTCCTTGGCCGACTCCCGACCTTCCTTGTCCTTCGCCACCGCGTGGACCTTGTACTTGGTCGAGGCCGCCAGATGGTGGGCGGGGGTCCACGAGGCACCGCTGTCGGTGATCTCGCCCTCGACCGGATTGCCCTTGGTGTCGGTGACCTTGACCTCGGTCAACTTCCCCTTGTCAGCCTTCACTTGGAGGGCCCCGCTGGTCGCCACGGAGCCCGCGCCGTCCTTCGGCGCGACGGTCACGACGGCCAGCGAGGGCTTGTTCGCCTCCGCCGCCTTGTCGGACTTCCCCTTGCCGTCGCGTCCCGAGTCCGCACCGCCCCCGCCACCGCACGCGGTGACCAGCAGCAGTGCCGCCCCCAGCAGTGCCGCCGATATCGGTCGTCGCCCGTTCAAGATGTTTCTCTCCCCTCGCACGGCCTCTGGTCAGTCCGAGGCCCGCACTCCTGCGCGTTCGCGCGCGCACTGCGAAAGATAACCACACGACCTGGGAAAACGGATCCCCCGCTTATGTCACCGTTCAGTCCCAACGGTCCTTGGCGCACCTCCTTCCGGCTAGGAGCCGGCGGCCGCTCCGGACGTCCACTGCCGCCATTCCATGTTCCAGCCGCCGAGGCCGTTGTCCGGAGCCACTTTCTTGTCAGCGCTGTTCTTCACCTCGACGACGTCACCGATCAGCGTGCGGTCGAAGAACCAGCCCGCCGGGGTCTGCGAGCTGCCGCCCTTCACGTCGCGCAGGCCGACGCAGCCGTGGCTGACGTTGCTGGACCCGAAGGCACCGCCCGACCAGTAGTTTCCGTGCAGGAAGGTGCCGGAGTCGGTGAGCCGGATCGCGTGCGGCACGTCCGGGATGTCGTACTCGCCGCCGAAGCCGACGGTGCGGCTGTTCATCCGGGTCACGTCGAGCATCTCGGTGACCACCATCTTCCCGTTGTACGTCGTCGAGCGCGGCGCCCCCGCCGTGATCGGGAGGGTGTCGACGAGCTCGCCGTCCCGGCGCACCTCCATCGTGTGCGCGGCCGCGTCGACCACGCTGACCTGGCTGCGGCCGATGGTGAAGGAGAAGCTCTTGCGTTGGAGGCCGTAGACGCCGGGCGCCGCTTCCACGTCGCGCAGGCCCAGGTCGACGGTGACCTCGGTGCCCGGCTTCCAGTACTTCTCCGGGCGGAAGTCGAGACGGCTCTTCCCGAACCAGTGCGGGGCGATCTTCACCGCCGGCTTCGCGGTGACCTCGATGGCCCGCTCGACGGCGGCCCGGTTCTCGATGTCCCGGTTGAACTCCAGCTTCACGATCATGCCGGTGCCCACCGTGGAGCGGTTCTCCGGCGTCACGTAGCCGATGAACCGCTCGTCGGGGACGAAGGTGGTGAACGTGGTGTGCCGGGCCACCCGGCGTCCGCCGCCGTCCACCGCGACCGCGTCGACCGTGTACTTCGCGGCGAGCGCGAGCCGCTCGGCGTCCGGCCCGGTCGGCCGCCAGCGCATGGCGTCGTCCGCCAGCCTGCCCGGCACCGGTGTCTCCTGCGCGTCCTCGATCCTGACGACCTTCACCGACTCCAACCGGCCCTCGGGCACCTCGACTTGGAGCCCGCCGTCCGTCTTCACGTCCTTGCTCGCGTCGTCCGGGGTGACCCGGATCAGTTCCTCGGGCGAGCGCGGCTTGCCGAACGTCCCTCCCGCATCGCATCCGGCGAGTCCGCCGACCAGTCCTGCCCATGTCAGTACGGCGGCCAGTGTCGCCCCTGCGCGCCGCGCGCGCCTCACAGCTGTTCTCACGTCAGGCCAACGACGCTCCCCCCGCTGGGGAAACGTGAGTGCGACCCAAGCTCTGGGCAGAACAGTGGGGAGGCCAGGTCGAGTCGGCGGACGGAAACCGGTGACACGGCCTGGGGCCACGGCCGGGACGCCGTGCACCCCTGCCCATGAGTCGCGGAGCCGCGGGAGGCTGACAGGTGTCGAGCGCACCCGAGCAGGAGGCAGTGCAGAGCGGCCCGGCGCCGGACGTGCCGGGCGTACCGGGAAGCCGGGCGGGCAACGGCCGGCCGGCCGCGCCCGGTCTGTCGGCGCGGGACAGGGAACCGGATCGCACTCCCCCGCTCGAACCGGTCTGGCCGGGCGCGCCGATGCCGCTCGGGGCCCGTTTCCGGGTCGGCCCCGACGGGGTCGCGGGCACCAACTTCGCCCTGTGGGCGGGCGGCGCCGAGTCCGTCGAGCTGTGCCTGTTCGACGAGGCGGGGCGGGAACGGCGCGCGCCGCTGGCCGAGTTGACGCACGAGATCTGGCACGGCTTCGTCCCCGGAGTGCTGCCGGGGCAGCGGTACGGGTTCCGGGTGCACGGCCGCTGGGACCCGTGGACGGGCGCCCGCTGGAACCCGGCGAAGCTGCTCCTCGACCCTTACGCGCGGGCGGTGGACGGCGAGTTCAGGCTGCCGCCCGAGGTGTACGGGCACGTGCGGGACTGGCCCGAGCAGCACGTGGCCGACACGGTGCGCGACGACCGGGACTCGGCGCCGTACGTCCCCAAGGGCGTCGTCGTCCATGACGACGACGACTGGTCGGACGACCGCAGGCCCAAGACGCCCTGGGCGGACTCGGTCATCTACGAGCTGCACGTGCGCGGCTTCACCCGCCAACACCCTGAGATTCCTGAGGAGTTGCAGGGCACGTACGCGGGTCTCGCGCATCCGGCGGCGATCGAGCACCTGACCCGGCTCGGGGTGACGGCGGTGGAGCTCCTGCCTGTGCACCAGTTCGCGCACGAGGACCATCTGCTCCGCCGCGGCCTGCGCAACTACTGGGGCTACAACTCCATCGGCTACTTCGCCCCGCACGCGGCGTACGCGGCGTCCGGCACGGCCGGGCAGCAGGTCGGCGAGTTCAAGCGGATGGTGCGGGCGCTGCACGCGGCCGGCATCGAGGTGATCCTCGACGTGGTCTACAACCACACCGCGGAGGCGGGCGAGTTGGGCCCGATGCTGTCGCTGAAGGGCATCGACAACCGGGGCTACTACCGGCTCCAGGCCGACGCCCGGCGCTACGCGGACTACACGGGCTGCGGCAACACGCTGCACGTGGTCCAGCCGCACGTGCTGCGTCTGATCACGGACTCGCTGCGCTACTGGGTGACGGAGATGGGCGTCGACGGCTTCCGCTTCGACCTGGCGGCGGCGCTGGCCCGCTCGATGCACGACGTCGACATGCTGTCGCCGTTCCTCGCGGTGATCGCGCAGGACCCGGTCCTGCGCCGCGTGAAACTGATCGCGGAACCGTGGGACGTGGGTTCCGGCGGCTACCAAGTAGGCGCGTTCCCTCCCCTCTGGACGGAGTGGAACGACAGGTACCGGAACGCGGTCCGGGACTTCTGGCGCGGCGCGCTGCCCGACGTACGGGACCTCGGCTACCGCCTCTCCGGATCGAGCGACCTGTACGCGTGGGGCGGCCGGCGCCCGTACGCCTCGGTCAACTTCATCACCGCGCACGACGGCTTCACGCTCCGCGACCTGGTCAGTTACGAACGCAAGCACAACGAGGCCAACGGCGAGGGCAACCGGGACGGCTCGAACGACAACCGCTCCTGGAACTGCGGCGCCGAGGGCGAGACGACGGACCCGGCGATCCTGGCCCTGCGCAGGCGGCAGCTGCGCAACCTCCTGACGACGCTCCTCCTGTCGACCGGCGTGCCGATGCTGGTGGCGGGCGACGAGTTCGGGCGCACGCAGCGCGGCTCCAACAACGCGTACTGCCAGGACAACGAGATCAGCTGGGTCGACTGGAGCCTGCTCGACGACCCCGGCTGGCGGGCCCTGTTCGACCTCACGTCCCGCCTGATCGCCCTGCGCCACGCGCACCCCGTGCTCCGGCGCCGCGCCTTCTTCTCGGGCCGCGCCCACTCGGCGGACGGCCTGCGGGACCTGGCCTGGTTCACGTCACGCGGCACGGAGATGACGGAACGCGACTGGTACGCCCCCGCGGCGACCCTCGGCATGTACCTCTCGGGCCGCGACATCCCCGGCCGCGACACCCGAGGCGCCCCGGTCGAGGACGACAGCTTCCTCGCCCTCCTCCACGCGGGCGACCGCGCGGAGAGCTTCGTCCTCCCCGGCGAGCCGTGGGCCCAGGAGTACGAGGTCCTGGTGGACACGGCGACGGAGGAACAGGGCGCGGCGCCGGGGGTGGTCCACGCGGCGGGGGCGGTGGTGACGGTGGGGGCGCGGTCGGTGGTGCTGCTGCGGGTCAGGCCCTAGGAGGCTTCAGTGGCGTCCAGGGCCAGGAGAACCTCCTGATGAGCCGTCTCGGCCTCGCGCAGATCCTCTTCGTACTCGCCGGGACGTTCGGCGACGAGGTCGCGCAGGAGCCGCAGAACGCGTTCCAGCACGGGGAGCGCGTCCGCGGGGCGGTCCTGGTCCATCAACAGCGCGCTCTGGTAGTGGAGTTCGGCGGCTTCATTGGGTCTGTCGTTCAAGCGCGCACACAGCGCTGCCGAGGCCTCCAGTATCTGAATGCTCTCAGCTGTGTCGTCCAGTGACACGGCGAGGTTGTGATGGGCGCGGACCGCCATCTCCAGGCTCCACCGCTCGTCGGCGCCATCGAATTCCTCCACCGCCTTGCGCAGGGCCGCGATGGATTCATCGACCCGGCCGACCTCCCTCAGCGCATTGCTGAGGTTCGCGTGGGCGAGACCTGCGACTCTGCGGTTGGTGAGAACCAGGTGCTCCCCGGCCTCTTCCAGTGCCACGACGGCTTCGTCGAACCGGTCCGCGTGGTGCAGACAGGTGCCGAGGTTCAGCAGGGCACAACCCAGAAAGTGCCGGTTGGTGAGAATCCCGAGGTCGGATGCGTCATGGTCCGCCGCACCAAGGAGCGCGACGGATCGACGGTAGGCCTCCAGCGCTTCGTCCGTCCTTCCGTCCAGTTTGGCGAGCAGATCCGCGAGTGCCCGACAGGCCAGTCCCTCCCCCGGCCCGTCGCCGATGGACTGCGCCACGTCCATGGCCTCGCGAGCCGCGTCCATGCCCCGGTCGTGCTCCGCCGTGGCGTGGCAGGCGAAGGCGACCCGGCGGCGACACCGACCGAATCCGGCCAGGTCTCCCGCCCTGTGCGCGGCCTCCGCGGCGACCTGCGCGCTGTCCACGGCGTCCTTGTTGTAGCCGTAGAAACCCTGAAAGGCGTCCAGCGCAATCACGAGACCGACGGCGACATCGGCCCGTCCGCACTCGGCGGCCTGTCGGACGGCCCCCAACAGGTTCTCCCGCTCGGATTCCAGCCACGCCACGGCGGCCGGCCGGCCAACAAATCCGTGCGGCCGGACACCGGCCGACTCCATCACGTACGTGTCCGCACACTCCGCCCGCTCCACGTAGTGCTCCAGCAGCCTGTCGTGCGCCTCGCCGGAGGCGGCGTCGGCCGCGGCGAGGCCCTCGGCGTACGAGCGCACGAGGTCGTGCATCCGCCAGCGGCCCCACGCCGGGCCGCTGCTCACCAGGTGCGCACGAGCGAGTCCGAGGAGCAGCCGCTCCGCCTCCCCCGCACCGATGCCGGCGAGTACTGCCGCGCACTCCGTGGACACGTCGGGGCCGGGGTTCAGCGAGAGGCGCCGCAGCAGCGTCCGGGAGGCGGTGTCGAGATGCCGGTACGAGAGCTCGAAGACCGTACGGACGGCACGGTTCTCACGGCTGAGCACGTCGAGCCGGGGGGCTTCTCGTAGCGCCCGGGCCATCGTGGACGACGGACGCGTCGGGATGTCGGCGAGGTGCGCGGCGACGATCTGGAGGGCCAGCGGCAGATACCCGCAGAGGGAGGCGATCTCGAGAGCCGCCTCCGGGTCGTCGTCCACCCGGGCGTCATCGGCGCCGCGCGCCTGTCGCAGGGTGCGCCGGAGCAGTTCCACGGCGTCGTCGGGTGACAGGACGTCCAGGTCGTGCAGACGCGCGCCGATGTCGAGGGTGTGCCGGGAGGTCACCAGGGTCCGGCACTGCCCGTCACCGGGCAGGAGCGGTCGAACCTGCTCGGCGCTGGACGCGTTGTCGAGGACGACCAGGATGCGTTGCCCCCGGTCCGCGTACGCGGCCAGGACCGACCGGTACAGCAGGGCTCGCTCCGACAGCCCCGGCGGGATGACGTCCGCGGACACGCCCAGCGCGCCGAGCAGGTTCTGCAGCGCGTCCTCCGGTGCCACGCGCCGGTCGTTGTCGTAACCGAAGAGGTCGACGAACAGGACTCCGCCGGGGAACCACCCCGGTCTGAGGCGGACACGATGGGCGGCCTGGACCACCGCTTCCGTCTTGCCGACCCCGCCGAGCCCCGCGACGGCCGACACGAGCACCACCTCCGCGCGGTGGGCCGGGTCCAGGGCGGCGGTCAGCTGGGCGAGGAGGTCGTCGCGTCCGGTGAACGAGGGCGATCCCATGGGCAGCCCTCGGAGGGCGGACGGGCTCGCCTCGGGCAGGGCCAGAGTGATGGTGTGGCCCTGCACCACTGCGTTGCAGAAGAACCCGTCCCGAACGGTGTTGACCACCTCGCTGTCAGCCATCATCCGAGTATTGGCCAACTCCCGTGCGCATGTCAGGGATACGTACGGGCGTCCCTCAGGGATCGGCGGGCCGCGGTTCGCCGCGGTACGTGCCGAAGGACCACTTGTTGCCCTCCGGGTCCGTGATCGCGAACTCGCGGCTGCCGTAGGGCTGGTCCGTGATCGGTTGGGTGATCTTGACGCCCGCGTCGGTGAGGCGGGCGTACAGCTCGTCGACGCGGTCCGTGACGACGTAGGCGCCGAACGTGCCCGGCTGCTGGCACCACTTCTCCGGCGGGGCGTCCGGGTCGTGGGAGCCGAGCATGATGCCGCCGCCCTCGGGCCAGTCGAGCTGGGCGTGGGCGACGCGGCCCGCGTCCTCGTGAACGGCGGTGCGCAGGAAGCCGACCGTGTCGACGAGGAAGTCGATCAGGGCCGGGGCGTCGGTGGCCTGGAGGGTCGGCCACACCATGGGTTCGCGGGGGTTCTGTGGGGTGTTCATGAGGTCGATTCTTCGCCGTTGCGGTGTCCCCCGGCTTGGATGTTCCGGCACTCCTCGGCGAGCCACGCCGTCGGGCTCAGGCCCGTGTACTGCTGGAACGCGCGGACCAGGTGCGAGTGGTCGCAGTAGCCGTGGTCCGCGGCGATCCGGGACAGGTCCAGGGGTGCGTCCCCCGTCACCGCCCGGACCACCGCCTCCTTCGCGTACTGGAAACGCATCAGACGGGCCGCCTGGCCGGGGCTCAGGCCGGTCTCGGCGCGGAACAGGGCCGTGAGGCGGCGCTCGCTCAGGGCGACGTGCGCGGCGAGGCCGGGCAGGGTGCCCGCGCCGCGGTGCCGGGCCAGCCAGGTCCAGGCCCCGGCGACCTCGGGACGTACACCGGCGAGCGGGTCGTCGACGTGCCGGGTCAGGTAGCGGGACAGGTACGCGAACCGGTCGGGCCAGCCGGTCAACTCCGCGGCGCGCTCCCGCACTTCGGCCGCCGCGGCCCCGAACACGTCCGCGCCGGGGACCACGACGTGCCCGGTCAGTTCCGCCGCGGGCAGGCCCAGCAGGGCGCGGGCGGCGAGCGGGTGCACGGCGAGCTGGATGCCGCTCTCGTGCTCGGGCTGGACGATGAACGCCGGGCTCTGGTGCAGACCGCCGACGACGATGTCGGTGCGGTGCGCGTCCGGGCCGGTGGCCTGCTCCGCGGTGGCGCCGCTGACGACCGGGCCGTCGAAGGAGAAGATCACCGTGAGGTACGGGGAGGGCAGGCCGCGGTGGAGCGCGGGGCGCAGGCCGTGGGTGCGGTAGCCGACCGCCGACACGATCGGGCCGCCGGGCCGTGGCGTCGCGCGCACGAACTCCTGGGAGCCGGTGCTCATGCCTCCAGTATGCGGACCGGCCGACGGGGGCCGCTAGCCGAGGATCTTCCGGTCGTACCCGGCCGCCACCGCCGCCGCCCGGTCCTTCACGCCCAACTTGCCGTAGATGTGGGTGAGATGGGTCTTGACCGTGGCCTCGCTGATGAACAGCTCGCGGGCGATCTCCTTGTTCGAGGTGCCGCGGGCCACCAGGACCAGCACCTCGCGCTCCCGTGACGAGAGGGTCTCGTCGGCCGCGGGCGCGGGCGTGCGGACCGCTGTGACCAGGCGGGACGCCACCGCGGGCGACAGGACGGTACGGCCCTGCGCGGCCGCGCGGACGGCCGTGAACAGCTCCTCGCGGGGGGCGTCCTTGAGGAGGTAGCCCGTGGCGCCCGCCTCGATCGCGGGCAGCGTGTCGGAGTCCGTGTCGTACGTGGTGAGGACCAGGACGCGGCAGCGGGCGCCGCGGCGGGCCAGCTCCTTGATGGCGTCGACACCGCCGCCGCCCGGCATCCGCAGGTCCATGAGGACGACGTCCGGGTCGAGTTCGGCGACGCGGGTGACGGCCTCGACCCCGTTCGCCGCCTCGCCGAGGACCGTGAAACCGGTGGCGGACTCGAACATGCCGCGCAGGCCGTCCCGTACGACGGGATGGTCGTCGACGATCAGGAGGGTGATCACTGGGTCAGTCATGGCGCACCAACGGTACGCGAGCCGAGATCGCGGTGCCGCCGCCCGGTTCCGACTCGACGGTGACGGCGCCGGCCAGGCGCTCGGCGCGGGCCCGCATGCCGTCGAGGCCGAACCCGCCGGTGCCGGTCCTGGCGGGCATGGCGAAGGGGTCGAAGCCGCGGCCGTCGTCGCGCACGTCGAGGGTGACCTCGCCCGCCATGAAGGAGAGGGTGACGCCGAGGCGGGTGGCGTGCGCGTGCCGGGCCGCGTTGGACAGGGCCTCCTCCGTGATGCGCAGGAGCGTCGCCTCGATCTCGTCGTGGAGGGGTTCCGCGTGGCCGGTGAGCGTGAAGTCGGCGCGGACGCCGGTGCGGTCCGACCAGTCGGCGACGGTCTTCTTCAGTGCCTCCTGGAGGCTGGCGTCGGCCAGCGCCGTCGGGGACAGGTTGTGGACGGAGCGGCGGGCCTCGCCGAGGCTGTGCCGGGCCAGGTCCGAGGCGCGGTCGAGGTGCTCGCGGGCGATCCGGAGGGTGGGCGCGCTCGCGACGACCTGGAGCTGGGCGATGATCCCGGTCAGGCCCTGCGCGATGGTGTCGTGGATCTCGGCGGCGAGCCGCCGGCGTTCGTCGGCGACGCCCGCCTCCCGCGCCTGGAGCAGGAGTTGGGCGTGGAGCTGGGCGTTCTCGTCGATGGCCGCCTTGAGCGCCTCGTTGGTACGGGCCAGTTCGCGGATGGTGCGGGCCTGGACGCGGGCGCGCTCCTGCTCCTTCTCCTGGAGGTGGCCGGTGACGATCACGAAGACCATGTTGGCGACGATCAGTCCGCCGAACACGGCCCAGCCGACGGCGCCGTGGGGCGGCAGTCCGCCGCCCTGGGCGCCCGCCACGATGACGACGGACCCCAGGATGCCGGCCTTCTGCAGCCGGCCGGGCAGCAGCCGGTCCGCGTCGAAGTAGCCGACGGCGCCGAAGAACGCGAAGAACGGGTTGATCCAGGTGACCCAGAAGGCGATCGCCCAGCGCGCCCAGTAGAAGCAGGCGCTCACGGCGGACGGCTTGGGCCGGCCGCTCTCCCCCCGGCCCCACCACAGCTGGAGGACGAGGGCGAGGGCGCTGAGGGAGCCGAGGAGGTACCAGTCCGTGGCGTCCATGCCGACGACGTCGCCGGTGGCGGCGGCCAGCACCAGACCGACCGCGAGCAGGACGTACGGGCCGTACCGGTGGACGACGCGCCAGGGATCCTCGGCGGCTTCCGCGGCGTCGGCGGCCGCACGGTCGAGCAGGGGATCCGTGGTCATGACCTCAGTCTGGGGCATCGCGGGCACGGCGCTCACGGGTCACTCCCAGCGGAACCAGCGGGCGGCGGCGCCGGTCAGGGCCACGGCCCAGACGGCGAGCACCACGAGGTGCGACCAGGCCGGCCAGTCGCCCGCCGCCGCCTGGTTGAGGGCCTGCGCGGCGGCACCGAACGGGGTCAGTTCGACGATGTGGGCGAGCGCGTCCGGCATCGCCTGCACCGGCAGCCAGACGCCCGCGCAGAACATCGCGGGGAAGAAGACGACCGAGCCGATCGCGTTGGAGATCTTCGTCGTACGGGCCCGGGAGGCGATCAGCGCGCCGAGGGCGAGGGCGACGACGACGGACAGCAGCAGGGCGAGCAGATAGCCGGCGATCTGGCGCGGCAGCGCCACGTCGAAGGCGATCCGGCCGACGGCGAGACAGACCGCGACCGAGACGAGGACGGCCACGCCGTGGATGCCCATCTGCGCGCCGAGGACCGCCGCCGGCCGCACCGGGGTGGTCGACATGCGGCGCAGGATGCCGCGCTCGCGGTAGCCGGTGATGATCGGCGGCATCGACTGGATGCCGCCCGCGATCATGCCGAGCAGCACGGTGACGGGGACGTACGCGTCGACGAGCCGGATGCCGCCGAGTCCGGCGTCGGTCTCCCGGAAGGACGGGATGGAGCCGAGGATCACGAGCAGCAGGACGGGGAAGAGCAGGATGCCGATCAGGCTGCCGGCCTCGCGCCGGAAGAGCGTGAACTCGGCCTTGAGGACGGCCCGGTTGACGGGTGCGGACGGGGTGGTCGCCGAGGTGGCGGTGGCGGTGCTCATGACTGTCCGGCTCCCGTCAGGTCGAGGAACGCGTCGTCCAGCGTGGCGTCGGAGACGCGGAGCTGGTGCGCGGTGATGTGGTGGCGGGCGAGCAGCGTGAGGACCGCGTTGACGGTCTCGTCGCCGCCGGTGAGGGTCACCCGGCCGTCCTTGTGCGCCGTGGAGGCGAGGCCCGGCAGGGCGGCGAGCTCCTGGTCGTCGAGCGGCGCGGACGGGGTGAACGAGATGACGGTGGCGCCGGCGGCCTGCCGGATCAGCCCCGACGGGGTGTCGAGGGCGGCGACCCGCCCCTTGTCGATCACGGCGATCCGGTCGCAGAGCCGCTGCGCCTCCTCCATGAAGTGCGTGACGAGGAGGACGGTCACACCACGGTCCCGTACGTCCTCGATGAGCTGCCACGTGTCGCGGCGGGCGCGCGGGTCGAGCCCGGTGGTCAGCTCGTCGAGGACGACGACGCGCGGGTTGCCGACGAGCGCGAGCGCGATGAACAGGCGCTGCTTCTGGCCGCCGCTGAGCTTGGCGAAGCGGGTACCGAGCTTCTCCTCCAGGCGCAGCCGCCCGGCGAGCGGCCGCCAGTCGAGCGGGTCCGGGTAGAACGACGCGTACAGCTCCAGGGCCTCCCGGACGGTCAGCTTCGGCTGGATCTCGCTCTCCTGGAGCTGGGCGCCGAGGAGGCCGGTGACCTGCGCGTGATCGCGTACGGGGTCGAGTCCGGCGACCCGGATCCGGCCCGCGTCGGGCGTCCGCAGGCCCTCGACGCACTCGACGGTGGTGGTCTTCCCCGCGCCGTTCGGCCCGAGGATCCCGAAGATCTCCCCCTCGTCGACGGTGAACGAGACGTCGTCGACGACGGCCCGGCCCGCGTAGCTCTTGCGCAGGCCCGCGACCTCGATCAGCGGTGCTGGTGTGGTGGTCATGGGTCAAGCGTCGCCGCGCGGGGGCGTCCCGGGCATCGCCCATCGCGCTCGAAGGGGGATCAGCCGATCGGTTGACCGCCGGTACGACCCCGGGGCCCGCAGCCGGGCCGTCCCGCGGCCGAAACCCGGTGGGCGTTGTCAGTGCCGAACCGTAGTCTCACCCCTGATGCCCACTACACCTTCCCCCACCACGGAGACCGGCCGGAGCGACGGCAAGGATCAACTCGCGTCCCCCGCACGGCAGTCGGCCGTGCGCACGCTGCTGCGGCTGTGGCCGTACGTACGGCCCGTGCGGGCCCGCTGGGCGGGCGCCGCCGCGGTGGCCGTGCTCGCGTCGTGCCTGGCGCTGGTCTTCCCGCTGGTCCTGAAGTGGATCGTGGACGGTCCGGTCACCGACCGGGATCCGGGCGGGGTGTGGCTCGGGGCGGGGGTGCTGCTCGCGCTCGGGATCGCGGAGGCGCTCCTGTTCGGGCTGCGGCGCTGGCTGGTCGCGCGCCCGCTGGCCGGGGTGGAGGCGGCGATGCGGGCCGATCTGTACCGGCACCTGCAGCGGCTCCCGGTGGCGTTCCACGACAAGTGGGCGTCGGGGCAGCTCCTGTCGCGCGGGACGACGGACCTGATGGTGGTCCGGATGTTCCTCGCCTTCCCGCTGACGTTCCTGATCGTGAACGGGGTGACGATCGCGGCCGGTCTGACCGTGCTCGTCGTCCAGGACTGGGGCCTCGGCCTGGTGCTGCTCGCGCCGGCGGTGCCGTTGATCGCGGTCTGCTACCGGTTCGAGCACGGGTACGCGGGGGCGTCGCGGCGGGCGCAGGACCAGGTCGGCGATCTGACGACGGTCGTCGAGGAGTCGGTGCTCGGCATCCGCATCATCAAGGGCTTCGGCCGGCACCGCAGCCAGGCCCGCGCGTTCCGCGAGCTGTCGGGCAGGCTGCGCGGCACGGAGCTGGCGAAGGCGCGGCTGCTCGCCGGGATCCTGGCCGTCATCACGCTGCTTCCGGAGGTGGCGCTCGGCGCGGCCCTGGTCCTCGGCACGGTCCAGGTCGCCGACGGGAAGCTGACCGCGGGCACGCTGGTCGCGTTCCTGTCGACGGCGCTCGCGCTGCGCTGGCCCATCGAGTCCATCGGCTTCCTGCTCGCGATGAGCCAGGAGGCGGCGACCGCCACCCGCCGCTACTTCGAGGTGCTCGACGCCGAGGAGGAGGACCCGCGGGTCCGGGCCGACAGCGGTGAACCGGGCCGGGACGGACTGCGGTTCGACGGCGTCGAGTTCCGTTACCCGGACGCGGCGCAGGGCTCCGTGCCGACGCTGCGCCACATCGACCTGCACATCCGCTCCGGCGAGACGCTGGCGCTGGTCGGCGCCACCGGCAGCGGCAAGACGACGCTGACCGCGCTCGTGCCGCGGCTGTACGACGTGACGGCGGGGCGCATCACGCTGGACGGCCGGGACATCACGGCGATGCCGCGCGACGAGCTGCGCACGCTGGTGTCCATGGCGTTCGAGGAACCGACCCTGTTCTCCGCGTCGGTCGCGGAGAACGTGCTGATGGGCGCGGCCGCCGACACCGCCGGGCGGCCCGGGGCGCTGGCGCGGGCGCTCGGCGTCGCGCAGGCCGACTTCGTGCAGCGGCTGCCGGCCGGTGCGGACACCGAGGTCGGCGAGCAGGGGCTGAGCCTGTCGGGCGGCCAGCGCCAGCGGCTCGCGCTGGCCCGTTCCGTCGTCGGCGCGCCGCGCTATCTGGTGCTCGACGACCCGCTGTCCGCGCTCGACGTGCACACGGAGGCGGCCGTGGAGGCGGCGCTGCGCCGGGTCCTCGCCGACAGCACGGCGCTGGTGGTCGCGCACCGGCCGTCCACGGTGCTGCTCGCGGACCGCGTCGCGCTGCTCTCGCAGGGGCGGATCGCAGCGGTCGGCACCCATCACGAACTGCTGCGGACGAACGCCGAGTACCGGCATCTGATGTCCGGCGACGAGGCGGAGACGGAAGAGGCGGGGGACCGATGACGACCACCACGAACACGAACACGAACACGAGCGCGGGCGCGGGCGCGGGCACCGGTCCTCGGGCGGACGACGGGCCGGAGGACGACGAGGTCCGTGTCCCCTCCCCCGGCGACCCGTTCGACCAGGACGACCTTCCGACGCCACCAGGCGCGACGGGCAGCCTGCTCCGCTCGCTCCTGGCGCCCCATCGCCGCGGGGTGGTCCTCACCGTCCTCGCGCTGCTGCTGCAGCAGGGGGCCGTGCAGTCCGGGCCGCTGATCGTCGCGTACGCCATCGACAGCGCCGTCCCGGCGTTCCGCGACCACGCGTACGGGCCGCTGATCGCGGTCGGCGTCGGCTTCCTGCTCACCGCCTGCTGCTCGGCGGCCTTCCAGTACGCGTACATCCAGCTGTCCGCCCGCGTCAGTCAGAACGTGCTGCTCGATCTGCGCGGCCGCATCTTCCGGCACGCGCAGGCGCTCAGCGTCGACTTCCACGACCGGTACACGTCGGGCCGGGTCATCTCGCGGGCCACGACGGACGTCGAGTCGCTGCGCGAACTGCTCAGCGAGGGCCTCCAGGAACTGGTCAACGTCATCCTGGCGTCGGCGTACATCACGGCGATGCTGCTCTGGCTCGACCTCGGCATCGGGTCGGTGGCGGCGCTCTCCTTCGTTCCGCTGTTCGTCCTGATCCGGCTGTACCGGCGGCGGGCGGCGCGGGCGTACGGGGAGCGGTCCTCGGCCATCGCGGCGGTCATCGTGAAGTTCGTGGAGACGATGAACGGGATCAGGCCGGTCCGGGCGTTCCGCCGGGAGCAGGCCAACGACGAGCACTTCGCCGTGCTGAACCACCGCCACGAGCGGGCCAACGGGACGGCGATGCTGGAGATGGCGCGCTACGTGGTCGGCTCCCGCCTCATCGCCAACACGGCGGTGGCCGGGATGGTGCTGTGGGGTGCCTACCGGGTGGCGGGCGGCACGCTGGAACTGGGGGTCCTGGCGGCGGCCGTGCTCTTCATCCGCCGGCTGTACGACCCGATCGACCGGCTCGCGATGTTCCTCAACTCGTACGAGTCCGCGGCCGCGTCGCTGAAGAAGATCGCGGGCCTCCTCGAGCAGACGCCGTCCGTGCCCGAGCCGTCCGTGCCGCGTCCGCTGCCGGCACTCCAGGACGAACGGCCGGGCCGCGAGGTCGAGTTCGACGGCGTCTCGTTCGGCTACCGGACGGGCGGCGAGGTGCTGCCGCCCTTCGACCTGACCTTTCCCGCGGGCCAGACGGTGGCGGTGGTCGGGTCGACGGGCGCGGGCAAGTCGACGCTCGCCAAGCTCCTCGCCCGCTTCTACGACCCGTCGCACGGGCGGGTGCTGCTCGACGGCGTCGACCTGCGCGAGCTGTCCACCGCCGAGCTGCGGCGCGGTGTGGTCATGGTGACCCAGGAGGCGTTCCTGTTCTCCGGGAGCGTCGCCGAGAACATCGCGATCGGCCGGCCCGACGCGAGCCGTGCGGAGATCGAGCGGGCCGCGAAGGCGATCGGGGCGCACGACTTCATCGCCGCGCTGCCCGACGGCTACGACACGGACGTCCGCAAGCGGGGTGGGCGGATCTCGGCGGGCCAGCGCCAACTCGTCGCGTTCGCACGGGCGTTGCTCGCCGACCCCGCGGTACTGATCCTCGACGAGGCGACCAGTTCGCTGGACATTCCCGGGGAGCGGGCGGTGCAGCGGGCGATGCTCACGGTGCTGCGCGGGCGGACCGCGGTCGTCATCGCCCATCGTCTCTCCACGGTCGAGATCGCGGATCGGGTGCTGGTGATGGAGGGTGGGCGAGTGATCGAGGACGGGTCTCCTGCGGAGCTCATCGGGGGGACCGGGGTGTTCGCGGGGCTGCACCGGGCGTGGCGGGAGAGCGTGGTGAGCTGAGCGGGGCCGCCGACGGGCGCCGCGGCACGTGGCGGCGCAACTCAACTCACCACGGTTAAGGTGGAGTTGAGATCATGAATCGGCGTCGATCACCGTCGACCGCCGTCGATCCTCATGGCTCGTCGTCAGAGAGACCACGCGTACGGGGGAGCTCCGCTCATGGCCGACATCAGAGTCGAAACGGTGCCGCTCGACGCGGCGGGCCAGCGGCAGATCGCCCGCCGGACGCGGACGACCGCCACGCTCGACGAGCGCGCCACCGAGATCGAGGAGGCGATCGTCCAGGCGTCCGCCATCGCCCAGCGGTCCCTGGACCAGGTCCCCGAGCGGGGCGGCTGGCAGGTGCGCAGTCTGGACGTGACCTTCGGGCTCACGCTCGCCGCCGAGGCCGGGGTGATCCTGTCCAAGGCGTCCGCGGAGGCCTCCTTCGAAGTCACCCTGACCGTGGAGCGCACCGCGGAGAGGGCGTGACCGGGCCCGGCTACTGGGTCCACCTCCACCTGGAAGGGGAGCGGCTCGGCGGCGGATTCCTGCTCACACGGCGCTTCGTGCTCACCGCCGCGCACTGCCTGCCCGGCCTGGCCGTCGACGACCGTGTCGGCATCGAGTGCGCCGACGGGCAGCGGGCTCAGGGCTTCGTGCGCCAGCAGGACAAGGAGGCGGATCTCGCCCTGGTGGAGGTGACCGCGCGCCACCGGGTGACGCTCCCCATGCCCAGGGCCGACGTCGCCCGCACCGGGGAGCGCTGGCACGGGCCCTACCGTCCGGCCGACGACGACGCCCGGCTCAGCGGCGTCATCACAGCCGACGGCCGCCACCGGTGCACGGGCGGCGCCTCCATCGAAGCGCTCCAACTCACCACGGACCAGCACCTGGGCGACTACTCCGGCTACTCGGGGGGCCCGGTCGAAGGGGTTCCGGACGACCCCGGGGCGGCCCCCGCCGTGCTCGGCATCCTCATGGAGCAGACCCCGGACCGGGCCGACGGCTCACGTGCCGCCAACGTCCTCGTCGCGGCGACCCTCGGGGAGGCCATGCGGCGCTTCGACCACCTCGACGTCGGCCACCTCATCGACGTACTGCGGCCGCCGAGCCTCCAGGAGCGGCCCGCGCCCCCGGCGCGGTTCTCCGGGACGGAGGCGCTGCTGCGTCAGCTCGACGACTGGGGCGAGCGGCAGGTCATCGATCCGGCGCAGGTCGCCCGGCTGAAACTCATGGCGGTGGAGCGGCTCATCGACCGGGAGACGGGCGGGGGCGAGGGAACGGCATGAGGGAGCGACGGACCGTGTCGGACGCCCCGCCCGCCTGGCAGCGCGCACTGGCCGCCGCCGCGGCCGCGACGCCCGACGACGCGGAGGCGCTGCGGGACACGACGGACGCCGCGGAGGAGCTGGCCCACTCCTTTGACCTGCCGCTCCACCCGGACCTGGGGCGCGCCACCGCCCGGCTCGTGGGGCTGCTCGACAGCCTCGGCCTCGAAGCGGTCTGCGAGACGCTGCTTCGCCGGCTGGTGGACCGACTGGCCTGGGAGTGGCTGGAGTTGCGGCCCACACCCCGGGCGGCTTCGCTCGATCGGATCGCCGTGACGCTGACCGGCCGGGGCCGGTTCGCGGCGGCCGCGACGCTGCTGAACGTCGCGCTCGAACTCCACGCGCAGCATCCGGGCGGCGACGCCGCCGCGGCCACGTGGGCCAATCTCGCCGCGGTCCGGCTGGCCCTCGGCGACACCGACGGGTCCGCCCGCGCCGCGGCCGAGGCCGACGAGCGGTTCCAGGACACCCGGTTCTCCCGGATGCGGCGGGGCACGTCGCCCCGCGCACGCGAAGCCGACCTGGACCTACGGCTGTTGGTGGCCTCGCTGCGGGCGACGACGGCCCGCGCTCAGGGGCGCTCCGAGGAGGCGGACCGCCATCTCGCCGAGGTGGAGTCGGTCGTACGCGAACTGGTCGGGCTGCTGGGCACGGAGCACCCCCGATCGCTGTCGGCCCTGGTGACGCTCGCCACCGCCGAGTTCGACGCCGCGGTCTCCCACGGGGACGAGGGCCGCAGGGAGCGCGCGATCGACGTCCTGGCCGTGGCGGCACAGAAGGCGGCGGCCACGGCGGGCGCCCGGCACCCCCTGACCCGCGACGCGCTGGGCAGCCTTGAGGCCGCGGAGCGGATCGCCGCGTCGGACCGGACGGCACATCCGTCCCGCAGGGCGACGGGACTGCTTTCCGCGGTGCGGGCCTGGGACAGCCGCGCCGATGACGGCGGCCCCGGCGCGGGGACCGCACCGCCCATGCCGCCGTGGGAGTACGAACCCGCCCCTGTGCGGCGGGACTTGCGCTTCGCCGTGCTCGGTCCGCTGCGCGTGTGGCGCAGTGGAGATCTCGTCCCTCTGGAAGCTCCCAAGCTGCGCGCCCTGCTCGTCGCCCTGCTGCTGCCGGCGCCGCGGCCCGTCCCGGCCGGCGATCTGATCGCGGCCCTGTGGGGGAGCACACCTCCGCGCTCCGCGGACGTCACACTGAAGACTTATGTGCTGCGTCTGAGGGAATCCATCGGCGCCCCGACGGTCGCCGCCACGGCCGGGGGCTTTGAGCTCCGCACGTCCGACCTCTCCATCGATCTGCTGCTCGCCCGCGACCTGATCGCCTCGGCCGAGCAGGCGCGCGCGTCAGGAGATCCGGAGGCGGCCCGCACCCATGTGGAACACGCACTGGGCCTGTGGAACGACGACCCGCTGAGTGACGTGCCGGGCGAGTACGCGGCCGCCAGGGCCCGGGAGCTCACCGAGTGGCACCTTGAACTGCTGCGCACACGCCTTGAGTTGGACCTGGAGCTGGGCGACCACCGCCGGATGGTCGCGGATCTGCGTCCCCTGACCGAGACGCACCCCACCGACGAGCGGCTGGCCCGGATGCTCATGCTCGGCCTGTACCTGCAAGGCCGCAGGTCCGAGGCGCTCGCCGTGTTCCAGCGGACACGCGCGCGGCTCGGCGCCGATCTCGGCCTGGAACCCGGCCCCGAACTGCGTCTGCTGCACCGCCGT
>NZ_JAMOLN010000087.1 GCF_024448165.1 Streptomyces longispororuber
AGGACTGCATCACCAGCGGCGCCGGCCCCGACCGGAACTCCACCATCCAGTCCGCCGTCTCGGACCGCACCAGCTCCGTCACGTCCTCCGTGAAGCGGCGCAGCACCGCGAGGCACCGCTCCGCCGCCTCGCTCGCCGTACCCTCCGTCGGCCCGAGCACCTCCCGCACGCTCTCCGACGCCCAGTCGAACTGCAGCACCTGCAACCGCCGCTGCACGGCCTGCGCGGTGGCGACGTCCCTTATCCACCCCGACGTGAGCCCGAAGTACCGGTCGCAGGCGACGCAGGCCACCGCGAGCAGCAGGGTCAGATACCCCCAGGGAGCCACGCCGCCCACCACCCCGGTCAGATCGAGCAGCGGCAGCACACCCCCGGACACCGCACCGAGCGCCGCCCCGCCCCGCAGGGCCCGCGCGCCACGCCGCTTCCACACCCGGTCGGCCAGGTACCAGTCGGCGGTCCGCAGGGCGCCCTGCTCGACCCACCGGTACAGCTCGTCGAGCCGCTCCGCGGGCTCGCCCCAGTCGCCGAGCGGAAGCGTCCGCCCCGTGAGGTCGCCGGAGCGCGGGCCGCCGTCCGATACGCCCCGGCCGCCCTCACCCTGGCCCTCCTGGGGCGGTCCTTCGGGCTGCATCTCCGGCTGACTCACCCGGCACTCCCTCGACTGGTTACGGCTGGGGCTGAATGTGCAGCATCTTCCTACCGCCCAATGGGTGGCCAAGGTCCCGTTTTCGCGGGTTTTCCGCTCAGAAGTGGGCCTTCATCAGGTATAGGAAAGCAGCCCATCTCACTCGAAAGAGTGCAGTGCGAGGTGCCGGGGCGGGCGCACCCCGAACCACGTAGGCTCGAACCCAAGCGACCCAGAGACAGGAGCTGATCGTGATCCCCGGTGGTGGCCAGCCCAACATGCAGCAGCTGCTCCAGCAGGCCCAGAAGATGCAGCAGGACCTCGCGCTGGCTCAGGAGGAGCTGGCGCAGACCGAGGTCGAGGGCCAGGCGGGCGGCGGCCTCGTCAAGGCGACGGTGACCGGCTCCGGCGAACTGCGCGGCCTCGTCATCGACCCGAAGGCCGTGGACCCGGAGGACACCGAGACCCTCGCCGACCTGGTGGTCGCGGCGGTCCAGGCGGCGAACGAGAACGCGCAGACGCTCCAGCAGCAGAAGCTCGGCCCGCTCGCCCAGGGACTCGGCGGCGGCAGCGGCATCCCGGGCCTCCCCTTCTAGGCCCGGCGCCAACTACCGTACGTATCAAGACGCACCAGACGACCTGAAGGCGAAGGCAATCCGTGTACGAAGGCGTGGTCCAGGACCTCATCGACGAGCTGGGCAGGCTGCCCGGCGTCGGTCCCAAGAGCGCGCAGCGGATCGCCTTCCACATCCTGCAGGCCGAGCCCACCGACGTACGGCGGCTCGCGCAGGCGCTGATGGAGGTCAAGGCGAAGGTCCGGTTCTGCGCGACGTGCGGCAACGTCGCGCAGGAGGAGCTGTGCAACATCTGCCGGGACACGCGCCGCGACCCGACCGTCATCTGCGTGGTCGAGGAGCCCAAGGACGTCGTCGCGATCGAGCGCACCCGTGAGTTCCGCGGGAAGTACCACGTGCTCGGCGGCGCCATCAGCCCCATCGAGGGGGTCGGTCCCGACGACCTGCGTATACGAGAACTTCTCGCGCGGTTGGCCGACGGGACGGTCACGGAGCTGATCCTGGCCACCGATCCGAACCTGGAGGGCGAGGCCACGGCGACGTACCTCGCCCGCATGATCAAGCCCATGGGCCTGAAGGTCACCCGCCTGGCCAGCGGCCTCCCCGTCGGGGGCGACCTGGAGTACGCGGACGAGGTCACCCTCGGCCGCGCCTTCGAGGGGAGACGACTCCTAGATGTCTGAGACGACGAACACCGCCGCCACCGCGGGCGCCCCCAAGGCGTCCAACGACGCGACGCTGCACGCGGCCACCCAGAATCCCGACGACTTCGCGGTCCAGATCTCCGACCAGATCGAGTCGTTCATCGTCGCGGTGACCGAGATCGCCAAGGGCGACGAGCCGGACTCGGCGGTCCCGTTCCTGCTCCTGGAGGTGTCCCAGCTGCTGCTCGCGGGCGGCCGGCTGGGCGCGCACGAGGACATCGTCCCGGACGAGCGGTACGAGCCGGACCTCGGCTCGGAGCGGGACGCGGACGACGCCGACGAGCTGCGCCAGAGCCTGGCGCGGATGCTCGACCCGGTCGACGTCTACTCGGAGGTCTTCGACCCGTACGAGCCGCGCAAGGCGCCGGTGGCCGCCCGGATCTCGGACGACCTGGCCGACGTCGTCACCGATCTGCGCCACGGCATGGCCCACTACCGCGCGGGCCGCGTCACCGAGGCGCTGTGGTGGTGGCAGTTCTCGTACTTCTCCAACTGGGGCTCCACCGCCTCCGCCACGCTGCGCGCCCTGCAGTCCCTGGTCGCCCACGTCCGGCTGAACCAGCCGCTCGACGACCTCGACGGCCTGGACACCGACGAGGACCTGTCGACGGCCGAGGGGACCCTGGAGGAGGAGGCCGGCAAGGTCATGGCGGAGGAGATCGCGGGCCCGCTCGGCCTGCGCCCCGTCAAGTAGCCGGTGTGAGCAGGGCCACCTTTCCGGTTGCGCCCGGCGGGCCTGGGCATGCGCTCGTTCGGAGCGGCCGGATGCCGACCGGAAAACCCCGGAGATCACCTCGTGAGCGGGACATCTCACGATGCGATATGACCGGGGCGGATTTCGGCCGCTCGTTAGACTGAGCCGACCGCAGTACGCGTACGTACATGCGGTGACAGACGGACTGAGCGAGGAGCGCACGTGGGCCTTGTCGTGCAGAAGTACGGAGGCTCCTCCGTAGCCGATGCCGAGGGCATCAAGCGGGTCGCCAAGCGCATCGTCGACGCCAAGAAGAACGGCAACCAGGTGGTTGTCGTGGTGTCCGCGATGGGCGACACGACGGATGAGTTGATCGATCTCGCCGAGCAGGTATCCCCGATCCCTGCCGGACGAGAGTTCGACATGCTGCTGACCGCCGGAGAGCGGATCTCCATGGCCCTGCTGGCCATGGCGATCAAAAACCTGGGCCACGAGGCCCAGTCGTTCACGGGCAGTCAGGCCGGCGTCATCACCGACTCGGTCCACAACAAAGCCCGCATCATCGATGTGACGCCGGGCCGGATCCGCGAGTCGCTCGACAAGGGCAACATCGCGATCGTCGCCGGGTTCCAGGGCGTCTCGCAGGACAAGAAGGACATCACCACGCTCGGTCGTGGTGGTTCCGACACCACGGCCGTGGCGCTGGCCGCCGCGCTCGACGCCGAGGTCTGCGAGATCTACACGGACGTCGACGGCGTGTTCACCGCCGACCCGCGCGTCGTGAAGAAGGCGCGGAAGATCGACTGGATCTCCTTCGAGGACATGCTGGAGCTGGCCAGCTCCGGGTCGAAGGTGCTGCTCCACCGCTGCGTGGAGTACGCCCGTCGCTACAACATCCCGATCCACGTGCGGTCCAGCTTCAGCGGACTGCAGGGGACCTGGGTCAGCAACGAACCGCTCGTGAAGAAGCAAGGGGCAGAGTCCGTGGAGCAGGCGATCATCTCCGGTGTCGCGCACGACACCTCCGAGGCGAAGGTCACCGTCGTCGGCGTTCCGGACAAGCCGGGCGAGGCCGCGAAGATCTTCCGGGCCGTCGCGGACGCCGAGATCAACCTGGACATGATCGTCCAGAACGTCTCGGCCGCCTCCACCGGTCTGACCGACATCTCCTTCACGCTGCCCAAGACCGAGGGCCGCAAGGCCATCGACGCCCTGGAGAAGCAGAAGGCCAACGTCGGCTTCGAGTCGCTGCGCTACGACGACCAGATCGCCAAGATCTCGCTCGTGGGCGCCGGCATGAAGACGAACCCGGGTGTGACGGCCGGGTTCTTCGAGGCGCTGACCGACGCCGGGGTGAACATCGAGCTGATCTCGACCTCGGAGATCCGGATCTCGGTCGTCACGCGGGCCGACGACGTGAACGAGGCGGTGCGCGCCGTGCACTCCGCCTTCGGACTCGACTCGGACTCCGACGAGGCCGTGGTCTACGGAGGCACCGGCCGCTGATGGCCCGTCCAGCCGGGGAACCCGTGCGGCGTCCGACGCTCGCGGTCGTGGGAGCGACCGGGAGCGTCGGTGCCGTTCTTCTGCAGATCCTGTCGCAGCACGCGGACATCTGGGGGGAGATCCGGCTGGTCGCCTCGGCGCGCTCGGCGGGGCGCAAGCTCACGCTGCGCGGCGAGGAGGTCGAGGTCGTCGCCCTGGAGGAGTCCGTCTTCGACGGGGTCGACGTCGCCATGTTCGACGTGCCCGACGACGTGGCCGCCCGGTGGGCGCCGATCGCGGCCGCCAAGGGCGCCGTCGTCGTCGACAACTCGCCCGCCTTCCGGATGGACGCGGACGTTCCGCTCGTCGTCCCGGAGATCAATCCGCACGCCGCGCGCGTGCGGCCGCGCGGCATCATCGCCAATCCGAACTGCACGACGCTCTCGATGATCGTGGCGGTCGGCGCGCTGCACGCCGAGTTCGGCCTGCGCGAGCTGGTGGTCTCCAGCTACCAGGCCGTCAGCGGCGCCGGGCGGGCCGGGGTCGAGACGCTGCGCGAGCAGCTGGCCCTGGTCGCCGGTACGGAGCTGGGCACCAGCCCCGGGGACGTGCGGCGGGTGGTGGGCGACCGGACCGGCCCGTTCCCCGAGCCGGTCGCGCTGAACGTGGTGCCGTGGGCCGGGGCGCTGCGCGAGGACGGCTGGTCGTCGGAGGAGATGAAGGTGCGGGACGAGTCCCGCAAGATCCTCGGGCTGCCCGGTCTGAAGGTGGCCGTGACCTGTGTGCAGGTGCCGGTGGTGACGACGCACTCCCTCACCGTCCACGCCCGCTTCCAGAGCGAGGTCACCGTGGGCCGGGCGCGGGAGATCCTGGCGACCGCGCCGGGCGTCGTGCTCTTCGACAATCCGGCGGCCGGGGAGTTCCCGACGCCCGCCGACGCGGTGGGCACCGACCCGACGTGGGTGGGGCGCGTGCGGCGCTCGCTCGACGATCCGGCCGGGCTCGAACTCTTCGTGTGCGGGGACAACCTGCGCAAGGGTGCCGCGCTGAACACGGCGCAGATCGCCGAACTGGTCGCCGGGGAGTTCACCGGCGCGTGATGTGCGCCTCTCCTGCTGTCCGCTTTACGGTCGGCCTCTTCCCATATCCGGATCCGCTCGTAGGATCTGTGTAAGTTCTGTGATGACGGTGGTCTGAACCACTTGAACCGGGACCTCTGGGCGTTCGAAGATTTCCTCCCCGTCCCGCAACCGCTTGCGGGGCGGGGAGCGTCCTTGCGATAGCCCTTAGGGGGGCGGTCGCTCTCGGGGGTGGCGTATCACACAGGACAATTGGGGCATAGGGGAAGAGCAGGTACGCATGTCGGCATCTGAGGCGGAGTCATCGGTGGGGATGACGAAGTCTGTCGCAAATGGGGCGCCGGACGCGTACAACCCTGACGGGGGGAAGCGTGTCCAACAGGCGTGGCAGAGGTACTCGACTTCACAGCGGTACAGGCGAGGGGCGCGGCCCTGCGCCCACCCCTCGCACCCCTCGGGACGCGCCGTTCCCGTGGGGGCACTTCCGGCGGCATGCCGGTGATCGCCCCCATGCCAGCAGCGCGCCCGGCGCGCATTCCGGCGCAGGCGCAGGGCGCTGACGACGCGATGGCGACCGGCACCACAGTCGATCACCTGACCGAGACGTATCGCGCCCACTACCGCTCCCTGCTCGGACTCGCGGCCCTGCTCCTGGACGACACGGCCTCCTGCGAGGACGTCGTGCAGGAGGCGTTCATCCGCGTCCACTCCGCGCGAAAACGCGTCCGTGACCCGGAGAAGACGCTGGCGTACCTGCGCCAGACCGTCGTCAACCTCTCGCGGTCCACGCTGCGCCGCCGCATCCTCGGGCTGAAGCTGCTCACCAAGCCGATGCCCGACATGGCGAGCGCCGAGGAGGGTGCGTACGACCTGCTGGAGCGGGACGCCCTGAAGAAGGCCCTGAAGGGGCTGCAGCGGCGGCAGCGCGAGGTCCTCGTGATGCGCTACTTCGCGGACATGACCGAGGCCCAGGTGGCCGAGGCGCTCGGGATATCCCTGGGTTCCGTGAAGGCGTACGGTTCTCGCGGCATCGCGGCGCTGCGCGTGGCCATGGAGGCGCCGGCATGAGCCCCACGACAGGCCACGGGCCGGACAAGCGGTTCAGGAAGTACGAGCAGGACGAGCACGCTGGGAACGCAACTGTGAACGACGGACCCCGCCGTCCGGCCGATGCGGCGGCCGACGACGCGAGTGGACCCGACACCCTCGGTGGCACCGGGCTCGGTGACGACGAGCTGGCGCTGCGGCGCATGATGCGCACCGCCGTCGCGGAGATCGAGCCGTCCGACGTCGCCCTCGAGCACCTGCGCCGGGCCGTGCCCGCGCGCCGGGCGCGCAAGCGGCAGGCCGCCGTCGGCGCCATCGCCGCCGGGGTGTTCGTCGCGATGGCGGTGCCCGCGGTGCTGCACGTCACGAACTCCGGGTCGTCGGCGGACCCCGCCATGGCGGGCAACAGCCAGAACACGCACAGCGGTGTCGCCGCCGGGAAGGACGGTGGCGCCGGCCGGGACTCCGGCGGTTCGCCCTCCCAGTCCAAGGACAAGGGCGAGGGCAAGGACGGCGACAAGGGCAAGAAGGGCGACAAGGGGAAGGGCGCGACCAGCGGTGCCACCGGTGGCCCGGGCCCCGGCTCCACGGCCGCCGCCAGCTCCCCGCTCTGCGCCGCGAACGAGCTGTCGGCGGTGGCCAGCGTCGGCGCTCCCGACGGCAGCGGCAAGGTCTACGGCAGCTTCCGCGTGTCGAACGTCTCGGCCGGCAACTGCACGGTGGACGGCGGCGGCAGCGTCCTGACCGTCGCGCAGGGCGCGGCCGACCCCACCAAGGTCGGCGTCCTCGACCACACGTCGGGCGACGGCTCGGGGCTGCCCGACCCGTCGGCCGAGCAGAGCCAGCTGATCCTGGAACCGGGGATGGCGTACGAGGTGAAGTTCGCCTGGGTGCCGTCCGGGCAGTGCACCCCGAGCGGCGGCACCGGCGGCGGCACCGGTGGGAACGGCGGCAACGGCGGGGGAGAGGTGTCCCCCTCCCCGACCCCGTCGGAGAACGCGACCGGCGACTCGGGCGAGGCCACCGCGGACTCCGGCCTCTCGGCGCAGCTCGGCTCCGAGGGCACGGGCGAGGGCAGCGTCAGCGTCTCCCACACCGCGGAGCCGGGGGCGCCCAGCGCGACGACCGTCATCCCCGACGCGTGCGCCGGGACCGTGTACCGGACGGGTGTGCTGCCGGCGTCGTAGCCGTCAGGCGGTCTCCTCCGCCAGGCCGAGCTCCGCGTCCCGCAGGGCCTCGGCCTCGCGGCGCACCAGGCGGAACCACATGAAGACCACGAAGCCCGCGAAGACGAACCACTCACCGGTGTAGCCGAGGTTCTGGAACGCCTTGAGGTCCAGGCCGCTGCCCTGCGGCGTGGACGCGGGCACCGCCGTCATCCGGGAGTCGGCCCTGTCGAGCGTGACCCACGCGTCGTAGACGTCGTACGGCACCAGGTTCACCAGGGACGCCGCGCTGATCATGCCGACCTGTCCCGAGGGCAGGCCGCCCGCGGCCGTCACCCCGTTCGACCCCTGGGACTCGGACGCCTGGAGCGTGCCGGTGATCGTGACCTCGCCCCTGGGCGCCGCCGGGGCCTTCGCGGCGGACGCCGTGCCGGGCAGCCAGCCGCGCACCACGGGGAGCGCCTTGCCGGTGCCGTCGACCTTCAGGAGCGTCACGACGTAGAAGCCGGTGCGGTCGTCGACGTCGCGGTCCGGCACGAGGAACTGCTCGGCGTAGCGACCGGTCGCCGTGGTCCGCCTGCCGGAGGTCTCCTTGTCGACGGGCAGCAGGCCGGCGAGCGGCTCGGCGGCCGCCTTCTCGTTCGTCTCGATCTGCTCGGACGCGGACCGGTGGTCCTGCACCCGGTCCTCGAAACGGCTGAGCTGCCACGAGCCCATGAAGACGCAGACGGGGATCGCGACGAGGACGAAGATGTTGATCCCCCACCAGCGGGGAGTCAGCAGGAACCGGTACACGCCTTCCACGGTACGGGTCCGATATAAGGACCCGTACCGCGGCCCCGCCCTGGACGCGGTCAGCTCGGCAAATGGCGCCTCGCGAAGTCCAGTTCGAGCGCGACCTGCTTGATGCGCTCCTCCACGACGAGCGAGCCGTGCCCGGCGTCGTACCGGTACACCTCGTGCACCGCGTCGCGGGCGGCGAGCCGGTCCACGTAGTGGTCGATCTGGCGGATCGGGCAGCGCGGGTCGTTCACCCCCGCCGAGATGTACACCGGGGCCTTCACGTCGTCGACGTAGGTGAGCGGCGAGGAGACGTGGAAGCGGTCGGGGACCTCCTCGGGGGAGCCGCCGAAGAGCGTGCGGTCCAGGGCCTTGAGGGCCTCCATCTCGTCCTCGTACGCCGTCACGTAGTCGGCGACCGGCACCGCGGCCAGGCCCACCGCCCACGCGCCGGGCTGCGTGCCCACGCCGAGCAGCGTCAGATAGCCGCCCCAGGAGCCGCCCGCCAGGACGAGCCGGTCCGGGTCGGCGAGGCCGGAGGCCACGGCCCACTCGCGGACGGCCGCGATGTCCTCCAGCTCGATCAGGCCGACCCGGTGCTTGAGGGCGTCGGTCCACTCCCGGCCGTACCCCGTCGAGCCCCGGTAGTTGACCCGGACCACCGCGAACCCGTGATCGACCCAGGCCGCCGGGCCGGCCGCGAAGGAGTCCGAGTCGTGCCAGGTGGGGCCGCCGTGGATCTCGAAGACGGTGGGCAGCGGGCCCGTCGCCCCGGCCGGCTTCTGGACGAGGGCGTGGACGCGGCCGCCGGGGCCCTCCACCCACACGTCCTCGACGGGCACGGACCCGGGCGCCTTCGCCCCCGGCGGATCCAGCACCACCGCGCCGGTGGTCGAGCGGACGACCGGCGGCTCGGCGGCCGACGACCACAGGTACTCGATGCTTCCGTCGGGCCGGGCCGAGGCGCCGGAGACCGTGCCGGGCGGGGTGTCGACCTTGGTGAGCGCGCCCGTCGCGAACGCGTAACGCCACAGGTCGCCGCGGGCCTCGAACTCGTGGGCCACCAGCAGCGCCGACCCGTCCGGGTACCACTCCGCCGACACGTCGCCCGGCAGGTCGAGGACCAGATCGGTCTCCTCGCCGGAGGCGACGTCCCAGACCATCGGCTCCCAGCGGCCGCGCCGCTGGTGGCCGACGAGCAGCCGGGTGTCGCCCTCGACCGGGGCGAAGCCGAGGACCTCCAGGCCCAGCTCCTCCTCGCCGCCCTTCGTGTCGTCCAGCTCGGCGACCGTCGTCCCGTCCAGGCGGACCACGCGCAGCGCCGAGTGCATCGCGTCGCCGTGCTCGGTGTGCTCGATCGCGATCAGCGTGCCGTCGTGGCTGAGGTCGCCGACCCCGGCCGACTCCCGGTGCCGGTAGATCTCGGCGGGGGCGTCGGAGCCCGGCCGCACGACGTGGATCGTCGTGCCGTCGTCGTCCGTGGAGCGGCCGACGACCGCCGTGTGCCCGTCCCGGCCCAGGGCCAGCCCGGCCGGGTACGAGGGGGCGAGACCGGGCACGGCCTCGGTGTCGGCGCCGCCCGCGAAGGGCTGGCGCAGCCAGACCCCGAACTCGTCCCCGTCCTTGTCGCTGAACCACCAGATCCAGTCGCCGTCGGGGGAGAGCACGCCGTCCGTCGTCCCGTTCGCCCGGTCCGTCGCCCGGCGCTGCTCGCCGGTGGCCCTGTCCCACGCGTACAGCTCGTACGTCCCCGTCGCGTTCGACACGAACAGGGACCGGTCCGGTGCGTCCTCCGCCCAGTCGGGCAGGGACACCCGCGGTGCCCGGAATCGCTTCTCCCAGTCGGGCACGGCCGGTGTCGTGTCCCGGTTGCTCTCAGTCATGGGCCCCATAGTGCCCGCCCGCACCGACAGCGGTCCGGCCGCCCCGGATGCCGATCCGCCGGGGCGGGCGCAGAGTGGAGTGGTCCGTCTTCCGGCATCCGAGGAGGAGCGACGGTCATGGCCAAGCACGCCAAGAACCCGCGCGAGGAGTCCCAGCGGGCCCGCAACGACGCCGCCCAGCAGCATGCGCAGCAGGCCAAGCGGAGCATCGACTCGATCGCGGCGAAGACCCGCGGCATGCAGCAGAAGGCCCAGGCCCGCAGGCAGGGCAACCGCTGACGTCCCGCACGTCAGGCGGTGGTGCGGCGTGACCCGGCCGGTCGTTTCATCCGAGGGGAGCGGCCGGGCCCGCCTCAACAGGGCCTGGAACAGACCCTCGTAGGTGCTCCCGCTGCACTGCGCCTGCCTGTGCCGACGGCGGCGCGGCGGGTGTCGGATGAACAGCGCCGACACCGCTCATCCGGTCCGTCCCCGCATGCGGTGACGGTGTGGGGAATCTACGCCTCTGAGGCCCGCCCCGGAATACCTGGTGCATATATCTGTCACAGAGGGGGCCGCGCCGGGGCCGGCCCCAGCGTCGTCGTACCCGGTGCCGCCCGGTGGCCGAGGCCCGTGCGGTAGGTGTCGAGGGCCGCTTCGATGCGTCCTGTGCGCCGGTACAGGTCGCCCAGCAGCCGGCACAGGTCCGCCAAGTCGCCTGCGGCGCCCGCCCGTTCGAGCAGGCTGAGGGCCTGGACGTAGTGCTCCTCCGCCTCCTCCGCGGCGCCCAGCTCCTGCGCGATGAGGCCGAGCAGGCGGTGCGCGCCGGCCGCGTGCACGGCGCCGCGGTCGGGCCCGATGGACCCCAGCAGTGACCGCAGCAGTTCGGCGGCCTCCTGCGCGCGGCCCAGCCTGCGCAGTACATCCGCGAGCTCTACCTCGACCTGCTGCGTGTACAGGGCGGCCCGCTTGGCGGAGAGCATGTCGCGCGCCGTCCGCAGTTCGGTCTCCGCGTCGGCGAGCCGCCCGGCCTGCGCGTGGACGTAGCCGCGCATCCAGTGGCAGTGCGCCAACTCCGTGCGGATCTGCAGGTGTTGGTAGAGCTCGGCCGCTTTCGCGAGCGAGGCGTCGGCCTCCGCGACGCGGCCCTCGGCGAGCAGGGTGCGCGCCACCGACCGGTGCATCTGGGCGACCAGCGCCGGGTCCGCGACGCGCGGCGCGAGCGCGAGCGCCAGCTCGGCGGCCTGCGCGGCGCGCGCGTGGGCGCCCATGTCCATGTACGGGGCGATGGACGCGGTGTACAGCAGCACGAGCGCGTCCGGGTCGTGCAGGCCCCCGGTGTTGAGCTCGTCGAGCGCGGTCTCCAGCAGGTAGCAGGCGTACCGCAGGGATCCCGACAGGTAGTGGGCCACGGCCCGGGCGCGGATCACCGGGGCCCGCTGGGGGAGCGGCGCGCCCGCCCCGACGAGCAGCGCGTCGGCCGTGTCGAAGTGCTCGCGGGCCACGGGCAGTTCGCCGGTCTCCAGGGCGCACTCGCCCAGGCCCAGTTCGGCCGCGGCCCGCTCCGCGCCGAGCCCGTGCCGCTCCGCCTCCGCCGCCAGTTCGGCGTAGAGCAGCGCCGCTTCGGCGGCCGCGCCGGTGGCGAGGGAGCGCTGCGCCTCGGTGAGCCGGAGCCGGACGTCCGTGGCGAGGCGGGCGGGGCGGCCGGTGGCCAGCTCCTCGTAGGAGACGCCGAGCCGTTCGGCGATGTGCCGCAGGGCCGCCTCGGAGGGCCGTACCCGGCCCGCCTCCAGCGTCGAGATGTACGCGGGGGTGTAGGCGGGCTCGGCCACCTGGCGCTGGGTGAGGCCGCGTTCGGTGCGCAGCCGCAGGACGCGGCGTCCGACGGGCTCCGCGGATCCGTCCGGTGGTTCGTCTGGCATGGCGCGGGGTGCCGCCTTTCGCACGGGGTCACAAAAGTTTCACCTCTTGCCCCGTGTCCCGCCAACCCCCTAGGTTGTGCGACGAGTTAAGGCAAGTTAAGTCCGCTTAACCGTCAACTTACTGCGAGGTCCCCGTGCGCGTCCGCACACCCTTGTTCACCGCCATAGCCGCGGGCTCCCTCGCGATCGCCGCGCTCGGCGCCGCGGGCTCCGCGACCCACGCGGCCGCCGACGAGGGCAGGCGGACGGTCGAGTACTTCCCGGACTCCCGCGGCGAGGGCCGGCACACCCAGGTGCCCGCCGCCGTACCGGCGAAGATCAGCCGCGCCAAGGAGGCCCCGGCGAAGACGCCCGGCGCCACCACCGTCACCCCGCTCCAGCGGACCGGCCCCTCCGAGGGCCGTCTCGACCTGGTGATCATCGGCGACGGCTACACCGCGGACCAGCAGGCCGACTTCCAGGAGGACGCCCGGTCCAAGCTGGACGCGATCTTCGCCATCGAGCCGTACAAGAGCTACCAGGGGCTCTTCAACTTCTGGCTGGTGGACGCCGTCTCGAACGAATCGGGCGTCTCCGGCGACCCGACCAAGGACGTCGTCAAGGACACCGCCGTCAGCAGCTACTTCTTCTGCGACGACATCGAGCGGCTGGTCTGCGTCGACGAGAAGAAGGTCGACGCGTACGCCCAGCAGGCCCCGGACTCCGACATCGTCTTCGTCGTCTCGAACTCCACCAAGTACGGCGGCGCGGGCTACAGCGGACTGACCTCCACCGCCGGGCACACGGGCATCGCCACCATGTCGTCCGACAACGACCGCTCGTACCTGATAGGCGCCCACGAACTCGGCCACTCCATAGGCCTGTTGGCGGACGAGTACCAGTACGCGGGCTACGGCACCTACCCGGGCCCCGAGCCCGTCGAGCCCAACACGACGCAGCAGACCGCCGAGGTCATGCTGAACACGAAGACCAAGTGGTACCGCTGGCTCGGCGAGAGCGACCCGTCGGGCGGCACCGTCGGCGCGTACGAGGGCGGCGGCTACTACGAGTACGGCATCTACCGGCCCACCCAGAACAACATCATGCGGGCCCTGGACACCGACAAGTTCAACCTCCCCGGCCGGGAGGCGATGATCGCCGGCTTCTACCGCGACGCCGACCTGCTCACCGCCCGTACCGCCACGGACCGCACCCTGCGCGCGACCGACGTGCTCCGCGTCGACCTCGCGCCGCTGACCCGCGACGGCCTGTCCGACGTGTCCGTGTCCTGGTCCGTCGACGGCGTCGAGGTGCCGTCCGCGCAGGGGCGGAAGGTCCTGAACGCCAAGGCGCTGGGGGTCAGGAAGGGCACCCACAAGGTGACCGCGACGGCCGTCGACCGCAGTGCGGCGCTGCGCGACCCCGCGATCCGCAAGGCGGCCTCGAACAGCGTGACGTGGACGGTCTCCCGCTAGGGCCCCCGCCCGCTACGTCGTCGACGTGACCACGAAGACCACCGCGGTCACCGCGAACAGCAGCAGGCACGTCACGGGCCAGTACAGCAGCCGGGCCGCGGTGTTGCCCCGCCAGTCGACCAGCCGGATCCGTTTCTCCGCGGTGTGCTCCACCGCGTTCAGCGCCACCAGGCCGATGACCAGGTACAGGATGAAGTAGAAGTACTCGGCGTAGACCACGCCGCCGGAGCCGGTGTCGGACCGCAGCGAGCTGTGCTGCACCGACACCACCAGCATCATCGAGCCGCAGAACCCGATCACGGCCCAGGTGCTGAAGCCGGACAGCGAGCGCCGGTCGGAGTCCTTCGTGACGACGAACAGGGAGGCGAAGACCAGCATCGCGATCACGGCGAGCGGGACCAGGCGGTTGAGCAGCGGGCTGAGGAACGCGCGGGTCACGCCGATCGAGTACGTGAGCTGCGGGATCTTGTTGTCGACCGCGAGGCCGGGGCGCCCGTAGTTGGTGTGCGCGGTGCCGTGCCCGACGCTGAACGTGGAGAACTGCTGCTGCCAGTCGCCGCTGACCAGGTCGTGGTAGACGCCGTAGCCGTCGTGGGTCTGCCACGGCGGGTAGGCGGCGAAGTCCGGGACCAGGGTGTTCACCGCGGAGTGCTGGGGCCACATCGTCAGCCACACCACCTGGCGGTCGAGCGGGTAGTTGCTGTAGTCGAAGTACTCCCGGACCGTGGTGTTCAGCTTCCAGCCGACGACTTCCCTGCCGCCCGGGACCGGGTCCCGGTAGATCTCCTCGCCGACGCCGCCCTCGACCGCGTTCGGCAGGTCGATCTCCGGGTCCTCGGCGTGGTCCTTGGGCAGCCGCTGCCAGATGTAGCCGGTGAGCTTCACGTTGTTGCTGCTCGTGTACTGCATCGTCTCGATCATCACGCCGGTCGGGATCGCCGTACGGCCGGCCGCGAGACCCTGCTGGACCAGCACCTTCTCGGCCTGCGCCGAGGTGGACACGGCCGTGCCCGGGATCGAGTGCAGCTCGTCGTCGACGGACACGCACACCCAGATCAGCACCGTGGCGGCCAGGCACACCAGGCTGACGATGCCGCTCATCAGGGCGAGCGAGCGGGGACGGTCGGCCGTCGGCCACAGCAGCGCGGCCGCGAGGAGACACAGGCCCGCGACGCCGCACAGCAGGGCGAGGGTCGAGCGCAGCCCCGTCCCCAGGAGGTCCTGCATGGGGTGGTCCATGGTCGCCGCGCAGACGACGGCGACCACGAGGAGCACCACGGCCAGCACGGCCACGACGGTCCTGGGCCGCCCCCAGGAGGGTCGGCCACCGGACGGTTCGTGGGTCATCGCTCTCCCGAACACGGTCGGTCATACGGTCGGCGGACAGGCAGTTCCCAGCATCCGGTGCCCGTACGGAACGCGCACGTCGGGACGCTCCCGAGTGGCAGGCCGGCGCGGCGCGGGTGAGGCTGACCGGGTGACCCGGGGGCGGCGACGGGAGGCATGAGGGATGTTCGCAGCACTCGGTCGGTTCGTGGTCCGCAGGCCCTGGTGGGTGATCCTCGGCTGGGTCGTGGTGGCCGCGGCGGTGATCTCGCTCGCGCCGAAGCTGACGTCCAGCAGCGACGAGGCCAGCTTCCTGCCCGACACCTACGAGTCGATCAAGGCGTCCGACATCCAGGAGTCGGAGTTCCCGCAGCAGCAGAACATCGGCGCGGTCATCGTCTTCCAGCGCTCCGACGGCGAGCGGCTGACCGTCGCCGACTCGGCCGACGTGGTCCGCGTGTCACGGGAGCTGGCGGCCAAGGACATTCCGAAGGTGGAGGCCGTCGTCCCCGGCAAGCCGTCGCCCAACGGCCTCGTCCAGACGTCGATGGTCGCCATGCCCAAGCTCACCGACCCCGCCGACACCTCCGAGCAGGACGCGGTCAAGACCCTCCGCACCGACCTCCAGCAGGAGGTCAAGGGCACGGACCTGAAGGCCGGCATCACCGGGTCCGCGGCGACCGCGCTCGACGAGTCGGAGGCGTCCGAGCGGGCCGGCCTGCTGGTCGGCGTCGGCACGATCGTCATCATCGTCGTGCTGCTCCTGATCATCTTCCGCAGCCCGATCATCGCGCTGCTCCCCGTCGTCCTGATCGGCCTCATCTCCCCGCTGGCCACCGGCCTTATCGCGTCCGCCAACAAGGCGTTCGACATGAAGGCGGACTCGTCGATCCAGGAACTCCTCACCGTCGTCCTGTTCGGCGTCGGCACGGACTACATCCTGTTCCTGCTCTTCCGGTACCGGGAGGCGCTCCGGGCGGGCGAGGACCCCAAACAGGGCATGGTGCACGCCGTGGAACGGGTCGGCGAAGCCATCACCTCGGCGGCCGGCGCGGTCATCGTCGCCTTCGCGGCGCTGGCGCTCTCCACGCTCGGCATGCTCAAGTCGATGGGCCCGGCGCTCGCCATCGCCGTGTTCGTGACGCTGTGCGCGGGCCTGACCCTGGTCCCCGCGGTCGTCTCGCTCCTCGGCACCAAGGTCTTCTGGCCGTCCAGGTCCTGGCAGCGCGAGCCGCAGGGCACCGGCTTCGCCAAGCTGGGCGGGGCCATCGCCCGCCGCCCCGCGGTCTGGGCCGTGCTGTCGGCGCTCGTCATGGCCGTCCTCGCCCTCGGCGCCCTCGGCTACCGGGCCAACTTCGACCTCGCGACGTCCTCGCTGCCCAAGACGAAGGAGTCGATGGTCGCGCTGCAGAACCTGGAGAAGGGCTTCCCCGCGGGCACCACCGATCCGACGAGCGTGTATCTGACCTCGACCTCGGACACGCCCCTGTCCCCGCGGCAGACGGCCGCCTTCCGCGCGTCCCTCGCGGACGTCGACGGGGTCGGCACGGTCGGCGCCGCCACGCTCAGCACGAACGGCACCGCCGCGGCGTACAGCGTCGTCCTGGACGATCCGCCGGCCTCCGAGGCGGCGATGGCCACGGTCAAGGACGACCTGCGCCCGGCCGCCCACTCGGCCGCCCCCGAGGGCACCGAGGCCGCGGTCGGCGGGATCACCGCGGTCTACGTCGACATCAACAAGGCGGTCGACCGGGACTACTCGGTGGTCTTCCCCGTCGCCGCGCTCTGCATCATGGTCATCCTCGGTCTGCTGCTGCGCAGCCTGGTCGCGCCCTGGTACCTGATGGTGTCGGTGGCGCTCGGCTTCGGCGCGACGCTCGGCGCGACGTCGTTCCTCTTCACCCGGATCGGCAGCCAGCCGGGGCTGATGTTCATGCTGCCGGTGATCATGTACTTGTTCGTGGTCGCGCTCGGCACGGACTACAACATCCTGATGGTGTCCCGGCTCCGCGAGGAGGCCAGGGCCGGGCGTGATCCGCACGACGCGGCGGGTACGGCGGTGCGGCACTCGGGCCCGACGATCGCCTCGGCCGGCGTGATCCTCGCGGGCACGTTCGCCACGCTGATGCTGGCCGGCAACTCCACGCTCTCCCAGATGGGGTTCGCGCTCTCCTTCGGCATCGTGATCGCGGCGTTCGTGATGGCGATGGTCTTCACCCCCGCCCTGACGGCCCTCATCGGCCACGCGGCCTGGTGGCCCGGCCACGGCGACCGCAAGCCGCCGGCGGAGTAGCGGATTCGTGTGCGGGGCACCCGCCGACGAACCCGGAACCCGCAACGGCGACCCCGGACTACCGCAACCCGTGCCGGCGAGCCACCATGCGCTCACTCGCCCCCCGCGGCAGCACCCGCCGTAGAGCGAAGACGAACGGCGCCCCGCTCCCCACCGCGTAGAACGGCCGCAGCCGCCCCGCCTCGATCGCCACGACCACCTTCGCCGCGACCTTCTCGGCAGAGATCCCCTTCGCCTCGTTGGCGTTGAGAGCCGCGAGCATCGTGTCGTAGGCACTCCGGAAGGGCGAGTCGGTGGCCACGTACTGCGTGCGCCGCTCACTGATCCCGGTGGCGATGGACCCCGGCTCCACCGTCGTGATGCCGACCCCGTACGGCGCGTACTCCCGCCGCGCCGCACTCGCGAACCCCTTGATCGCCGCCTTCGACGCGACGTACGACGACCGGTACGCGAGCGGGAAACTGGCCAGCATCGACCCGACCATCACCACCCGCCCCCGCCCGCGCGCCCGCATCCCCGGCAGCACCAGCTGACTCAGCCGCACCGCCCCGAACACGTTCAGCTGGAACAGCCGCCGCACCGCGTCCATCGGCAGCTCCTCGAACGGCCCGCTCTGCGACTCGCCCGCGTTGTTCACGAGCACGTCCACCTCGCCCGCCGCCGCGGCACACGCCTCGATGCTCGCCTCGTCGGACAGGTCGAGAGCCAGATAAGTCACCCCGGCCACCGGTGAGTTGACCTTCTCCGGGTTCCGGCTCGTGCCGTACACCCGGTACCCGCGCCGCACCAGCGCCGCCGCCACGGCGGCCCCGATCCCCGAGGAGGCGCCGGTGACCAGCGCCGTGCCCGTCACGCCAGGCTCCTGGCGAGCGCGCGGCCCGCGGCCCGGCCGGAGAAGATGCAGCCGCCGAGGAAGGTGCCCTCCAGGGCGTTGTAGCCGTGCACGCCGCCGCCGCCGAACCCGGCGACCTCCCCGGCCGCGTAGAGCCCGTCGAAGACCGAACCGTCGGACCGCACGACCTGCGAGTCGAGCGTGGTCTCCAGACCGCCGAGCGTCTTGCGCGTCAGCACGTGCAGCCGCACGGCGATCAGCGGGCCCTGCTCCGGGTCGAGCAGCCGGTGCGGTTTGGCGACGCGGGTGAGGCGGTCGGGGAAGTACGACCGGGCGTTGCGCACGGCCATCAGCTGCATGTCCTTGGAGTAGCCGTTCTCGATCTCCCGGTCACGGGCGACGATCTCGCGCTCGACCTGCTCGTAGGAGAGCGGGGTGTCGGGCGTCAGCTTGTTCATCCCGGCGACGAGGTCGCGCAGGTTCCTCCGCACGACGAAGTCCTCGCCCCGGTCGAGGAACGCCTGGACCGGGCCCGGCGCGCCCTTCTTCACCCGCTGCAGCACCAGCTTCAGGTCCTTGCCGGTGATGTCGGGGTTCTGCTCGCTGCCGGAGAGCGCGAACTCCTTCTCCACGATGGCCCGGGTCAGCACGAACCACGTGTGGTCGTGCCCGCTCGCGGTGATGTGCTTCAGCGTGGCGAGGGTGTCGTGGCCGGGGAAGAGCGGCGCGGGCAGCCGCTTGCCCTCGGCGTCCAGCCACAGCGACGACGGGCCGGGGATGATCCGGATGCCGTGGCCCGGCCAGATCGGGTCCCAGTTCTTGAGGCCCTCCGTGTAGTGCCACATGCGGTCGCGGTTGACGACGGAGGCGCCCGCGCCCTCGGTGATCCCGATCATCCGCCCGTCGACGTACGCGGGCACGCCCGTGACCATCGACCCGGGAGCGGCGCCCACCCGGTCGACGGGCCAGTTCTTCCTGACCAGTTCGTGGTTGCCGCCGATGCCGCCCGACGTGACGACGACGGCCTGCGCCCGCAGCTCGAAGTCACCGACGGTCTCGCGCGAGGAGGCGACGCCCCGGGCCTCGTCCGACGGCGCGAGGAGCGAGCCGCGCACGCCGACCGCCGCCCCGTCCTCGACGATCAACTCGTCCACCTGGTGGCGGTACTTGAACGTGACGAGCCCGCGCTCGGCGGCCTCCAGGACGGGCTCGCGGAAGACGCGCACGACCTCCGGGCCCGTGCCCCACGTGATGTGGAAGCGCGGCACGGAGTTCCCGTGCCCGGTCGCGGTCCCCGAGCCGCGCTCGGCCCACCCCACGTTCGGGGTGACCTTCAGCCCGAGCCCGTACAGGTAGTCGCGCTTCTCGCCGGCCGCGAACTGCACATACGCCTCGGCCCACTTGCGCGGCCAGTGGTCCTCGGTCTCGCGGTCGAAGCCGGCGGAGCCGAGCCAGTCGGCGAGGGCCAGCTCGTAGCTGTCCTTGATGCCCATCCGCCGCTGCTCGGGGCTGTCGACGAGGAAGAGACCGCCGAGCGACCAGAACGCCTGGCCACCGAGGTTCGCCTCGTTCTCCTGGTCGACGAGCACCACTCGCCTGCCCGCGCGGGTGAGTTCGTACGTGGCGACGAGCCCGGCGAGCCCGGCCCCCACGACGATGACATCGGCACTGGCGTCACTCACGAGATCTCCCTCGGTGTGCTGTAGGCGCTGAGTACGTTCATGAAGAGGGCCTGCCGGCGCGTCCGGGCGCCCTCGTCCTCGGGCTGGAGCAGTACCTGCACGGCGGTCCCGTCGTGCACGGCCACCAGCGCGTCGCCCAGCGCGCGCTCGTCGGTGACCTGCCGCCCGAGCCGCCCCAGAGCGGTCACGAACACCGGCAGGATCGCGTCCCTGATCGCTTCCTCGCGGGCCGCCACCACCCGGCGCAGGCCCGGGGTGCGCAGCGCGTGCGCGGTGAACTCGGCGGTGATGCGGTACCAGGCGTCGTCCACGGGCGTCGCGTCGATCGCGGCCCGTACGGCGGCCTCGGGGTCGTCCGGATCGATACCGGCGAGAGCATCCCGCACATCGTCGAGCATCCGCGCCGAACGCTCTTCCCACAAGGCGAGAAACAGCTCGTCCAGGGAGGAGAAATTCGAGTAGAAAGCGCCGCGCGTGAACCCGGCGCGGTCGCAGACCTGCTCGACGGTGGAGCGCCCGAAGCCCTCGTCGGCGAACACGTGCAGGGCGGCGTCGAGCAGCCGCTGGCGGGTGCGCGCCCGCCTCTTGGTGACGGTGGCCGCCATCTTCGCCTCCCCGGTCGGATACAGGAACGTATTCGATACATTCCTGTATCCACAAGGGGTGCGCGCATCAGGCGACCGGTCAGGCGAAGATCTCCACGAACGACCACACGGCGAGCGCCAGCATGCACACGCCGCCGATGCGCTGCACGGTCTTCAGCGGCACCTTCTTGGCGATGAAGCGGCCCGCGACCAGGGCGAGCCCGGAGACCGAGATCAGCGCGAGGAACGAGCCGATGGCGGTCGACCAGGAGCCGTTGGTGGCGGCCAGGTTGGCGGTGGTGATCTGGGTGAGGTCGCCCCACTCACCGATGAAGACGGCCATGAAGGCGGTGCCGAACACCGGCCAGAAACCGGTGACGATCTTCGCGCCCGCCTCATCGTCGTCCCCGTCGTCGTCCCCGCCACGCAGCAGCATGAAGGCGCCGAACAGGAACAGCAGACCGGACACCAGCTTCACGATCCAGCCCGGCAGCAGACCGAGCAGGGAACCGGCGCCGACCGCGATCGCGACGTGCACCGCGAACGCCGCGGACGTGCCGAACCACACGTAGAGGGGCTTCATCCGGGTGCCCATGGCCAGGGAGGCGAACATGGTCTTGTCCGGGAGTTCGGCGAGGAAGATCAGGCCGAAGGCGGTGACGATCGCCACGGGATCGAGATGCATCGGGGGTCTCTCTGTACGGGCCGTAGCCGGACCCGAGTACCCGCCCGCTCCGGGGACCACTCGACCCGGCAGCGGCACATGGGCAGGCTGCCTGGTCGAAGGTCTCGCCCGCCCACGCCGTCTCCGGCCGGGCCCGGCCACCGGGAACCCGGGGGTTCCAGTGTGTCGACGACCGGTTCGCGGGGCTACTCCCCTTCGCTTGCGTGTTCCAGGGTACCAGCGGGCAGCACGAAGCCCTGCTGGGCGGCGAGGTCCCCGATCACCCACCACTGGGCGGGAGCGAACTTGTACGCCCAGGAAACGACGACCTGGTCGCTGCCCCCGGGGCCGTAGCTGCCGCCGGCCGACACCCACACGCGCCGGTCGTACGGCTTCAGCTTCCGGCCCCCGTGCCGCTCGGGACCGGAGATCCTGAGCGTGCGGATCTCGCCGGACGGCCCGTCGGCGGTGCCGCGCAGCACCACGACGCCCTTCAGGTCGGAGGGCATGATCGCGTCGACGTCCGAGGCGTACTGGGTGATCAGCTCGGCCTTCCCGTCGCCGTCCAGATCGGCCGCGGCGAGCCGCAGCCCGAGCCCGTCGGAGCCCGGGACGGCGCGGTCGGCCGGTTCGTCGAAGGAGCCGCGGGCGCCGCGCACGACGACGATCGGGGCGAGATCGGCCCGCCCGCCGCCGCCGTCGTCCTCGGTGTTGCGGCTGCCGCTGTCGGCGACGGCGAGGTCGTCCAGCCCGTCGCCGTCGAAGTCACCGGCCGTGACCGCGGAGCCGACCGGCAGCGTGTGCGCGGAGGCCGGGAAGCGGCCACCGGCCTGCCGGGCGCCGAACAGCAGCACGGACGTGACCTGCTCGCCGTCCGAGTCGGGGGTGACGACCAGGTCGGTGGCGGCGTCACCGTTCACGTCGGCGGCGGTGAGGTCGATGATGTTGCCGTACGTGCCGGGCGGCAGCCGGTACGAGGTGTCGGTGCGGGCCGCCGCGCCGTTGCGGCCGAACGGCCCGTAGCGGACCTCCAGACGGCGGGACGCGCCCTCCGGGTCGTCGACCGCCCGGAGCGCCAGGTCCGTGTGGCCGTCGCCGTCGAAGTCGCCGGCCGTGACGGCGGCGCTGAGGAAGTCCCGGCCGCCGGGCTCGGGCAGCGGGGTGGCGGCGGCCGCCGGGTCCGGGCCGCCGGAGCCGCCCCAGACGATGCCGGGCGCGGCGCCGGGCGTGACGACGAGGTCCGCGTAGCCGTCGCCGTCCAGGTCACCGGTGCTGCGGGGGGCCGGGCCCGCGTCGGTGAAGACGGTGCGGGTGGCCGGGTCGAGGCCGTCCTTCGACCCGTAGACCACGGCGAAGGACGCCATGCCGTTCTGCCCGGTCGACAGCAGCAGATCGCCGTAGCCGTCGCCGTTCAGGTCGGAGCCCAGCTTGCTGCCGTCGCCGCGGGGCACGGGCGCGGTGGCGCCCTTCCAGACGGGGAGCGCGGCGGGCGACGCGGTGGGCTTTCCGCTGGGGCGGGCGTCGCCGCCCCCGCCGCTCTCGGCCCCGCAGCCGGTGACCAGCGCGCCGCAGCACAACAGTCCGGCGGCGGTGACGGCGGCGCGGGGAACGGCTCTGCCCAAGAGGATCATGGCCCCCACCCCACACCGGCCGCCGACCCCTGACCAGCTCCGCGCGTCCTTCGTACCGGGACCGTTACCCGGCCGGGAGCTCAGCGGCCGACCGGGTTCTCCCGCTCGACGCGGGACAGCTTCGCCGGGTTTCGGACGGCGTAAAGCCCGGTGATCAGGCCGTCGTCGATGCGCATCGCGATGACGGTGTCGACCTCGCCGCCCCGCCGGATGACCAGCGCCGGGTCGCCGTTGATCAGCGTCGGGTGCAGCGTCGTCGAGGCGATGTTGCCCAGCACCTCCGCCACGAGCCCGGCTCCCACGACGGGCGCGAGCGCGGCCCGGACGACCCCGCCGCCGTCGGTCAGCAGGACGACGTCCGGCGCGAGGACGTCCAGCAGGCCCTGCAGGTCACCGGTCTCGACCGCCCCGCGGAACGCCGCCACGGTGCGCCGGTTCTCGGCGGCGGACACCGACCCGCGCGGGCGGCGCGCGGCGACGTGGGCGCGGGCCCGGTGGGCGATCTGGCGCACGGCGGCCGGGGTCCTGTCGACGGCCTCGGCGATCTCCGCGTAGTCGAGCGCGAACACCTCGCGCAGCACGAACACGGCCCGCTCGGCCGGCGCCAGCGTCTCCAGGACCAGCAGCATCGCCATCGAGACGCTGTCCGCCAGTTCCACGTCCTCGGCGACGTCGGGCGAGGTCAGCAGCGGTTCGGGCAGCCAGGGCCCGACGTAGGACTCCTTGCGGCGGCCGAGCGTGCGCAGGTGCATCAGCGCCTGCCGGGTGACGATCCTGACCAGGTAGGCGCGCTGCTCCCGCACCTCGTCGTGGTCGACGCCCACCCAGCGCAGCCAGGCCTCCTGGAGGACGTCCTCGGCGTCGGCGGCCGAGCCGAGCATCTCGTAGGCGACGGTGAACAGCAGATTGCGGTGGGCGACGAACGCCTCGGTCGGTGTCCGTCCGGTCCCGTCGGTCATGTCCGGTCAGCTCCTGCCTGTTCGCCCTCGCCTGCGCGGTCGTACACGAGATGCCGCCCGCCCCCGTCCTGTGACACCGGCCCGCAGTGGCGTACGTCACACGGTCGCCCGGTCACAGGATCGCGCCCACCGGCATCTCGTGTTCGTCCGTCACCACCACCGAGCACGACCTGCCCCCAGGAGGGCCGCATCATGACCGTGGAACCCCGATTCAACCTGCTCGCCGACAGCCCGACCGCCGCGAAGATCGCCAAGCGCTTCTACAACGTCTCGCTGGCACTGGACGACTCCGACCTGCCCAAGTCCCTCAGGGAACTGGTGGAGTTGAGGGTCGGCCAGCTCAACGGCTGCGGCTTCTGCGTGGACATCCACACCAAGGAGGCCGCGGCCGCGGGCGAGAGCGCGCTGCGCATCAACCTGGTCGCGGCCTGGCGCCACACCACCGTCTTCACGGAGGCCGAGCGGGCCGCCCTGGCGCTCGCCGAGGAGGGCACCCGCCTCGGCGACCACGGCGTCTCCGACGAGACGTGGGCCGAGGTCCGCAAGCACTTCGACGACGACCAGACCGGCGCGCTGGTCTGTCTGGTCTCCCTGATCAACGCGGCCACCCGGATGAACGTGATCGTCCACAACCCCGGGGGTTCGTACGAGCCGGGGATGTTCGCGGCCTGACCAGCCGGTGATCGAACCCGATAGCGTCCCTCCCCGTACGTGAACGTGACGGCCGGGGAGGGACGTTGACGAGTACGACGAGCAGCGGCAGTGGACGCGAGGGACTGTGTCCGGTCGTGATGCTGCTGCCACAGGGGCCGGTGAACGACGCGGGGGCGGCCCTGGCCGCCGCCCGCGACCGGCTCGCCGGTCTGCAGCCGGGCGGACTGCGGTGGACGGGGATCGGACAGGTGCTGCGCCACCTGTTCACGCACGGGTACGAGGAGCGGCCCCCCACCGCTGCGCTGATAGCGGAGCTGATGCCGGACGTGCGGGCCGCGGCCGAGGCCCAGCTCGCCGGCTACCACGCCGACTGGACCACCGACCCCACGGCCCGCGCCTGGGCCCCGCTCGGCCACACCGACCACCCCGAGCAGGGCCGCACGGCCACCCTGATCGCGCTGGCACTGCTCGATCCGGCGGCGCACGGGGCGGCCGCCCGGGAGGCGTTCCGCACGGCGGGCGCGCTCGCCGTCGGGCTCTGCGCCGCCGGATACGCGCTGCTCGGCCCGGCGGAGCGCGCCGAGGCCGTCGACCGGCTGCGCACGGTGGCCGCGACCGACCCCGGCGGCGCGGCCCTCACCCTCGTACGGGCGCTGCTCGCGCTGGGCTGCGACGAGGAGACCGCCGACGTCGTACGGGACCTGGCGTCCCGCGGCGTCCCGGTCCGGCTCCCCGCCGACGCGCTGGCGGCGGCGCCCGCCCGGGCCCGTGCGGCCCTCGCCGACAGCGCACTGCGCGACCTGCTCGACGACCCGGACCGCAACCTCGCGGACCTGGACCAGACGGCCGACGACGTCGTGTCGGAGGTACTGGCCTGCGGCACCGACCACCACGACCAAGTCCGCGACGCCCTGCGGACGTTGGTCTCCGACGCCACCCGCACCCCCGGCCTCCGCCGCCGCGCCGCCACCCGGCTCGCCCTCGTCTCTCCGGACGAGGAGGCGGCGGCGCACGCCTATCTGGGGGCCGTGGGGGTGCCCGACACCCGAAGACCGGGGCCGTAGCGGCCGGACCCCGCCGGGCCTACGGGCCGGGCGGGGCCACACAGAAACAGGTGAGGCGCCTACCGAATCCGGTAGGCGCCTCACCTGCTGTTTTGGCTGTCGGGGTGGCGGGATTTGAACCCACGACCTCTTCGTCCCGAACGAAGCGCGCTGCCAAGCTGCGCTACACCCCGATGTCGTTGCTCCGCTCTCTGCAGTCCTGCAGGTCGCGGCGACATCGATTACTTTAGCGGACCGGCGGCCTGAGACGAAATCCGGTTTTCGGGGCCCCGGATCTCGGGCCCGGTCCGGCGGGGCGGAGCCGCTTCCGGGAGGGGCTACCCGCGGTGCTGCGCCGGTGTCAGCGTCAGCAGGCTCGCCTCCGGCGGGCACGCGAAGCGGACCGGGGTGTAGCGGTTCGTGCCGCAGCCCGCCGAGACGTGGAGGTACGAGGTGCGGCCCGCCGCCTCGTGCGTGGACAGGCCCTTCACGCGGTCCGTGTCCAGGTCGCAGTTGGTGACGAGGGCGCCGTAGAAGGGGATGCAGAGCTGGCCGCCGTGGGTGTGCCCGGCGAGGATCAGCGGATAGCCGTCGGAGGCGAAGGCGTCCAGGGCGCGCAGGTACGGGGCGTGCACCACGCCCATCGAGAAGTCGGGGCCGGACAGCGGGCCGCCCGCCACCTCCGCGTACCGGTCGCGCTTGATGTGCGGGTCGTCCAGGCCGGTGAGGCCGATCTCGACGCCGGCCACCTTGAGCGTGCCGCGGGTGTTGGTGAGGTTCAGCCAGCCCGCCTCGTCGAAGCCGTCGCGCAGCCCCTCCCACGGGTTGCGGGGGACGCCGACGGCCGGTCCCTGGCCGTTCAGGCCGTGCTTGCCGGAGACCTTCTCCAGCAGATACCGGCCGGGGTTGCGGAACTTGGGGCCGTAGTAGTCGTTCGAGCCGAAGACGTACGCGCCCGGGAACTCCATCAGCGGGCCGAGCGCGTCGAGCACCTCGGGGACGCCCTCCGGGTCGGAGAGGTTGTCGCCCGTGTTGATGACGAAGTCGGGGCGCAGTCCGGCGAGCGAGCGCAGCCAGCGCTGCTTCTTGCGCTGGCCGCCGACCATGTGGATGTCGGAGACCTGGAGGATGCGCAGCGGGCGCATGCCCGCAGGCAGGACCGGGACCGTCACCCGTCGCAGTCGGAAGGAGCGGGCCTCGAAGCCCGCCGCGTAGGCCACTCCGGCGGCGCCCGCCGCCATCACTCCGGCCGTCACCTTCAGGGGAATCCCGTATCGCGCGCGCATGGGCCCATCGTGTCAGACGGGCCGGGCCCCGGAAATCGGCGGGCGCCGCCACCCCCGCACCTGCGACAATCACGTCATGACCACGCTCAAGTCCAAGCTGCAGGACGACCTCAACGCCGCGATCAAGGGGCGCGACGCGCTGCGCTCCTCGACGCTCCGGATGACCCTCGCCGCGATCACCACCCAGGAGGTCGCGGGCAAGGAGAAGCGCGAGCTCTCCGATGACGAGGTGCAGGCGGTGATCGTCAAGGAGGCGAAGAAGCGCCGCGAGGCGGCCGAGGCCTTCGAGAAGGGCGGGCGCGCCGAGTCCGCCGCCCAGGAGAAGGCGGAGGGCGAGGTCCTCGCCGAGTACCTGCCGCAGCAGCTGACCGACGCCGAGCTGGAGCAGATCGTCGCGCAGGCCGTCGAGGAGGCCAAGGCGGCCGGTGCCGAGGGCGGCAAGGCCATGGGCCAGGTCATGAAGATCGTGAAGCCCAAGGTCGCGGACCGTGCCGAGGGCGGCCGGGTCGCCGCGACGGTGAAGCGCCTGCTCGCGGGCTGAGACCAGGCACCCGACGGAGACATCCGCCGGGTACGTGAAAGGGGCGCTCCCCGCCGGGGAGCGCCCCTTTCGCATGGTTCACGTGCGCGGGGAGGGTCAGCGGCCCCAGCCGCCGCCGTTCCCGTTCCCGTTGTTGCCGCCGATCAGGTCCGGCGGGATCGAGATGCCGGGCAGCGGGTCGTCGCCCCCGTCGTCGCCGCCACCGGGCTTGCCGTCGTCGCGGCCCTTGTCCCGCCCCTTGTCCTTGTCCTTGTCCTTCTTGTCGGGGTTGGGGATGTCGACCAGGTTGAAGCCGGGCGCGGGCTTGTCGGCGAGCGCGCCGGTCATGGCGCTGCGCCAGATCGGACCCGGGGTGTCGGCGCCGTAGACCTTGTCGTGGAACCGGCCGCCGATGGGGATGTTCACCATCTCGACGTTCTGCTGCGGGCTGCCGACCCAGACGGCACCGGACAGGTTCGGCGTGTAGCCGACGAACCAGGCGTTCTTCCGGGCGTCGGTGGTACCGGTCTTGCCCGCGTTGGCCCGGTTCTGCAGGCCGGCCTGCTGGCCCGTACCGGAGTCGGTCACGCCGCTGAGCAGGGTGTTGATCTTGTCGGCGGTCTCCGTCGACATGGCGCGCGAGCACTTCGTCTTCGGCACGTCGAGCGCCTTGCCCTGCGGGTCGGTGATCGACTCGATGGCGACGGGCGTGCAGTACGTGCCGCGGTTGGCGAACGCCGCGTACGCGGACGCCATCGTCAGCGGCGACAGACCCGTCGAGCCGAGGGTCATCGACGAGGGGACCTCGTCGACCTTGGTGCCGTTGCCCTGCACCACGCCCAGCTTGTCGGTCATCTGGACGACCGGGCACATGCCGGTGTCGGCGACCATCTGCACGAAGTACGTGTTGATGGACTTCTCCATCGCCTCCTTGAGGCGATAGGGGCCGACCTCCGACTCGTTCTCGTTCTCCACCATCGCCGGGTTCGTCCGCGAGTTCACCCACGGCTTGCCGCTGCAGGTCTGCACCGAGCTCGGGTACGGCATCTCGTACGGCGCCGGGTACTCCTGCGTGACCGGCGTGCCCTTCTCCAGGGCCGCCGCCGCCAGGAACGGCTTGAACGTCGAACCGGTCGGGAAGCCGTAGTTCGAGCCGTGGTACTTGGCGTTGACGGAGTAGTTGTACTCCGTCTCGTTCTTGTCGTAGCCGTACGGCTTCGACTGGCCCATGCCGAGGATCTTGCCGGTGCCGGGCTCGACGAGCGTGACGGCCGTCGCGACCTTGTCCGACTTGTAGACGTTCTCGCTTATGGCCGCCTGGACCGAGTCCTGCGACTGCGGTTCGAGGGTGGTCTTCACCGTCAGGCCGCCGCGGTTCCACACCTTGGCCCGGGCTTCCTTCGTCTCGCCGAAGACCGGGTCGTTGAGGAAGACCTGCTTGACGTAGTCGCAGAAGAAGGCCGCGCCCTTGACCGCGGTGATGCAGCCGTTCTGCGGCTTGCTGACCTTGAGGCCGAGCGGTGTCTCCTTGGCCTTGTCGGCGTCGGCCTGCGAGATGTCGTGCACCTCGGCCATGCGCTGCAGCACGACGTTGCGCCGCTTCTTCGCCTCGGCCTCGTCGTTGACGGGGTCGTAACGGCTCGGCGACTGCACGATGCCCGCGAGCAGCGCGGACTCCTGCACGTTCAGGTCCTTGGCGTGCTTGGAGAAGTAGCGCTGCGCGGCCGCCTCGACGCCGTACGCCTGCTGCCCGAAGTACGTGATGTTCAGGTAGTTGGCGAGGATCTTCTTCTTGCCCAGCTCGTCCTCGACCTGGATCGCGTACTTGAGCTCGCGGACCTTGCGGCCGATCGTCTGCTGGGTGGCCTGCGCGACCTTGGTGGGGTCGTCGCCGGCCTCCTCGATGAAGACGTTCTTCACGTACTGCTGGGTGAGGGTGGAGGCGCCCTGGGAGACCCCGCCGTCCCGCGCGTTCGCGTTGATCGCGCGCAGGATGCCCTTCGCGTCGACCGCCCCGTGCTCGTAGAACCGGGAGTCCTCGATCGCGACGAGCGCCTTCTGCATGTACGGCGAGATCTGATCGAGGGGGACCACCGTGCGGTCGCGCGAGTAGACGGTCGCGATCTTCCCGCCCTGGCTGTCCAGGATCGTGGTGCGCTGGCTCAGCGGCGGGGTCTTCAGGTTGGCGGGGATCTCGTCGAACCCCTCGACGGAACCCTTGGCCGCGAGGCCGAGCGCGCCCGCGGCGGGCAGCGCGATTCCGGCGAGCACGGCTCCCGAGAGCACGCTGACACCGAGGAACTTGGCGGCCTGTTGGGCCGGCGACATACCGCCGCCGTTACCGGCCGAGCGCTTCTTTCCCATGGGGGGCAGCCTACGTTCTGATTCTCCGGACAGGCGTATATGCCTTGGCCTAAGCTGCACTCAACTGTCACAGCAGTGCGGTCTCGTATCAAGACGTGGGACGCCCCGAAACGTTCCCGGCACTTTTCCCAGCTTGTCGAAGTGCCTCTTGTAGTCATTCCCGTCCCCCTCCGCGGACCTCTCGCGCGGGGCTCGGAGGGTGTCCGAATCCGCCTCGTGTGTCACCCGACGCCCGTTGTGGCTCAAGTGAACTGTCCCGGTTTGCCGGGGTTATTACGCATGTCCCTCGGTCACTCCGTCGGGTGATCTGCCGCTTACGCATAGTCCGTTCGGGCCATTCAAGATTGGGCCCGAAGGGGGTGTTGCGCTGTGCCCACCTTCCGTAACGTCCTCAACTGGCGGCGGTGAATATGCCGCTGCCGCCGTGGGGGAGCCTCGATTCGGGAGAGGACGGCGCCGGTATGGGCTGGGTAGTCGACTGGAGTGCGCAGGCGGCCTGCCGCACTACCGATCCGGATGAACTGTTCGTTCAAGGAGCAGCGCAGAACCGGGCGAAGGCGGTGTGCACGGGATGTCCCGTGCGGACCGAGTGCCTGGCGGACGCGCTCGACAATCGCGTCGAGTTCGGCGTGTGGGGTGGCATGACGGAGCGGGAGCGTCGCGCACTGCTGCGCAGGCGTCCGACCGTCACCTCATGGCGCCGGCTGCTTGAGACGGCGCGGACGGAGTACGAGCGCGACACGGGGCTGCTGCCCGTCGAGCTCGAGGACGACGAGACGTACGAGAGGTACGCGGCCGTCGGGTAGACGGCGCGCGTCACCAGCCGACGTACGTACGGCTCACGATGCTCCGGCCGGATTGCCACCGGCCGCGAGCCGATGTCCGATGTCCCTGAGACCTGCCAGGTCGTGCACGTCGCCCGGCAGGGCCGCGACCTCCGTCACGGCGACCTCGGGGTGGAGAGCGGTGAAGCGGTCACGCGTGCGCTGTTCGCGCGCCACCACGTGCATGCGCTCGGCGTGCAACCGCAGCAGTCCCGCGGTCAGTTGCTCGATGGTGGGGTCCGAAGGGGCCTCCGCTGCGGCGGGGGAGCCTGGCGCGGGAGCGGTACGAACCTCTTCCTTCCCGCCCGTCTGATCCACAATGCGGCGCTCGTCAAGATTTTCTGCGGCCGCGAGGGCGCGCTCGGCGGACAGCCGTCCCGCACCGCTGCCGTGCACCCGGTTCAGCACGAGACCGGCCAGCGGCATCCGCTCCGCCGCCAGCCGTTCCACGAAGTACGCGGCCTCGCGCAGCGCGTCCCGCTCGGGCGCGGCGACCACGAGGAACGCGGTGCCGGGCGCCTGCAGCAGCTTGTACGTGGCGTCGGCGCGGGTGCGGAAGCCGCCGAACGTCGTGTCCATCGCGGCCACGAACGTCTGGACGTCGCGCAGGAGTTGACCGCCGAGCAGCTTGCCGAGCGTGCCGGTCATCATCGACATCCCGACGTTCAGGAACTTCATGCCCGCGCGCCCGCCGACCTTCGCCGGCGCCATCAGGAGCCGGATCAGCTTCCCGTCCAGGAACGAGCCGAGCCGGGTCGGCGCGTCCAGGAAGTCGAGCGCGGAGCGGGACGGCGGGGTGTCCACGACGATCAGGTCCCACTCGTCGCGCGAGCGGAGCTGGCCCAGCTTCTCCATCGCCATGTACTCCTGCGTGCCCGCGAAGCCCGCCGAGAGCGACTGGTAGAAGGGGTTGGAGAGGATCGCCCTCGCCCGCTCCTCGTCCGCGTGCGCCTCGACGATCTCGTCGAAGGTGCGCTTCATGTCGAGCATCATCGCGTGCAGCTCGCCGCCCGCGGCGTCATCGATGTCCTTCACCCGGCGCGGGGTGTTGTCCAGCGAGTCGATGCCCATGGACTGGGCGAGCCGGCGCGCCGGGTCGATGGTGAGGACGACGACCTTCCGGCCGCGCTCGGCCGCGCGCAGGCCGAGGGCGGCCGCGGTCGTCGTCTTGCCGACGCCGCCGCTGCCGCAGCAGACCACGATGCGGGTGGCGGGGTCGTCGAGCAGCGGATCGACGTCGAGCGGGGCCTGCGGATCCAGCGTCATGAATGGCGTCCTGTCATGAATGGCGTCCTGTCATGGAGCGGTCCCTAAATCCCTTGCCGCCGCAGCTCCTCGGCGAGCGTGTACAGCCCGGAGAGGTCCAACCCCTCGGTGAGCAGCGGCAGTTCGTGCAGCGGGAGGCCCGCCGCGGCGAGCTGCTCGCGCTGGGCGCGCTCCAGGGCGTACCGCTCCGCGTACTCCCCGGCCTGGGTGAGCAGCGGCCCGGCGAGCCGCTTCGCGCTGCCGATGCCCGCCGCGGCCAGCGCCTCGACGACGGCCGGGCGGACCCCGGTGTCCCGGGTCAGGGCCAGGGCGGGTTCCCCGAGAAGCGCGGGCCGCACCATGTTCACCATGATCCTTCCCACCGGGAGCTTCGCGGCGCGCAGTTCGGCGACCCCGTCGAGGGTCTCCTGCACCGGCATCTCCTCCAGCAGGGTCACCAGGTGCACGGCGGTCTCACGGGACTTGAGGACCCGCATGACGGCCTGCGCCTGATTGTGTATCGGGCCGATCTTGGCCAGCCCGGCGACCTCGTCGTTCACGTTCAGGAACCGGGTGATCCGCCCGGTCGGCGGCGCGTCCATCACGACGTAGTCGTACGCGTACCGCCCCTGCTTGTCCTTGCGCCGGACCGCCTCGCACGCCTTGCCGGTCAGCAGCACGTCCCGCAGGCCCGGCGCGACCGTGGTGGCGAAGTCGATCGCGCCCAGCTTCTTCAGGGCGCGGCCCGCGCCGCCCAGCTTGTAGAACATCTGGAGGTAGTCGAGCAGCGCCAGCTCGGGGTCGATGGCCAGCGCGTACACCTCACCCCCGCCCGGCGCGACGGCGATCTTCCGCTCCTCGTAGGGAAGCGCCTCGGTCTCAAAGAGCTGTGCGATGCCCTGCCTGCCCTCCACCTCCACAAGGAGCGTGCGCCTGCCCTCCGTCGCGAGGGCGAGCGCGAGTGCGGCGGCGACCGTGGTCTTTCCGGTACCGCCCTTGCCGCTGACGACCTGGAGCCTGCTCACGTATTCGAGCCTAACCAGTACGTGCCCGGATCACGCAGGAGCCTCCGGAACGCCGCAGGTCGATCGGGCCGCTACAGTCGGCCCCATGGCTAAGAAGTGGGAATACGCGACGGTGCCGCTCCTGGTGCACGCGACGAAGCAGATCCTGGACACCTGGGGCGAGGACGGCTGGGAGCTCGTCCAGGTCGTGCCGGGGCCGAACAACCCCGAGCAGCTGGTGGCGTACCTGAAGCGGGAGAAGCAGGCGTGAGCGGCAATGTCGAGGCGCGGCTCGCGGAGCTCGGGCTGACGCTGCCGCCCGTCGTCCCGCCGGTCGCCGCGTACCAGCCGGCCGTGCGGTCCGGCGTGTACGTGTACACGGCGGGGCAGCTCCCGATGGTCGACGGCAAGCTGCCGCTGACCGGCAAGGTCGGCGACGAGGTCACGGCCGAGGAGGCCAAGGACCTGGCCCGCACCTGCGCCCTGAACGCGCTGGCCGCCGTGAAGTCCGTCGCCGGTGACCTGGACCGCATCGCGCGCGTCGTGAAGGTCGTCGGCTTCGTGGCCTCCGCCACCGACTTCACCGGGCAGCCCGGCGTCATCAACGGCGCCAGCGAGCTGCTCGGCGAGGTGCTCGGCGACAAGGGCGTGCACGCCCGCAGCGCCGTCGGCGTCGCGGTGCTGCCGCTGGACGCGCCGGTCGAGGTCGAGTTCCAGGTGGAGCTCACCCCCGAGGCCTGAGCCGCCCCTGCACGTGAGGCCGTCCGAATCGAAGATCGGGCGGCCTCTCGAACATCTTGGTGACACGAGATAGCCTCCGGCCATGTCCAACGGCCAGTGGTACCCGCCGGAGTGGCCGGACCGCATCCGCGCCCTCGCCGCCGGCACGCTCACCCCCGCGACGCCCCGCCGCGCGGCCACGGTGATGCTGCTCAGGGACGCGTCCCCCGACGGCACGGAAGTGCACATGCTCCGCAGACGCGCCTCGATGGCCTTCGCCGCCGGGGCCTACGCCTACCCGGGCGGCGGCGTCGACCCGCGCGACGACGACCGGCAGGTCCGCTGGGCCGGGCCGGCGCGGCAGGAGTGGGCCGAGCGGCTCGGCGTCCCCGAGAAGGACGCCCAGGCGATCGTCTGCGCCGCCGTGCGCGAGACGTTCGAGGAGGCGGGCGTACTGCTCGCCGGGCCGGCCCCGGACACCGTCGTCGACGACACGACGGGCGAGCGGTGGCAGGCCGACCGGCAGGCACTGATCGACCGGGACCTGTCCTTCGCCGAGTTCCTGGAGGCCCGCGGCCTGGTGCTCCGCTCCGACCTGCTGGCCGCGTGGGCGCGCTGGATCACCCCCGAGTTCGAGCCGCGCCGCTACGACACCTGGTTCTTCGCGGCCGCCCTCCCGGCGGGCCAGCGCACCAGCGACGACTCCTCCGAGGCGGACCGCACGGTGTGGATCAGGCCCGAGCGGGCCGTGGCGCTGTACGACCGGGGCGAGTTGACGATGATGCCGCCCACCGTCGCGACGCTGCGCACGCTGGCCGAGCACTCCCGGGTACGGGACGCCCTCGACGGCTCCACGGAGCGCGATCTGACCCCCGTACTGGCGCGGGCGCACCTGGCGGACGGCGAGTTGGTGCTGTCCTGGCCGGGGCACGACGAGTTCACCAAGCACATTCCGACCGCCGGGGGAGCCGGACGATGACCGAAGCAGCCGCCCTGCCCGGGCAGCCCCGCGGCGGGGTGCTCTCCGGCCCCGCCACCGCCCGCGCCGTCAACGTGCTCGCGCCCAACGCGTCCGCGATGACCCTCGACGGCACGAACACCTGGATCCTCGCCGAGCCGGACAGCGAGCTGGCCGTCGTCATCGACCCGGGGCCGCTCGACGACGCCCACCTGAAGAACGTCATCGGCGTCGCGGAGGCCGCGGGCCGCCGGATCGGGCTGACCCTCCTCACCCACGGCCATCCCGACCACGCCGAGGGGGCGGGCCGGTTCGCGGAGCTGACCGGGACGAAGGTGCGGGCGCTCGACCCGGCGCTGCGGCTCGGCGACGAGGGGCTCGCGGCGGGCGACGTCGTCACGACCGGCGGGCTCGAACTGCGCGTCGTACCCACGCCCGGCCACACCTCCGACTCGCTCTGCTTCCACCTGCCCGCCGACGGGGCCGTGCTGACCGGCGACACGATCCTCGGCCGGGGCACGACGATGGTCGCGCACCCCGACGGCCGCCTCGGCGACTACCTCGACTCGCTGCGCCGGCTGCGCTCCCTGACGGTCGACGACGGCGTGCACACGGTGCTGCCCGGCCACGGCCCGGTCCTGGAGGACGCCCAGGGCGCCGTCGAGTTCTACCTCGCGCACCGCGCCCACCGGCTCGCCCAGGTCGAGACCGCCGTCGAGGACGGCTACCTGACCTCGTCCGACGTCGTCGCGCACGTGTACGCAGACGTGGACCGGTCCCTGTGGCCGGCGGCCGAGCTGTCCGTCCTGGCCCAGCTCGACTACCTGCGCGAACACGGCTTGATCCAGAGCCCGTAGCCCTAGGGGCGGGGCCAGCCGAGGGGCGTGGCGGCGAGGCGCTCCGGGTCGGCGATGATGTCGACGCCGACGACCTTGCCGTCGCGGAACGTGAAGCCGAGGATCGAGGTGACCCGGCCCTCCGGTGCCGCCACGATGCCCATCGCGTCGCCCACGAACGCCGCGTACGAGGCCGGCGCCATCCGGCCGTAGAACGCGGCCTGACCGGCGACCTCCAGGGCGCCGCGGACCAGCTTGGTCGCCGCGCCGGGCCCCGCGTCGACCCGCAACAGGACGTCCGGGTCGAGGAGTTCGAGCAGCGCCTCGAAGTCACCGGCCCGCGAGGCGGCCAGCCAGGCGTCGACGACCACGCGCTGCCGGGCGAGATCGGTGTCCGGCGGCACGGTGGCGCCCTGCACGCGGCGCCGCGCCCGGCTCGCCAGCTGCCGGGTCGCCGCCGGGGTGCGCTCCACGATCGGCGCGAGCTCCTCGAACGGCACCGTGAACATGTCGTGCAGCACGAACGCCAGCCGCTCCGCCGGTGCCAGCGTGTCCAGGACGACGAGCAGCGCCAGGCCCACCGAGTCGGCCAGCTCGGCCTCCGTGACCGGGTCTCCGGCGTCGGCGGGGCGGATCACGGGGTCGGGGACGTGGATCTCGCCGGTGCCGGGGTCGAGGGGGTCCTCACGGCGTGCCGTGCGGGTGCGCAGCATGTCCAGGCAGATCCGGCCGACGACGGTGGTCAGCCAGCCGCCCAGGTTCCGCACGTCGTCGCTGTCGGCGCGCTGCAGCCGCAGCCACCCCTCCTGGACCGCGTCCTCCGCCTCGCTCAGCGATCCGAGCATGCGGTACGCGACGGACCGCAGCCGTCCGCGCTCCGCCTCGAAGCGGACCGCCAGGTCGGCCGACGACGGCGAAGCGGACGGCGATGGTGACTGTGACACGGGTGGGTCCTCCCCCTCGGGCCCTCAGGGCCGCGGATTCTTGATGCCGTGCACGCGCGCGTACTCCGCCGCGAGCCACGGCCCGATCTCCTCGGTGTACGTGTGCAGTGCGTCGAGGTCGCCGGTGGGGTCCTGCGCGGCGGCGGCCGTGGCCCGCATCCGCCCCGCCCACTGCGGGTAGTACTCCCCGAACGCCTCGGCCATCTCAACAAGATCGCTGGTCCATCCGTTCCAGCGCGGCATGACGAGGGTGAAGCCGGTCCTGACGAGGTGCCGGGCGGTGCGGCGCTGGAGGCCGCGCAGTTCGTCGGGGGCGGCCGCGGCGATCTGCTCGCGCCAGCGCGGCAGGAACAGGGCGAGGTCCCCGTTCGTCTCCCTGGCCAGCAGGGACGTGGGCCGGTAGCGCGGCAGGTACTCGGCGAGGTCCTCGGCGAGCAGGGGCGTGCACAGACAGGCCACGAACCATCCCAGGTCGTACGTCTCCAGCGCGCTGAGCACCCGCTCCCGGCTGTACAGCAGCGTGCCCACGCCGTCGACCTGCGCGAACTCCTTGTCCAGCGACTCGTCGAGCATCCGGGCGTCGGCCCGGTCGGCCTCGGTGGGCTCGGCGCGCAGGGCCAGGAGCAGATCGAGGTCGGAGCGGCCGGGGCGGGCGGTGCCGCGCGGCACGGACCCGTAGAGGTAGGCGCCCGTCATGCGTGCCCCGAAGACGTCGATCAGCCGGTCGCGGGCCGCGGCCACGACGGGACGGAACGGTTCGCCGATCCGGGCGAGGGAGCCCTCGCGCGCGATGTATCCCTGGGCGTCGAGCCCGCGGGTCAGGTTGGCCATGGGGCAACTGTGCAGGGAAGTGCCGTGCGGGGCACGGCATTTCCGCGCGTCGACGCCGACGGGTCCCGCCACACGAGGTGGCGGGACCCGTCGGTTTACGTCTGTCTGCGTCCGCGCTGACGCTCAGCGGGAGCGCTTCGCGAGGCGCTCCACGTCCAGCAGGATCACGGCGCGGGCCTCCAGGCGGAGCCAGCCGCGGCCCGCGAAGTCCGCGAGCGCCTTGTTGACCGTCTCGCGGGAGGCGCCGACCAGCTGGGCCAGCTCTTCCTGCGTCAGGTCGTGCACGACGTGGATGCCCTCCTCGGACTGCACGCCGAAGCGGCGCGACAGGTCGAGCAGCGCGCGGGCGACACGGCCCGGCACGTCGGAGAAGACCAGGTCGGACATCTGGTCGTTCGTCTTGCGCAGGCGCCGGGCGACGGCGCGCAGCAGGGCGGCGGCCACCTCCGGGCGTGCGTTCAGCCAGGGCTGGAGGTCGCCGTGGCCGAGGCCGAGCAGCTTCACCTCGGTCAGCGCGCTGGCGGTCGCCGTGCGGGGGCCGGGATCGAAGAGCGACAGCTCTCCGATGAGCTCGCCCGGGCCGAGCACGGCCAGCATGTTCTCCCGGCCGTCGGGGGAGGTGCGGTGGAGCTTCACCTTGCCCTCGGTGACCACGTACAGGCGGTCCCCGGGGTCGCCCTCGTGGAACAGGGCATCGCCGCGCGCGAGGGTCACCTCACTCATGGAGGCGCGGAGCTCCGCGGCCTGCTCGTCATCGAGCGCCGCGAAGAGCGGGGCGCGCCGCAGAACGTCGTCCACGAGTTTCTCTCCTATGTCGCCTGCACTGTGGGGATCGATCGGAAATCGACCCGGGAGGGTATTTCCCGCTCCCCATTTTGCCGGACGGTCCAAACAGTGTGATCAGTCACTCAGGCACAAGTCTGCCGCACCTGCGTCACAACCCGAGGGGGAGGGGGCCAATCGGGGGCCGATCCAGTGGCTCCGGGGCGGATGTCAGTGCCGGGCTCTAGGCTGGTCGGGTGTCCAAAAAGCCGGTGGTAGCGCAGGCGAAGGGGGTCGGGGCGGTCTCGGCCGACCGCGATTCCGCTGTGGGCGAACACCTGCGGGGCAACCCCGTGTCCGTCGAGGGAAAGGCGGCCCAGTCCGTGCCTGCCGCGAAGAAGTCCGCCGCCGAGCGGGTGGCTCCGGCCAAGAAGACTGCGCCGGCCAAGAAGGCTGCGGCCAAGAAGGCGCCGGCCAAGAAGGCCGTGGCCGAGAAGGCGGCGTCCGCCAAGCCCGAGAGTCACACGGCGCTCGTCCGGCGGGCCCGGAAGATCAACCGGGAGCTCGCGGAGGCGTATCCGTACGCGCACCCGGAGCTGGACTTCGAGAACCCCTTCCAGCTGCTCGTGGCCACGGTGATGTCCGCCCAGACGACGGACCTGAGGGTCAATCAGACGACGCCGGGCCTGTTCGCCAAGTACCCGACCCCGGAGGACCTGGCCGCGGCCAACCCGGAGGAGGTCGAGGAGCTGATCAGGCCGACCGGCTTCTTCCGGGCCAAGACGCGGTCGATCATGGGGCTCGCGAAGGCCCTGAGCGAGGACTTCGGCGGCGAGGTCCCGGGCCGCCTCGAAGACCTGGTCAAGCTGCCGGGCGTGGGCCGCAAGACGGCCTTCGTGGTCCTCGGGAACGCGTTCGGACGCCCCGGCATCACCGTCGACACCCACTTCGGCCGGCTCGTCCGCCGCTGGAAGTGGACCGACGAGACCGACCCGGACAAGGTCGAGAAGGCCATCGGCGCGCTCTTCCCGAAGAGCGACTGGACGCAGCTCAGCCATAACGTGATCTTCCACGGCCGCCGCATCTGCCACGCCCGCAAGCCGGCCTGCGGCGCCTGCCCGATCGCCCCGCTCTGCCCGGCGTACGGGGAGGGCGAGACGGACCCGGAGAAGGCGAAGAAGCTGCTCAAGTACGAGAAGGGCGGCTTCCCCGGCCAGCGCCTCAAGCCCCCGCAGTCGTACCTGGACGCGGGCGGCATCCCGGCCCCGCCGCTGGGCG
>NZ_JAMOLN010000088.1 GCF_024448165.1 Streptomyces longispororuber
GAGTCGAGGGGGCGGGAAGCCTGGCGTCGGCGAGGCGGCGCCGGGCGGCCCGGCCCGGGTTCACGGGGCACACGCAGCCGTCAATCAGGCGTGCGCGTAGGGGACTTGGGTCCGGCCGGGGCAAGGAGGCCGGGTCCTGTGGGCGTGCGGTCGGCCGTCAGCCGGCCAGGGCCGCGCGCGGCCGGGTGCGCAGACCCTGCTTGCGGAACAGGTCGGGCGGGGTGCCGCGGCCGGCCCGCGGGCGCTCACGGGTGTGGGCGGCGGGATGTTCGGCGACCAGCCCGGCACGGAACAGGCCGTGGTCGACGCGGCGGTCCGCGGCCGACTCCAGTTCCTCACGGAGCGGTCCGTCGCGCAGCACGGCGGCCGGCCCGAGCAGTCCCTCGACCACGGCCAGCGCCCCGACGACGTCCCCGTGGCCGAGCCGCTCCCGGACCGCGGGCAGCGCCTCCGGGCTGCGGTGCGCCGCGTCGATGGCCCGCAGACAGGGCAGCGGTGGCCCGCCGAGCGCCACCAGCAGGTCCTCGCGGCGCAGTTGCTCCGGGTCGTGGTCGACCGCGGTCAACACCCCGTCGCGCAGGGCGATGCGGTGGATCTCGCCCCGGCACTCCACCCGGTGCGGGTCGGCGGCCTCGGCAGGTGCGGCGTCGTCGGCCGGCGGCGCCGCGCCGAGCGGCGCCAGGGCGGCGGCCACCAGCGGGTGCAGCCGGTCGGCCGTGACCAGGCCGGCCCTGAGCAGCTCCAGGTCGGGCAGGATCCTGGCCGCCGCGTCCGGCAGCACCGGGAGCGCCGCGACCACCTGGGGCGCGAGTGCGTCCGCCAGCGGCCGCAGCCTCGGGGCGTGGCTGTCGTCGGGTGCGACGAGCTCGTACCCGGTGCGGCCCCGCGCGCCGTTGCGCACGGTGAAGGCGCCGCGTGGCCGGCACCCCTCGGCCCGCAGCAGGAGCTCCGCCTCGGCGGCCCGGTCGGGCTCGGCGCGCCCGGCCAGTTCGCCGCTGCGCCCGGCGTCCCACAGGTGCCGGTGCAGATCGAGCCGGTGGTGCCGGTCGGGGCGGGGGTGCGGATGCGGATGCGTCGGGCGGGGGCCCCTGGCGCCTTCCCACAGCGTCAGGGAGATCCGCTGCCCGGCGTCGGCCCAGGCGGGCGGGGTCCGCACGACCAGGTGCGGGGGCGGTCCCGCGGCCGGACTCCCGTACTGCGCGAGGGAGATGGTGAGGCCGGGCCTGAGGTGCCCGTCGGGGGCGATCCTCGGCATGTGCCAGCGCAGCAGGTCCGGCGCGAGGGCGCGCAGGTCCGCCCGCAGGAGCGTGGTGAGGTCGGTGCCGTGGCGGTGGCGCACGGCGCGCAGATCGAGGTCGACGTCGATCCGGGCGGCGGCGCAGGCCCCCGCCCAGTCACCGGCCGCACGGCGGGCGGTGGCGGTCTCGATCATGGACGGTGGCACGGCGTACTGGCGCACGCGCTGCCACATCAGCAGGTGGGTCGGAATCCCGTTCGCGAAGTGAGGTGCCATCAGCACTCACCCTGAGCGAACGAGTCCCCCAATCCGTACGAGGAAGTGTTCATCATCGGCGTCATCGTAACCACGCCGATGACGATCTGTCGTCCCCGAATTTCTCCGGGCCGCGCGCCGGCCGGCTCGGGGCGGCCTTCTCCAGGGCCTCGACCGAGCCCGACATGATCTCCCGGACGTGGGCCGTGATGTGCTCCAACGGCCAGTCCCACCAGGCGAGTTCGAGCAGTCGCCGGACCACGGAGGGGTCGAAGCGGGTGCGGATCACGCGGGCGGGGTTGCCGCCGGCGATCGCGTACGGCGGGATGTCGTCGGTGACGACCGAGCCGGTCGCGATCACCGCGCCGGGTCCGATGGTGACGCCCGGCATCACGGTGACCCCGTTGCCGCACCACACGTCGTGGCCGACGGTCGTGTCGCCGCGGGTGGGGAGATCCGTGAGCAGGTCCATGTGCTCGGCCCAGGAGCCGCCCATGATCGGGAAGGGGAACGTGGAGGCGCCGTCCATGCGGTGGTTGGCGCCGTTCATGATGAAGCGGATCCCGGTGCCGAAGGCGCAGAAGCGGCCGATGCGGAGCTTGTCGGGGCCGTAGTGGTAGAGGACGTTGCGGGTCTCGAACTCGGTCGCCGCGTCCGGGTCGTCGTAGTACGTGAACTCGCCGACCTCGATCAGGCCGGACGTGATCAGGGGTTTGAGCAGCACCACGCGGGGCTGCCCGGGCATCGGGTGCAGGACGTGCGGGTCGGGGGGTGTGGGCGCCATGCGGACGATCCTGCACCGTCGCGCGTGGCGCCGCACCCCGACTCCCGGCCGGCCGGGATCAGTGCACCCCGGCGGCGGACGCTCCCGTCCGCTGTTCCGCGATGGCGTCGCCCGACTCCATCGGCGAGGTGACGTCGTCGGCCTCCCGGCCGCGGCCGATGTGGTTGAACAGCAGGTTGAGGACGACGGCCGCGACGCAGCCGGTGGAGATCCCGGAGTCCAGGATGATCTTCGAGTTCTCCGGGAAGGCGTGGTAGAACTCCGGCGCCGCGATGGGGATCAGGCCCACGGCGAGCGAGACCGCGACGATGAGGACGTTGTTGTCCTTCTCCAGACCGGCCTTGACGAGGGTCTGGATGCCGCTGGCGGCGACCGAGCCGAAGAGCACGACGCCCGCGCCGCCGAGCACCGGGCGCGGCACGACGGCGATCAGCGAGGCCGCCATCGGGCACAGGCCCATCAGGACGAGGAACCCGCCGCCGGTGGCCACCACGTAGCGGCTGCGGATCTTCGTCATCGCGACGAGGCCGATGTTCTGGGCGAACGCGCTGCACATGAAGCCGTTGAACAGCGGGCTGATCGCCGAGCCGAGCGTGTCGGCGCGCAGGCCCGCCGCGATGGTCTTCTCGTCGGCCGGCCGGTCGACGATCTCGCCGAGCGCGAGCATGTCGGCGGTGGACTCGGTCATCGAGACGACCATGACGACGCAGAGCGAGACGATGGCCGCGCCCGCGAACTGCGGGGCACCGAAGTGGAACGGGGTCGGGAAGCCGACGATGTCCGCGTCACCGACCGGTGAGAAGTCCGTGACGCCGAACGGGATGGCGATGAGCGTGCCGATGACCAGGCCGAGGAGCACCGCGATCTGCTTGACGAAACCGGTCGTGAAGCGGCGCAGCAGCAGCACGACGACGAGCGTGATGCCGGCCAGGGAGAGGTTCTTCATCGAACCGTAGTCGGGCGCCTGGGTGTTGGGCCCCTGCATCCAGCCGAACGCGACCGGCATCAGCGAGATGCCGATGAGCGTGATGACCGTGCCGGTGACGACGGGCGGGAAGAAGCGGACCATCTTCGAGAAGAACGGTGCCGCGACGAATCCGAGGACTCCGGCGACGATCACCGCCCCGAAGATGACCGGCAGCGCGTCGTCCTTGTCCTTCGTGGAGGCGACGACGGCGAGCATCGGGGCGACGCCCGCGAACGTCACGCCGTTCACGAACGGCAGTCGCGCGCCTATCTTCCAGATGCCGAGCGTCTGCAGGAAGGTCGCCAGACCGGCCGTGAACAGACAGGCGCCGGTGAGGAACGTGAGGTCCTTCGGGCTCAGGCCGATCGCGGCGCCGACGATGAGCGGGGGTGCGACCACGCCCGCGTACATCGCCGCGACGTGCTGGAGGCCGGTCGTCGCCATCTTCAGCGGCGGCAGCTTCTCGTCGACCGGATGTTTGGTATGCCCCGCGGACGCGTCGGCGGGGGTCGTGCCTTGCTTGGTGAACCTGGGCTCTGTCGCCACTGCGGCTCCTCCGGTTGTTTTCCAGCCCCGGACGATCGCCGGCGCTTTTCGCTTCTGGGAGGTGGTGCAAGGTGGTGCTGGAGGTGCTCGGTGTTCAGTTGTCGTGCGCCCAGGTAGTACTGACCGCCCCGGGAACGTGAGGCTTTGGGCCACGTTCCGGGGCGGCACTCGACCTGCCCGCTCGGCAGGTCGAGCCTCCGGTCAGGGGCCGTCCCCCCTGACCGGAGATTTCGGGGATCAGTCCTGCGCGGCGATCCGCGCGAGGCGCTGTGCCTCGTCCCGCGTGGAGCGGGCGATGGCGTCCTCGTCGACGTGCAGGAGGCGGCTGTTCTCCACCACCGGCCTGCCGTTCACGAGGGAGAGGGTGACCGGGGCGGCCGCGCCGAAGACGAGCGCGGTGACCGGGTCGGCGATGGACGAGTGGGCCAGGGTGTCCAGCTTCCACAGGACCAGGTCGGCCAGCTTGCCCGCTTCCAGAGATCCGATCTGGGCGGCGCGGCCGAGTACTTGGGCGCCTCCGTACGTCCCCAGGCGCAGCGCCTGGCGGGCGTTGAGGGCGGCCTCGCGGTGGGCGCCGAGGCGGTTGATCAGGAGGGCGTTGCGCAGTTCGGTGTGGAGTTCGCCCGACTCGTTCGACGCGGTGCCGTCGACGCCGAGGCCGACCGGGACGCCGGCGGCCAGCATGTCGGGGACCCGGGCGATGCCGGCCGCGAGGCGGGCGTTCGAGGACGGGCAGTGCGCCACGCCCGTCCTCGTGCGGCCGAAGGCGGCGATGTCGGAGTCGTTCATGTGGACGCTGTGCGCCATCCACACGTCCTCGCCGAGCCAGCCGGTCGACTCGAAGTAGTCGGTCGGGCCCATGCCGAACAGCTCGTGGCAGAACTTCTCCTCCTCGACCGTCTCGCTGCCGTGGGTGTGCAGCCGTACTCCGAGGCGGCGCGCCAACTCGGCGCCCTGCTTGAGGAGTTCGGTGGAGACGGAGAAGGGGGAGCAGGGGGCCACGGCGACCTGTGTCATGGCGTCGAAGGAGGCGTCGTGGTGCTTCTTGACGGTCTCCTCGGTCGCGGCGAGGGCGCCTTCGAGGGTCTCGACGGCGAAGTCCGGCGGCAGGCCGCCGTCCTTCTCGCTGCGGTCCATGGAGCCGCGGGCCAGGGTGAAGCGCACGCCCATCTCGGAGGCGGCGCGGATGATCGACCCGGAGAGGTCGCCCGACCCTTGCGGGAACACGTAGTGGTGGTCCATGGCGGTGGTGACGCCGCCGCGGGCCATCATCGCGAGGGAGCCCTGCGCCGCCGCGTACGTCATCTGCTCGTCGATGCGCGCCCAGGTCGGGTACAGCGCCACCAGCCAGTTGAACAGGTTGTGGTCCGTCGCCAGACCGCGGGTGATCCACTGGTAGAAGTGGTGGTGCGTGTTGACCAGGCCGGGGGTGGCCAGGTGGCCGGTGCCGTCGATGCGGCGTACGACGTTCTCGAGGCCCTCGGGCGCCTTGCCCGCGCCGATGGACTCGATCCTGTTGCCCGCGACGACGATGTGTCCCGAGGCGTACTCGGTGTCGTGCGCGTCGACCGTCGCGATGGCGACGTTCTCGATGACGATGCGGTCTGCCGTAGAAGAAGCCGTGGTGGGTGCCATGGTGCTTCCTTCTTTTCGTGAGTGGCGATTGGGCACGGCAGGACCCTAGGAGGATTTGAGTGCCGCGGTGGCGCTGGCGCTGCCGCGGGTGCCGAGATGGTGGAAGAAGAGGTTCAGCGAGACGGCGACGAGTGCGCCTGCGCTGATGCCGGAGCCGAGCACGGTCTGCGCCCAGGCCGGGAAGTCGGCGTAGAAGGTGGGTGCGGCGAGCGGGATGATGCCCGCGCCGAGCGAGACGGCGACCAGGATGATGTTGGAGCTGTCGTCGAGGCCGGCCTCGGAGAGCGTGCGGATGCCGCTGACGGCGATGGAGCCGAAGAGCACGATGCCCGCGCCGCCGAGCACCGGCATGGGGACCAGGGAGACGACCGCGCCGAGCACCGGGAAGGCGCCGAGGATCAGCAGGGCGCCGCCCGCGACGGCGACGACGTACCGGCTGCGCACCTTGGTGAGCGAGACGACGCCGACGTTCTGCGCGAAGGCGGAGGTCGGGAAGCCGCCGAAGACCGGGCCGATGAAGGTGGCGATGCCGTCGGTGCGCAGACCGCGGGTGATGGTCGTGCCGTTGCAGTCGCGCTCGCAGATCTCGCCGATGGCGAGCATCCCGGCGCTGGACTCGGTCATCAGGACGAGCATGACCAGGCAGAGCGAGATGATGGCGGCGGGCTGGAACTCGGGGGCGCCGAAGGCGAACGGCGTCGGGAGCGCCGCCACGGGCGCCGACCCGAGGGCGGAGAAGTCCGCCATGCCGAACGGGATCGCGGCGAGCGTACCGATCAACAGGCCGAACAGCAGGGCGACTTGCTTGACGAATCCGCGGCCGAAGCGCTGGATCAGCAGGATCACCACGAGAGTGAAGCCGGCCAGGGCGAGGAAGCGCATGTCGCCGTAGTCGGCGGCGGTCTTGTCGCCGCCCTGGGCCCAGCCGACCGGCACGGGCATCAGGGTCACCCCGATGAGGGTGATGACGACGCCGGTGACGAGCGGCGGGAAGAACCTGAGCAGCCGTCCGAAGAACGGGCCGATGGCGAGGCAGAAGACGCCCGCGACCATGACCGCCCCGTAGATGGCGGGGAGTTGGTCGCCCTGGGCGTTGGTCTCGGCGATGGCCAGCATCGGTGCGATGCCGGCCGACGACGCGGCGTTGACGAAGGGCAGCCGGTTCCCGACGAAGCCCTTGACGCCGAGCGTCTGGAGGAGCGTGGCCACGCCCGCGATGAGCAGGGAGGCGGCGATCAGCCGGGTCTGGCCGGCGGTGTCGAGCCGGACGGCCTGGCCGATGATGAGCGGAGGGGTGACGACGCCGGCGTACATGGCGGCGATGTGCTGGAGTGCGGCGGGGACGAGCCGCGAGACGTGGAGCTTCTCGTCCACCGGGTGCACCTGCGTCGAGGCGCTGTCCGGTGGGTCAAAAGAGTCAGAACACGGGCCCTCGGCTTCAGCCGGCCCCTTTGCTGGCACTGCCATTGCGATGTTCCCTCCGGTGCGGCGCACCCCCGCCGACTGCGGGTGGACGGGGGTGCGCTACCGCGTCCGTGAACGCCTGGTCCGGCGTCAGAGGTTGGTCATGTCCACCGGGATGCGCTGCTCCGCGCCGTCCCGCAGGATCGTGGCCTCGATCAGGCCGTAGGGGCGGTCGGCGGCCCAGTACACGGCACCGTCCTTCGCCTCGTTCTCCAGGCCGAACGCCGAGAGGTCCTGGCGGAAGTGGTGCTTGTTCGGCGCCGAGAAGCGGATCTCGTCGATCTCGGTGCGGTTGTTGATGACCCGCGAGCCCATCTGGAACAGGGTCTGCTGCAGCGACAGCGAGTACGTCTCGACGAAGGCCTGGAGGATGTGCTTCTTGGCCTGCTCGTAGGACTTGTTCCAGTTCGGGGTGCGCTGGTCGTCCTCACCCGTCCAGTTGTGCCGCCACCACGTCGACAGGGACGTGGCGAGGATGCGGTCGTAGTCCTCCTGGAGCGTCGTGTACTTGTCCTTGATGAAGCCCCAGAACTCGGAGTTCGTGGTGTTCATCACGGTCAGGTCCTTGAGCCCGGACAGGACTTCGAACGTCTCGCCGTCATAGGTGACCTGCACGAGCCGCGTCTCCTGGCCCTTGCGGACGAAGGAGTGCTTGACCTCGTCGGCACCGATGAAGTTGGAGCCCGCGTCGGAGCCGGCGATGCGCTCCCAGGCGTACTCCTCGATGCGGATGCGCGAGCGGTGGATGGACGGCTGGCTGTCGACGAAGTGCCGCGCCAGCGCGATGCCGTACTGCTCGGCCGACTCGATGCCGTGTTCCTTGGCGAAGGCGAAGCAGGTGTTCTTGGTGGTGTCGGTCGGCAGGCAGTTGGCGTTCGACCCGGTGAGGTGCACGTCGTCGAGGTCACCGCTGAGGGCGACCGAGACGTTCAGGTCCTTGATGTGGTGGGTGTCGCCGTCCCGCGTGATCTTGACAACGCGGTTCTCCGCCTTGCCGTACTGGTTCGATCCCAGAATCGTGGGCATGGTGTCTGCTAGCTCCCTCGGTAAACGGAGTAGCCGAACGGGTTGAGCAGCAGCGGCACGTGGTAGTGCTCGCCCGGCTTGACGGCGAACGTGATCGCCACCTCCGGGAAGAACGTGTCGCTGTCCCGATTCGCGGGGGCGTCCTGCTGCGCATCGGCTTGTTTCTTGTCGAAATACGCTTCCGTCTCGAAGTCGAGACGGACGTGGGTGGTTCCCTCCGGCAGCGCCGGCAGGTCCTTGCAGCGGCCGTCCGCGTCGGTGGCCGAGCCGCCGAGCGCCACCCAGGCGGCGCCCGAACCGGCGCGCGCCGCAAGGGAGATGGCGACGCCCTCGGCGGGGCGTCCGATGCTGGTGTCCAGGATGTGCGTGGACACCGAAGCGGTGGTCCCGGTGCTCATCAGGCGTTGTCTCCTTCTTCCACGAGGCGCGCGAGGCGGATGCGGTTGATCTTGCCCAGCTCGGTGCGGACGATCTCCCGCTCCTGCTCGGCCGAGTTGCCGATCCGTGCCTTGAGCGCGTCGAGCATCTGCTCCGCGGTGGCCCCGGTGGCGCAGATGAGGAAGACGTGTCCGAACCGGTCCTGGTAGGCCAGGTTCCGTTCGAGCATCTCCGCCTTGAGTTCCTCGGAGGCTCCCGACATGCCGCGCTGCTCGCGCGACGAGGTCGGGTCGCCGGGCTTCGGGCGGCCGATCGGCGGATGCCCCGCCATCGCCTCCGCGAGGTCCTGCGCGGTCAGCTCGGCCATCGCGGCGTCGCTGCTCGTGAAGAGGGACTCGGTGGAAGCGAAGGGGCGCTGGGCGAGGATCTTGCTCCCCCACGCCGATGAAGCACACACCTCGTGGAGCTCGGCCGCGGCCGTGCTCTCGTCCGAGGTGTTGAACCGGGTGAGCCCCCGATACGTAGCTGACGATCCTGAAGTCACGGGGTGCCTCCGTGGCCTGGTGCTGGACGGGCTGCGGATAGCTAACGCCCTCGGAAACACGGCGTCAACACTTTGTTGAAAACTTGGAGTGACAAAAACCGCCGCCCGGTTAACGGACGGCGGTTCGGAGACCGGGGAGTTTGCCCAGGTCAGGTGGCCTTCTCGCGATTCAGGTAGTTGTAGACGGTAAAGCGCGAGACACCGAGCGCGCCGGCCACGGTCTCCACGCCGTGCCGCACGGAGAAGGCGCCGCGCGCCTCCAGGACGCGCACGACCTCCTGCTTCTCCTTGCGGTCGAGCTCGGCGAGCGGCTTGCCCTCCTTGCGCTCCATCGCGGCCAGGATGTGGTCCAGGGAGTCGGCCAGCTGGGGCAGCCGCACGGCTATCACGTCCGCACCCTCCCAGCTGAGCACGACGTCGTCCTTGCCCGCCTCCTGCGGCGGCACCATCTCGCCCCCCATGGCGTCGACGAGCGGCTTGACCGCCCTGACGAAGGGGTCGGAGGCATCGGACGCATCGCTCATGAGACCGGTCACTTATCGCCCTCCCCGGCTCCGGCACCCTCACCGATCACATTGACCTGGAGCGAGACCCGGGTGGCCCCGGCCGCCAGCGCCTTGCGCAGCAGCGCGTCGACCGCGGTGAGCACGCGGTCGGCCTCCCCCTCGGCGGTGTTGCCGAACGGTCCCACGTCGACCGCGTCCAGGTCGGCCCCCTGGACGACATCGCGGGCGACGACCGCGTGCTGCGGCGCCTCGTCCAGGTCGAAGGGCTCGGTCGTGAACTCCACTCTCAATCGCACGCGCTCAACCTAACGCCGTCCGGGGTTATTCCGGCAGCCCCTCTTGACAGCTGCCACCAGCCGGATGCAATCTTCCATCACGCAGAAACGAACTTCCGTAATACGGAAGCTCGACGATATCGAACCTGAAGGGAGCGCCGACCCCGATGGGATTCGCAGACCAGCGCTTCAACGTCAACCTGTCGATCCTCTTCACCGAGCTCCCGCTCCTGGAGCGCCCCGCGGCCGCCGCCGCGGCGGGCTTCACCGCGGTCGAGCTGTGGTGGCCCTGGGTCGACGCGCCCGTGCCCGAGCAGTCCGAGCTCGACGCCCTGCGCGACGCCGTCAAGGACGCGGGCGTCCAGCTGACCGGACTGAACTTCTACGCGGGGCAGCTGCCGGGCCCCGACCGGGGCGCCCTGTCGGTCCCGGGCGAGGAGAGCGAGAAGTTCCGCGCGAACCTCGACGTCGCGGCCGACTTCGCCGCCTCCCTCGGCTGCAAGGCGCTCAACGCCCTGTACGGCAACCGCGTGGAGGGCGTCGAGGAGTCCGTCCAGGACGAACTCGCCCTGGAGAACCTGGCGCTGGCCGCCCGCGCCGCCGACCGCGTCGGCGCCGTGCTGCTCATCGAGGCGCTCAACGCGCCGGAGTCGCCGAAGTGCCCGATCGTGAGCGCCCCCAAGGCGATCGAGATCGTGGACAAGGTGAACGCGGCGACCGGCCTCGGCAACGCCAAGTTCCTGATGGACCTGTACCACCTGTCCATGAACGGCGAGGACCTGCCGGCCGTGATCGACGCCTACGCCGACAAGACGGCGCACGTGCAGATCGCCGACAACCCGGGCCGTGGCGCGCCGGGCACCGGCTCGCTGCCGCTCGAGGAGCTGCTCGACCAGCTCGCGAAGGCCGGCTACGAGGGCTACGTGGGCCTGGAGTACAAGCCGGGCGACGCCCCGAGCGCCGAGTCCTTCGGCTGGCTGCCGCACGCGGCACGCGCCGCGCGTCACTGAGCCGCGCGCCAACTCATCGACGTATCACCGCCTTTCTGAGCTTTTTGGAGTCACCCTCATGAGCAACAACCTGCAGTCCAGTTCCCGCCCGACCCGCCCGGCGGTCGCGTGGATCGGTCTCGGCATCATGGGCTCGCCCATGTCGGAGAACCTGATCAAGGCCGGCTACGACGTCACGGGCTTCACCCTGGAGCAGGACAAGCTGGACCGCCTCACGGCCGCCGGCGGCACCGCCGCCAAGTCGATCGCCGAGGCCGTCAAGGACGCCGACGTGATCGTGACGATGGTCCCGGCCTCCCCGCAGGTCGAGGCCATCGCCTACGGTCCCGACGGCATCCTGGAGAACGCGAAGTCGGGTGCGCTGATCGTCGACATGTCGTCGATCACCCCGCAGACCTCGGTCGACCTGGCGAAGAACGCCAAGGAGAAGGGCATCCGCGTCATCGACGCGCCCGTCTCCGGCGGCGAGGCCGGCGCCATCGAGGCCGTGCTGTCCATCATGGTCGGCGGCGAGCAGGCCGACTTCGACGAGGCCAAGCCGCTCCTGGACGCCCTCGGCAAGACCATCGTGCTGTGCGGTCCGCACGGCTCGGGCCAGACCGTGAAGGCCGCCAACCAGCTGATCGTCGCCGTGAACATCCAGGCGTGCGCCGAGGCCGTGGTCTTCCTGGAGAAGTCCGGCGTGGACCTCAAGGCCGCGCTCGACGTCCTCAACGGCGGCCTGGCCGGCTCGACCGTGCTGACGCGGAAGAAGGACAACTTCCTCAACCGCGACTTCAAGCCGGGCTTCCGCATCGACCTGCACCACAAGGACATGGGCATCGTCACCGACGCCGCCCGCAACGTCGGCGCGGCCCTGCCCGTCGGCGGCGTGGTCGCCCAGCTGGTCGCCTCGCTGCGCGCCCAGGGCGACGGCGGCCTGGACCACTCGGCCCTGCTCCGCTCGGTCGAGCGCCTCTCGGGCAACCAGGTCGCGTAAGGCCCCCAGACTTCCGGGCCGTGGCGGCGCTGACACCTGTCCTGTCGCGCCCAGGCGTCGCCGCGGCCCGGAACACCCATGCCCATTGATTCAACAAAATGTTGAACAAGCTCCATCCAGAACTTCAACAAACTGTTGACGTAGCTGTTCAGGGATCCTTACGCTCCCCCACATCGTCAGCCAATCGTCAGCAGCCACTGCACGGAAGGTCGCCTCTCCACCATGCCCAAGCGTGTGCTCACGACCGAGTCAGGCGCCCCTGTCGCCGACAACCAGAACTCCGCCACCGCAGGCGTGGGCGGCCCGATCCTGCTCCAGGACCAGCACCTCCTGGAGAAGCTCGCCCGGTTCAACCGCGAGCGCATCCCGGAGCGCGTGGTGCACGCCCGCGGCTCCGGCGCCTACGGCTACTTCGAGGTGACGGACGACGTCACCGGCTTCACGTACGCCGACTTCCTGAACACGATCGGCAAGCGCACCGAGGTCTTCCTGCGCTTCTCGACCGTCGCCGACAACCTCGGGGGTGCGGACGCCGTCCGTGACCCGCGCGGCTTCGCCCTGAAGTTCTACACCGAAGAGGGCAACTACGACCTCGTCGGCAACAACACGCCGGTGTTCTTCATCAAGGACCCGCTGAAGTTCCCCGACTTCATCCACTCCCAGAAGCGCGACCCGTTCACGGGCAAGCAGGAGCCGGAGAACGTCTGGGACTTCTGGGCGCACGCCCCCGAGGCCACGCACCAGATCACCTGGCTGATGGGCGACCGCGGCATCCCCGCGTCGTACCGCCACATGAACGGGTACGGCTCGCACACCTACCAGTGGACGAACGAGCAGGGCGAAGCCTTCTTCGTGAAGTACCACTTCAAGACGAACCAGGGCATCCGCAGCCTCTCGGCCGAGCAGGGCGCCGAGCTCGCGGGCAAGGACCCGAACTCGCACCAGACGGACCTGCTGCAGGCCATCGAGCGCGGCGTGAACCCGTCCTGGACGCTGTACGTGCAGATCATGCCGGCGGCCGAGGCGGCGGAGTACCGCTTCAACCCGTTCGACCTCACCAAGGTGTGGCCGCACAAGGACTACCCGTTGCAGCGCGTGGGCCGCCTGGTCCTCGACCGCAACCCCGACAACGTGTTCGCGGAGGTCGAGCAGGCCGCGTTCTCCCCGAACAACTTCGTGCCGGGCATCGGCCCTTCGCCGGACAAGATGCTCCAGGGCCGCCTGTTCGCCTACGCGGACGCGCACCGCTACCGCCTGGGCGTCAACCACACGCAGCTCGCGGTGAACGCGCCGAAGGCGACCCAGGCGGACAACTACGGCCGCGACGGCGTCATGGCGTCCAACGCCTACGCCCGCAGCCGCAAGAACTACGAGCCGAACTCCTTCGACGGCCCCGTCGAGACCGGCCGCGCGCTCGCCGCGCCGCTCGCCGTCTCCGGCTACACGGGTACGCACGAGGCGCCGGCCCACACCAAGGACGACGACTTCTTCCAGGCGGGCGAGCTGTACCGCCTGATGTCGGAGGACGAGAAGGGACGCCTGGTCGCGAACATCGCGGGCGGTCTCTCCCAGGTCTCGCGCGACGACATCGTGGAGAAGAACCTCGCCCACTTCCACGCCGCCGACGCCGACTACGGCAAGCGCGTCGAGGAAGCGGTCCGCGCCCTGCGCGAGGACTGAACCCCCTGACCGTGTACGGGACCTGACGGGAGGTCAGCTCCGTACACGCAAACCCGCACCATGCGTACGACCCGGATGAGGGGTGGTCTGCGCATGGTGCCGGGAGGACGAGGACCGCGGCGGCCGGTGCGAACCAGTGCGGTGGTGAAGGTTCCGGGATCACTGTCGACCTGAGGCAGTCGGTCCCCGGGACCCGTCGCCCCGCCGCCGCGGTCCCAGCCACTTTCCCTGACGGGACACCGGACTCCGTCCGGTGGCGCGCATGCATGTTCCGCCAGTCGCGCGCCGTCGGACGGCACCAACCTCCCGAACCAGCCCCGGGTACGACGGTCCGTACCCGGGGCTCCGCCATGCGGTGGAGGCGGTTCGGCGTCCGGGGCGACGTGTTCGCGCGCCGGGCGCGGGAGCGTGAGGGCATGACAACGACCGCGGTCGCCCCGCTCCCCGTCCACCGTCACCCGGCCACCGGTACCGCCCGCCCCGTGCCCCGCTGGGCCGAGCGCGTCGCCCGTCTGATCCCGCTGGTCCTGCTCCCCCAGTGCCTGTGGCGGCTGCCGTTCGCCTTCGGGTTCGACATGGGCACGGGCACCGGTTCGATCGGCAACCTGTGGATCTCCGTGCCGTACGTCTTCGGGCTGAGCCTGCTGACCGAGGCCCTCGCGCTGCTCTGCTTCGGGCTCGTCCGGGGCTGGGGCGAGGTGGTGCCGGCGTGGGTCCCGCTGGTGGGCGGGAAGCGGCTGCCGCGGACCGTGGTGCTGGTCCCGGCCGTCCTGGGCGGGCTCGGCGCCACGATGATGTGGGGCGGGTTCCTGCTGAGCGTCCTGGGCGTGCCGGGCTTCGAGGCGCCGGCGACCACGAACGCCGCCTGGGGCCTCCTGTTCGACGTCTGCGTGCTGCCCGCGACGCTGTGGGGGCCGCTCGTCCTCGCGCTCTGCGTCCAGTACGCCGTGCGTCGCAGGGGCTGACCGCGGCAACGCCGAAGGGGGCGGTCACCGGTGCACCGGTGACCGCCCCCTTCGGCGGGTGCGTCAGACCTTCAGCGGACGGATCGACGTGGGCGCGTGGCCCGGCTCCGTCGCGATCTCCTCGAACTCCTTGACCGCGCTGATGTCGGCCGTGGGGCTCATCGAGATGTTGGTGATGCGCTCCAGGATCGCCTCGACGACGACCGGGACCTGGTACTCCTGCGCGAGCTTCTTGGCCTGCTCGAAGGCGGCACCGAGCTCGTTCGGGTCCGTCACCCGGATCGCCTTGCAGCCCAGGCCCTCGGCGACCTTGACGTGGTCGACGCCGTAGACGCCGAGCTCGGGGCTGTTCTGGTTCTCGAACTCCAGGTTGACCTGGAAGTTGATGTCCAGGCCGATCTGTGCCTGGCGGATCAGGCCCAGGTAGGCGTTGTTCACCAGGACGTGGACGTACGGGATGCGGTGCTGGGCGCCGACCGCCAGTTCCTCGATCATGAACTGGAAGTCGTAGTCGCCGGAGAGCGCCACGACCTGGGTGTCCGGGTCGGCCTTGGAGACGCCGAGCGCGGCCGGGATGGTCCAGCCGAGCGGGCCCGCCTGGCCGCAGTTGATCCAGTGGCGCGGCTTGTAGACGTGCAGCATCTGGGCGCCCGCGATCTGCGACAGACCGATGGTCGTCACGTACCGCGTGTCCTTGCCGAACGCCTTGTTCATCTCCTCGTAGACGCGCTGCGGCTTCATGGGGATGTCGTCGAAGTGCGTGCGGCGCAGGAGGGTCTCCTTGCGCTCCAGGTGCGAGGCGACCCACGCGGAGCGGTCCGGCAGCTCGCCCGCGGCCTTCAGCTCGCGCGCGACCTCGACGAAAAGCTCCAGGGCCGCCTTGGCGTCGGAGGTGATCCCGTAGTCCGGCGCGAAGATCTTGCCGATCTGCGTCGGCTCGATGTCGACGTGGACGAACGTGCGGCCCTCGCGGTACACGTCCAGCTTGTAGCCGGTGTGCCGGTTGGCCCAGCGGTTGCCGATGCCGAGGACGAAGTCCGACTCCAGGAACGTGGCGTTGCCGTAGCGGTGGCCGGTCTGCTGGCCGACCATGCCCGCGTTCAGGTCGTGGTCGTCGGGGATGGTGCCCCAGCCCATCAGGGTGGGCACGACGGGCGTGTTCGTGAGCTCGGCGAACTCGACGAGCAGGTCGCTCGCGTCCGCGTTGATGATGCCGCCGCCCGCGACGATCAGCGGACGCTCGGACTCGACGAGGAGCTTGACGGCCTTCTCGATCTGGGCGCGGGTCGCGGCCGGCTTGTAGACCGGCAGTGGCTCGTACGTCTCGACGTCGAACTCGATCTCGGTCTGCTGGACGTCGATCGGCAGGTCGATGAGGACGGGCCCGGGACGGCCCGAGCGCATCAGGTGGAACGCCTGCTGGAAGACGCCGGGGACCTGCGCGGCCTCCAGGACGGTGACCGCCATCTTCGTGACCGGCTTGGCGATCGTGGCGATGTCGACCGCCTGGAAGTCCTCCTTGTGCAGCAGGTGGCTCGGGGCCTGACCCGTGATGCACAGGATCGGGATCGAGTCGCCGGTCGCCGAGTACAGGCCGGTGATCATGTCGGTGCCGGCCGGGCCCGACGTACCGATGCAGACCCCGATGTTGCCGGGGTTGGCCCGCGTGTAGCCCTCGGCCATGTGCGAGGCGCCCTCGACGTGGCGGGCGAGCGTGTGGTCGATGCCACCGCTCTCCTTGAGCTCCTTGTAGAAGGGGTTGATGGCGGCACCGGGCACGCCGAACGCGTTCGTGACGCCCTCGCGCTTGAGGATCTCAACGGCCGCGCGGGCGGCGGTCATTCGAGCCATGAGTGCTCCCGACTTCTGCTGTGACTGACTGCTTGCTGTCCGGCTGTCGGATTCGCGCTCCCGTCGCGCCCCGCGGCGAGCTCTGAATTCCGTTAACTTTCACAATGCGGAAAGTAGGTTCTGCTATATGGAAGCAATGTAGAGGGGGGTCTCGGAGGCCGTCAAGGTGGATGATGAGACCGACGTCGATCGGAAACCGTGCGACCCAGGGGGTGTGCCGTGGCCGAACCCATGCGCGTGCGATGCCCGGCGTGCCGACGCGAGCACCTCTGCACGCCCGCCGTACTGCCCTGCGCCTGCGGCGCCCCGGTGGCCCCGCCGCTGGTGCGCGGCGCCGCGGCCGAACCGGTCAGCGACCGCACCTGGGCGGACGACTGGGTCACGCTGCGCTGCCCCATGTGCGGCCGCCGGGACCGGTGGCCGGTGCCCGAGGTCGGCTGCGACTGCGGCACGGTGCTGCGCGTCCCGGTGCAGAGCGATGACCACGCGCCCGCGACGCCGTCGCACATCCCGCTGCCCCGGACGGCGCCGACGCCCCGGCCCGCGTTCCAACCCGTCGCCATCCGCACGGCGCGGGACGCGGTGACCGCCGCGGCGCTCTATCTGCGCTGGCTCGGCTACCGGGACGTCCGCCGCGCCGACCAGCGCCCGCCGTCCGGCATCGGTCTCGCGGCGCGCGGGGTCGTCGCCCAGGTGGAGCCGTCGGTGCGGCCCGCGACGGTGCGGGACGTGGAGTGCCTGTGGCTCCAGTCGATGACCGAGTCGGCGACGTGCGTCTACTTCTCGCTGGCCGGATACGCCGACGAGGCCCGCACCCGCGCCGACGACCTGGGCGTCCCGCTCTTCGTCCTCGACCTGGCCGGGGTGCCGCAGCCGGTGAACAGCCCGGCGGACGAACTCATCGCGGGCGGCGCGTAAAGCGCTGGGGCGCCGCCCGGTGGCGCGGAGATACTGGCCCGGTGATCATTCGCGACGCCACCCGCCCCGACCTGCCCCGCCTCCAGGACATCGAGACGGCCGCCGGGGAGGTCTTCCGTACGCTCGGCATGGACGCGATCGCCGACGACGCACCACCCACCGTGGCCGAGCTGACGCGGTACGCCGACGCGGGGCACGCCTGGGTGGCCGTCGACGAGGAGTCCGGGCCCCCCATCGCGTACCTGGTCGGCGAGCCGGTGGACGGCGCCTTCCACATCGAGCAGGTCACCGTGCACCCGGACGCCGCCCGGCGCGGGGTGGGCCGGGCCCTGGTCGCGTACGCCGCCGACTGCGCGCGCGACCGGGGCCTGGCCGGTCTCACCCTCACCACCTTCACCGACGTGCCGTGGAACGCCCCGTACTACGAGCGTCTGGGCTTTCGCCGGCTCGCCGCGGCCGGGCTCACGCCGGGCCTGCGCCGGATCCGCGCGGCCGAGGCGGCGCACGGTCTCGACCGGTGGCCGAGGGTCTGCATGCGGCGGGACCTGTAGCGCACGGCGCCCGCCGGAGCCCTACGACTCGCCGTACCCTTCCCGGAGTTCGACCTTGCGGACCTTGCCGCTGACGGTCATCGGGAACGCGTCGAGGACGCGCAGCCGGGTCGGCACCTTGTAGTGGGCGAGCTGGTCGCGGCAGTAGTCGCGGACGTCGTCGAGCGTGAGCGGCTGCGCCGGGTCGCGCAGGATCACGCAGGCCAGCACCTCCTCGCCGTACTTCTCGTGCGGCACGCCCACCACTTGCACGTCGGCGATCCGCGGATGCCCGTACAGGAACTCCTCGATCTCGCGCGGGTAGACGTTCTCGCCACCGCGGATGATCATGTCCTTGATGCGGCCGACGATCTGCGCGTAGCCGTCCTCGCGGAGCACCGCCAGGTCGCCCGTGTGCATCCAGCGTCCGGCGTCGATGACCTCGGCGGTCTTCTCGGGCTCTCCCCAGTAGCCGAGCATCACGCTGTAGCCGCGGGTGCACAGCTCGCCGGCCTCGCCGCGCGGCAGCGTGACCCCGGTGACCGGGTCGACGACCTTGACCTCGATGTGCGGCAGGACACGGCCGACGGTGCCGGTGCGGCGCTCCAGGTCGTCGTCGCGGCGGGTCTGCAGGGAGACCGGGGACGTCTCGGTCATGCCGTAGCAGATGGAGACCTCCGCCATGTGCATCTCGGCGACGACCCGCTTCATCACCTCGACCGGGCACGGCGAGCCCGCCATGATGCCGGTGCGCAGGCTGCTCAGGTCGTAGGAGGCGAAGTCCGGCAGGTTCAGCTCGGCGATGAACATCGTCGGCACGCCGTACAGGGACGTGCACCGCTCCTCCTGCACGGCCCGCAGCGTCGCCGCCGGTTCGAAGGACGGCGCGGGGATGACGATGCAGGCGGCGTGCGAGGTGGCGCCCAGGTTCCCCATCACCATGCCGAAGCAGTGGTAGAAGGGCACGGGCAGACAGACCCGGTCCTGCTCGGTGTAGCCGACCGTCTCGCCCACCCAGTAGCCGTTGTTGAGGATGTTGTGGTGGGAGAGCGTGGCGCCCTTCGGGAAGCCGGTGGTGCCCGAGGTGTACTGGATGTTGATCGGGTCGTCGCAGGACAACTCGGCCTCGCGGGCGACCAGTTGCTCGTCCGGCACTGAGGAGCCGCCGGCGAGGAGGGCGTCCCAGCTGTGCTCACCGATGAAGACGCGGTCCCGCAACTCCGGGCATTCGGGGCCCACTTGGCGGACAAGTGCGTGGTAGTCGGTGCCCTTGTGCCCGGGCGAGGACACCAGCACGGACACCCCCGACTGCTTGAGCACATAGGCCAGCTCGTGGGCGCGGTAGGCCGGGTTGATGTTGACCATGACGGCGCCGATGCGCGCGGTCGCGTACTGGACGAGGACCCACTCGGGGCAGTTGACCGCCCAGATGCCGACGCGGTCGCCCTTGGCGACGCCGCGCGCGAGCAGCCCGCGCGCCAGCTGGTCGACGTCCGCACCGATTCGGGCGTACGTCCAGCGGCGCCCGCTGGGCACGTCGACGAGCGCCTCCCGGTCCGGCCAGGCGGCAACGGCGCGCCGGAGGTTGCCGCCGACGGTGTCGCCGAGGAGCGGGACCTCGCTGGTCCCGTGCGCGTACGAGAGTTCCTGTTGCTGGTCCGTCACCGGAAGTCCTCCTCGCGGTACTCGGCGGCCGAGCCCTTCGCCGTGGCCTCGCGCAGTTCGATGCGGCGGATCTTGCCGGAGACCGTCTTGGGCAGTTCGCCGAACTCGATGCGGCGCAGCCGCTTGTACGGGGCGAGCACGGCGCGGGAGTGCTCGAACAGCAGCTTGGCGGTGTCCGGGCCCGGTTCGTACCCCTCGGCGAGCACGACGTACGCCTTCGGGACCGCGAGCCGCAGCTCGTCGGGGGCGGGCACGACGGCCGCCTCGGCGACCGCCTCGTGCTCCAGAAGCGCGCTCTCCAGCTCGAACGGGCTGATCTTGTAGTCGGACGCCTTGAACACGTCGTCGGCGCGCCCCACGTACGTCAGGTAGCCGTCCTCGTCCCGGGAGCCGATGTCGCCGGTGCGGTAGTAGCCGCCCGCCATCGCCTCCGCGGTGCGCTCCGGGTCGCCGTGGTAGCCGACCATCAGGCCGACGGGGTGGGCGGACAGATCGAGGCTGATCTCGCCCTCGTCGGCGCCGGGCCGGCCGGTCACCGGGTCGAGGAGCTCGACCTTGAAACCGGGGCTCGGGCGGCCCATGGAGCCGGACTTGAGGAGCTGACCGGGGCTGTTGGAGACCTGCACGGCGGTTTCGGTCTGCCCGAAGCCGTCCCGGATGGTGACGCCCCAGGCCCGCTTGACCTGCTCGATGACCTCGGGGTTGAGCGGCTCGCCGGCGGCGACCACCTCCCGCGGCGGCGTGCGCAGCTGGGTGAGGTCGGCCTGGATCAGCATGCGCCACACGGTGGGCGGCGCGCAGAACGAGGTCACGCCCGCACGGTCCATCGCGGCCATCAGCCGGCCCGCGTCGAAGCGCGTGTAGTTGTAGAGGAAGACGGTCGCCTCCGCGTTCCACGGCGCGAAGAAGTTCGACCAGGCGTGCTTGGCCCAGCCCGGCGAGGAGATGTTCAGATGGACGTCGCCGGGGCGCAGGCCGATCCAGTACATCGTCGCCAAGTGGCCCACGGGGTACGACACGTGGGTGTGCTCGACGAGCTTGGGGCGGGCCGTCGTCCCGGACGTGAAGTAGAGGAGCAGCGCGTCGTCGGCGCGGGTGTCGCCGTCGGGCTCGAAGTCCGCGCTCGTGCCCGAGGTGAAGACGTCGTCGAAGTCGAGCCAGCCGGGCACGGGGTCCGCGCCCGCGTCCTTGACGGCGATCCGGGTGTAGTCACCGGGTACGTCGTCGAACTTGGCCGCGTCCTCGGCGCGCACGATCACGTGCGCGGCACGGCCGCGCTCGATCCGGTCCCGCAGATCGGCGGAGCCGAGCAGCGGCGTCGCCGGGATGACGACGGCGCGCAGTTTCATCGCGGCGAGCATGGTCATCCAGAGTTCCTGCTGGTTGCCGAGCATCAGGAGGATCCGGTCGCCGGCCCCGACCCCCTGGGCTCGCAGCCAGTTCGCGACCTGGTCCGAGCGCACGGACATCTCGCCGTACGAGATGGTGATCTCGCGGCCGTCCTCCTCGACGATGTGCAGGGCCGTGCGCCCGTTGCCCTCCGCGATGACGTCGAACCAGTCGAGGGCCCAGTTGAACCGGTCGGGCCGGGGCCAGGCGAAGCCCTCGTACGCCGTCTCGTAGTCCTGGGCGTGCTGCAACAGGAAGTCACGGGCCGTACGGAACTGCTGCGTGGGTCCGTTCGCCGTCGTCATGTGCGCTCCTGGAGTCCTCATGTCCCGCGTCCCGCGTCATTGCGGACCGTGCCTTCATCGTGTAGTCCGTGACGTGGATCTCGCCACCCCCGAACGGGGGTGACCGGCACGGCAAGGGGATGGAACGTGAGCGCAGAACCCGCCGAGGGGGCCGAGATGCGCGCGGCGCTGGTGCGACTGCGCCGGGGCACGGGTCTGCCGGTGGCGTTCGGCGGACTCACCGCGGGCACCGGCCAGGTCAGGATCGCCGAGCTGAGCGGGGCGACCACGTCCGCGCTGCGCGGCCTCGCCATCGCCGCGGGCAACGGTCTGGGCGGCAAGGCCCTCTCCCTGGCCAGGGCCTGCGCCGTCACCGACTACCAGGGCTCGCGGCACATCAGCCACGAGTACGACACGGCGGTCGCGGCCGAGGGCCTGCGCTCGGTCCTCGCGGTGCCCGTCGTCGTACGGCGCCGGGTGCGGGGCGTCCTGTACGGGGCGCTGCGCGCGGCCCAGCCGCTGGGCGACCGGGCGCTGACCGCGGCCGTGGCGGCGGCCCGCGACGTGGAGCAGGCGCTCCTCGTCCGGGACGAGGCGCAGACGCTGCTCGCCGCCGCGTCCGCCCCGGCGGCCGAGGGCTCCGCCGCGTGGGAGGAGGTCCGGGAGGCGCACGGGGCGCTGCGGGCGCTCGCCCCGAGGATCGTCGATCCGGCCCTGCGCGGCGAACTCCTCGCGGTGTGCGGCCGGTTGGCGTCGGCCGCCGCGCCGCTGGAGCGGGCGGCGACGGTGGTGCTCGCGCCGCGCGAGGTGGACGTCCTGGCGTGTGTGGCGGGGGGCGCGACGAACGCGGTGGCGGCGGAGCGGCTCGGGCTGCGCCCGGAGACCGTCAAGGGCTACCTCCGGTCCGCCATGCGCAAGCTGGGCACGCACACCCGGGGCGAGGCCGTGGTGGCGGCGCGCCGGGCGGGGCTGCTGCCGTAGCGGCCCCGCGCGGCCGCGGCCGCTGCTTGTCTACTTGTCGGCGGTGAGCTTGCCCGCCGAGCCCCAGCTGTCCTTCGGGACCTCGTGGATCCACACGCTGACGGTCTCCGCGGGGACCTGGTAGGAGTCGACGAAGGCGTCGGTGATCCGCCTGACCAGCTCGCGCTTGGCCTCGACGTCGCGGGGACCCTGCTGGACGGTGACGATCGGCATGGCTGAACTCCCTGTGCGGAGCGGATGTCAGGGGGGCTCCCGCTGACGGATCCAGTCCATCGCGGCGCCGGGCCACGACCAAGGGGCAGACCGCGACCACAGCGATCAGTGATCGTGATCGTCGCTGCTCGGCGCCGGTTTCCGGCAGGCTTCCCGGAAGGCGCGGAGGGCGTCGTCGCCGTCCCCTTCCCCGTCCCGGACGACGAGCACCGTGGTCAGGGCGAGCCCGGGTGACCGGAAGGGTACGAACGCGACGCGGGAGCTGTGCACGACGCGCGCGTGGGAGGCGTACACGACGGTCCACAGGGGGTTCGCCCCGGCGCCGATGATGGCGAGCGTGTCCTGGAGCGTGCCGGTGCGCGGCCCGGGGCGCGGGGCGAAGCCCGCGTCGTGGCAGGCGCCGACGACGAGGTCCACCAGGGCGGGGTGGTCGCGCCGTTCGGTGAGGCCGAGCGGGAGTCCGGCGAGGTCGGCGACGGCGACGTCCGGCGCGGCGGCGAGCGGGTGCCTGGCCGGGAGGGCCGCCATCAGCGGCTCCTGCCACACGGGCACGGCGCGCAGACCCTCCGCCGGTTCCGGGCCGTCGGCCCCGGCCCGCAGGAACGCCGCGTCGAGGCGCCCGTCGCGCACCTGGGCCGTCCGCTCCCGCGCCGGCACGGACACCAGCTCGACGCCGGTCCCCGGTGCGAGCTCCGCGTAGGCGTCGAGCACCCGGTCCAGGTGGGTGCCGAGCCCGGTGCTGGTGCCGACGCGCAGCACGGTGCGGCGGGCGACGGCGGCCCGGGCCCGTTCGGCGGCGGCGAGCACGGTCCGCGCCTCGGGGAGCAGCCTCTCGCCGGCTCCGGTGAGCCGCACGTGCCGGGGCGAACGGTCGAACAGGTCGGCGCCCAGCTCCCGTTCGAGCCGGCGGATCTGCTGGCTCACGGCGGACTGGACGATGTGCAGCCGTTCGGCCGCGCGCCCGAAGTGCAGTTCCTCCGCGACGGTCACGAAGTAGGCGAGCTGACGCAGTTCCATGACGGGACCCTAGAACGCGGGACCGGGGCCCGTTGTCAGTGGGATGGTCTTCACTGGTCTTGGAAAGGGACGGGAGCTGCACATGGTGTCGACCGACCGGTGTCTGGCGTTCGCGGCGATGTCGCTGCTGGTGATCGTGATCCCGGGGCCGAGCGTGCTGTTCGTGATCGGCCGGGCGCTCGCGCACGGGCGGCGCACGGCGGTGGCGACGGCGCTGGGCAATGTCTTCGGCTCGTACCTGCTGGTCGTCGCGGTGGCGCTGGGCATCGGCTCGCTGGTGGAGCGCTCGGCGGGCCTGTTCGTCGCGGTGAAGCTGGCGGGCGCGGCGTATCTGGTGTTCCTGGGCGTCCAGGCGTTCCGGCACCGTCGTGACATGAAGGCGTCGGACATCCAGGGGCCGGCCGGGCCCGCGCGCGGGGATCTGCGGACCGTGCTCGACGGGGTCCTGGTGGGCGTCACCAACCCGAAGGGCATCGTGTTCTTCGCGGCGGTCCTGCCGCAGTTCGTGAACCACGACGCGGGCCGGGTCCCGGCCCAGATGCTGCTGCTGGGCCTGATCCCGATCTCCATCGGGCTGGTCACGGACACCTTGTGGGGGCTGACCGCGTCGGCGGCGCGCACCTGGTTCGCGCGCTCGGACCGACGCCTGTCGATGATCGGCGGAACGGGCGGCTTCGCGCTGATCGGCCTCGGGGTGGCGGTGGCGGCGACGGGCCGCGCCGACTGAGCCGGGGCGTACGGGGCCAGGTGACGGGGTCAGGTGCGCACGGTGCCGAAGTCCACGGTGACCGGGCCCTGCGCCTCCAGGACGGCCGCGGTGCGCTCCGCCTCGGCGACGAGCTCGTCCCGCTGGGCGCGGGTGAGCTTCCCGAAGGGTTCGAGGGTGAGGGCGGATCCCGTCGCGGACTCGGTGAGCGTCCACAGGCCGGCGAGCATCCCGTCGACGAGGAACGTCAAGTAGGCGGTGTTGACCTGCCAGTTGCGGCCCCGGTCGGCCTCGTGCACGACGCGGGTGCGGTCGGCGTGCGACAGGAGCAGATTGTCGAACTCGGCGAGCAGCCGGGGCGGTGCCGGGGTGTCCTCGTCGGGCCGGGGCGCGTCGGGCAGGTCGAAGAGCTCGACACCGTGCTCGTCGCGGAACGTCACGAGGCGGGGCCGCAGCCGCTCGAAGGCCTCCTTGGTGCGGGTGAGCCCGGCCCACTGCTGGAAGTCCTTCACGGAGGCGGGTCCGAAGGCGCCGAGGTAGCGCAGGATCGTGTCGTCGGGCGCCGGCGTCGCGACGGGTTCCTGACCGAGCCACTGCTCGGCGGTGGTCAGTCGCACGCCGCCGCTGCGCCGCCACAGCCCGCGCGGGGTGACCTGGACCAGCGGCAGACCGCAGCGGGCGGCGATCGACAGGGACTGCGGGTCGGCCTCCGGCCACTCCTCCAGGAGGCGCTCCCTGATCTGCTTCGGGGTGCGCGGCTCCTCCTCGACGTACGTCCGCGACAGCGCGCACAGCCGCTCCAGGTCCACCCCCACCAGGCCCTTGCGGAACATCCGCAGCTCGCGCTCGCGGGCGGGCTGCACCAGCGGACGCAGCGTCATGCAGTCGTCGGCGGTGTGCAGATGGATCGTCGAGCGCATGGTGACGATCCGGGCGACGCGCCGCTGCTCCAGGGCGTCGGAGAGGTCGGCGGGCGTGAAGCCGTCGAGCCGGGCGGCGAGCGCGAGATAGGGCGGGCGGACCTCCTGCGCCTGGAGTCCGACGAGGTGCGCGACGGCCTCCTCGGTCTTCATCGGGCTGCGCCGCAGCAGCAGCTGCCGCTCCAGGGTGGCCCGGCCCAGTGCGCGTGCGGTCATCGGCTTCGTCGTCATACGGGGACCGTAGCGGGGGTCGCGGTCAGCCACTGTCCGCGATGCCGCTGCCGGTGCACGTCACCTTCGCTGGTTACGCTGCCCGCAACCCGACGGAAGGAGGCGGCGATGCCGCGACGGCAGGACGGACGCCGCTACACCTGGCGCCGGGGGACGGACCCGCGCCCGCGCACCGAGCCGCCCACCGCACCGGCCCCCGAACCGGCCGCCGCGGCGGAGCCGGCCGACAGCATCGTGCACGCGGCGCTGTACCGGGACGGAGTGCGGGTGGCGAGCCCCGCGACACTGACGGACACGTACCGGCAGCTGCGCGAGAAGCCCCGCACGATGGCGTGGATCGGTCTGGCCCGGCCCACCGAGGCCGAACTCAAGTCCCTTGCGGCCGAGTTCGACCTGCACCAGCTCGCCGTCGAGGACGCGCTGGAGGCCCACCAGCGGCCGAAGCTGGAGCGGTACGGCGAGACGCTCTTCGTCGTCCTGCGCGCCGCCCGCTACCTCGACGCCCCCGAGGAGGTCGACTTCGGCGAGCTGCACGTGTTCGTCGGCGCGGACTTCGTGATCACCGTGCGGCACGGCGCGGCCCCCGACCTCTCGGCGGTCCGCCGCCGCATGGAACAGAGTCCCGACCTGCTGCGCCTGGGCCCCGAGGCGGTCCTGTACGCGATCCTCGACGCGGTCGTCGACGGCTACGCCCCGGTCGTCGCGGGCGTCCAGAACGACGTCGACGAGATCGAGACGGAGGTCTTCTCCGGCGCCCCCGAGGTCTCCCGCCGCATCTACGAACTCTCCCGCGAGATGGTCGAGTTCCAGCGCTCCACCCGCCCGCTGGTCGGCATGCTGCACGGCCTGATGGCGGGCTTCGCGAAGTACGGCACGGACGAGGAACTCCAGCGCTATCTGCGCGACGTCGCCGACCACGTCACGCACACCAGCGAACGCGTCGACGGCTTCCGCCAGGCCCTCACCGACATCCTGACGGTCAACGCGACGCTGGTGACGCAGCAGCAGAACGCGGAGATGCGGGCGCTGGCGGAGGCGGGCTTCGAGCAGAACGAGGAGATCAAGAAGATCTCGTCGTGGGCCGCCATCCTCTTCGCGCCGACCCTCGTCGGCACGATCTACGGCATGAACTTCGAGAACATGCCGGAGCTCGGCTGGCACTTCGGCTATCCGTTCGCGATCGGCCTCATGGGGGTCGTCTGCGTCAGCCTGTACATGATCTTCAAGCGGCGCGACTGGCTCTAGGGGCCGGGGAGTCCGGGGTCCGGTCTCAGGGCCGCATCCCCGACAGCCTTGCCCGGCAGGCCAGTTGGAGGGCGAGGCGGGTGTCCGGGTCGGCGAGGTCGGCGCCCGTGAGGTCCGTGATGCGGCGGATGCGGGCGCCGACCGCGTTGCGGTGGAGGTGGAGAAGGTCGGCGGCGCGGGCCGGGGAGTTGTTGTGGTCGAGGTAGGCCTGGAGGGTGCGCAGGAGGGGTTCCGCCTTGTCCCGGCCCAGCTTCAGGACCGGCGCGAGGAGTTCGGTGGTCGCCTCGTGGGCCGTGTCGGAGGCGTACCACTCCAGCAGCATGCGGTCGAGGCCCGCCGCGTCGTGGGCGCTGACCGAGGTGCCGTCGGGCGGTGCCAGGAGGGCCGCGCGGGCCTCGCGGGCCGAGGTGCGGATGCCGAGGGGACCACGGTGCGCGGCGCCCAGGCCGCCGCGCAGCCCGGCCTCGGGGTGGTGGGCGCCGAGCGTGTCGAGGGTGCGGCGGGCCAGGGCGAGGGTGTCCCTGCGGGCCTCGGGGCCGGGCGCCGCCGCGCGGGTGCCGAGCAGCACGAGGGCGTCGTCGACGAGGGCGGCGTGCCAGTGCGTGCCGTCGCCGGGGGCGCGCAGCCGGGTGAGCAGTTGGCCGGTGAGGCTGTCGAGGAGGTGGTAGCGGTCGGCGGGCGGCAGGCCCGGCGCCTCGACGCGCAGCGCCGTGTGGTGGCCGTCGACCGGCAGGCCGAGCGCCCGGCCGCGCGCGGCGAGCCCCGCGGTGCGCTCCTGCGGCGCGGCGAGGAGTTCGGCGAGGAGGTGTCCCCGGGACCGTACAGGCAGGTCGCCGTGGCCGCCGCCGGCCGCGGCGAGGACGGCCATGCCGAGGACGCAGCGGGCGGCGGTGCCGGCGTGCCCGGGGCGATCCGGCGCGGCGAGGGCGATCTCGCCGTCGGGTCCCGGTGCGCTCGCCCCCGTCTCGCCGGGCCCGGGGGCGCGGCGTTCGACGGGCACGCCGAGAGCCCGCGCGGCCGTGGCGGCGGCCCGCTCCGGGTCGCCCGCGTCCCCGGGCAGCCGCTGCGCGGCGGCGGCGACCCTGGCCAGTGCGTCGGCGGCGTCCCCGGCCACGGCCCGGTCGACCGCGACGACGAGCGCGGCGAGATCGCCGGTGGCCTCCAGGACGGCGACCCGGCCGCGGTCGGCGAGGGAGCGGAGCGTGGCGCGGGCCGCGTCGTCCAGGGCCCGCGCGGGGGCGGGGGCGGCGGGCAGGTACGCGCCGGGGACGACGCCCGGGTAGGCGTCGGGCGTGCGGGAGGGCGGCGCGCCGTCCCGGGTGTCCCCGGCGAGCACGAGCGCGGTGGCGCCGGCCGCCGCCGCGTCCCGTACCGCCACGTCCAGCAGATGGCCGGGGACGGCGGACAGCAGGATCGCGACGGTGCCGGGCGGGACCGCCGGGATGCGGTCGGCGCGGGTCTCCAGGCGCACACCGGTCACCGGTGCGGCGTCGAGCGGTCCTGCCAGGTGGTGCAGGCCGGTGAGGCCCGGGGCGGTGAGCAGCTCGGCGAGGGTCGGCATGCCGGAAGTGTGCTGCGCGCACACCGCATGGCGCAACCTTGGGCTGTCGGCCCATGGGACGTGCGGCGCGGCTCCGTACGCTGAGGGCATGCATCTGGACGCGCAGGCCCTCACCGACTTCGCGCGGGGCTGCGCCGTCCTCGGTTCCGGGGGCGGCGGCCCCGTCGCCGACACGCTGCCCGTCGCCGCGCAGGCGATCGAGGAGTGCGGCCCGGTGCCCGTCGTGGCGCCGGAGGAGCTGCCCACGGACGCGCTGGTGCTGCCCGTCAGCCTGGTCGGCTCGCCGGCCGTCGCCGCGGAGCGGATCGGCGGGCGCGGGGAGGCCGGGCGGCTGGCGGCGCGCGTCGAGCAGCTGCACGGGCGGCCGGTCGCGGCCGTGATGTGCGGTGAGATCGGCGGGCAGAACGGCTGCTTCACCGTGTCGTGGGCGGCCCGGCTCGGGGTGCCGCTGCTGGACGCGGACTCCATCGGCCGGGCGTTCCCGCGCCTGGACCAGAACGTGCTGGAGCTCGCCGGGCTGTCGCCCTTCCCCGCCGTGCTGTCCGACGAGTACGGGCGCACCGTCGTCCTCGACGACGTCGACGGCGCGTTCCTGGAGGAGCTGGCGCGGCCGGTCGTCGCCGTGTTCGGCGGGCGAGCCGTCTCCGCGGACTATCCGCTCAGTGCCGGGCAGGCCGCCCGGCACGCCGTGCGGGGTTCCGTGACGACGGCGCTGGCGCTCGGCCGCGGCGAGGACCTCGACCCGGTCCTCACCGGCAAGGTGGCGTCGGTGCAGCGACCCGGTGACGGCGCCGCCTCCGTCCTCCTGGAGGGCACCGGTGGGGACGCGGGGCGGCTCGTGGTGCTGCGGGCGCGCAGCGAGTTCGTGGCCGCGATGGAGGACGGCCGGGCGCTGGCGCTGGTGCCGGACGTCATCGCCCTGATCGACGCGCGCACCGGCTGGGCGGTGCCGGTCGAGGAGGTGCGGTACGGGCTGCGGGTGCGGCTCGTGACGTTCCCCTCGGCGGCCGTCTGGTACACGGAGGCGGGGCTGCGCCTGGCCGGCCCCGAGGCCTTCGGGCTCGCCGGTCTGAAGCGGGAGGTGGCGCCGTGACCGTCACCGTCGGCGTGGACGTCGGCCCCACGAGCACCGACGCCGTGCTGCTGGACGACACCCGCCCGGTGGCCGCCGTGAAGGTGCCGTCCCGGCCGGGCGACGCGATCGGTTCACTGGCCGCCGCCGTCGAGGAACTGCCGGCCGACGTGCGGGCCCGCGCCGTGACGCTGGCCGTGGGACTGCGGGTCGCCGCCCGTGCGGTGACCGAGCGGTCCGGGCTCGCGCAGGTGGGGGTCCTGCGGATCGGGGGCGCCGCCGCCGACACCGTGCGGCCGCTGTTCGGCTGGCCCGATGAGCTGCGCGCGGCGGTGTGCGCCGGGGTGGCGAACGTGGCGGGCGGCAGTGGTCTGGCGCCGCTGGACGGGGCCCCGCTGGACGAGGCGGCGGTCGCCGCGTTCGGGGCGGAGCTCGCGGGCCGCGCCGAGGCGTTCGCGGTCAGTTCGGTGTTCTCGCCGGCGGACGGCGCCCAGGAGCGGGCCGCCGCCCGGATCCTGCGGGAGCGGGCCGGGCAGGACGTGCCGGTGCTGCTGTCCGGCGAGATCGGCGCGCTCGGCCTGATCCAGCGCGAGAACGCCACGGTGCTCGACGCGGCGCTCTGTGTGCTCGTGGCCCGGGTCGCCGACGAGCTGACGGCGGCGCTGCCCGGCCTCGGGCTCGCGCCGGGCGCCGGCGTGCTGGTCACCCGGCACGACGGCACCCTGATGAGCCTCGACTACCTGCGCCGCCAGCCCGGTCTCAGCCTCGGCTCCGGCCCCGCGTGCACGCTGCGCGGCGCCGGGCTGCTCGCCGGGGTGGGCGACGCGGTCGTCGTCGACGTCGGTGAACGGCGGGCCCGGGTGGGCGTGTTGAGCGGCGGCTACCCGCGCGAGGCCGCGCCGGGCGAGCACATCGGCGGCGTCCCGGTGATCCTGCGCTTCCCCGATCTGCTCACCGTCGACGCCGCCGCGCACCGCGACATCGCCGAGGCGGCCGACCGGATGCAGCCCGCCGCGGGCCGGCTCCCGGTGGTCCTCGTCGGCGGCGGCGCCCACCGGGTGCCGGACGCGGCGCTGCCCGGCTGTGACGTCGTGCGTCCCGAACACGGCGACGTGGCGGGCGCGTTCGGCGCCGCGGCCTCCCCGGTGGGCGGCTCCTGCGAGCGGATCGTGCGCCGTCCCGACGCGCTGGACGCCGTACGGGACGAGGTGCGCGAGCTGGCCCGGGCCAGCGCCGTGCGGGCCGGGGCCGATCCCCGGCGGGTGCGCACCGTGCTCGATCCCGAGGAGTACGTGCCGTACCTGCCGGGTGCGGTACTCCTGCGGGCCCGCGCGTCGGGCCCGCCCGCACCCCTGTAAGCCCGACCCTCCCGCTTCCCGACTCCCGCTCACCACACGGTGGTTCGGCGTCACGCCGCCGTGCTCCCCTGCCCTGTCCCGATTCCCTCCAAGGACTGTCCCCATGACGAACTCGACGACGGCGCCGGCCCAGGCGCCCGAGACCGGACCCGCCGCCGGCACCGACGAGGACTACCCGCTCGAACGGGTCCCGACGTCCGCCCGCTACTCCTGGTTCAACGTGGCCGTGCAGCGCTTCGGCCAGCTCTCCGACCTCACGCAGTTCCTGCTCGGCGCGACGCTGGGCGCGGGGCTGTCGTTCTGGGGCGCGTTCTGGGCGTTCACGCTCGGCTCGGTGATCCTGGAGGTCGTCTGCATCTTCGTCGGCATCGCCGGCATGCGCGAGGGCCTGTCGACATCGGTGCTGGTGCGCTGGACCGGTTTCGGGCGGTACGGGTCGACGATCATCGGCCTGGTCATCGCGGTGAGCCTGTTCGGCTGGTTCGGTGTGCAGACCGCGGTGTTCGCCGCCGGTCTGCAGTCGATCGTGCCGTCGGTCCCGCTGTGGGCCTGGTGCCTGATCTGCGGGCTCGCGGTCACGCTGCTGGTGCTGCGCGGCTTCCGGGCGATGGGCTGGACCGCGTTCGTCACGGTGCCCGCCTTCCTCGGTCTCGCGGGCTGGGCGATGACCGTGCAGATCTCCCGGCACAGCTTCACCGACCTGGTCGGCTCGGCGCCGTTCGGCGCGCACATCTCCATCGCCACGGGCGCCACGATCGTCGCGGGCTCGTACATCGTGGGCGCGGTCACGACGCCCGACATGACGCGCTTCAACCGCTCGACCGGCGACGTCGTCAAGCAGACCCTCGTGGGCATCTCGCTGGGCGAGTACGTGCTCGGTCTGGCCGGTGTGCTGCTCGCGTACGCCGTGAAGTCCTCGGACCTGATCGCGATCATCACGTCCAGCTCCGGCGTGGTCGGGGTCATCGTGCTGGTCTCCGCCACCGTGAAGATCAACAACTGGAACCTGTACTCCTCGGCGCTCGGGCTGATCAACGCGGTCGAGTCGCTGTCCGGGATCCGGCTCGGCCGGGTCGCGACGACGGTCGTCATCGGGGTGCTCGGCTCGTTCGCGGCCGCCGCGGGCATCCTCGACCACTTCACGGACTTCCTGACGATCCTCGGCGTCCTGACGCCGCCGGTCGCCGGGATCATGGTCGCCGAGTACTTCGTGGTGAAGAAGTGGCGGCCGCAGCTCGACGCCTCGCGCGCGCTGGGCCGGCTGCCCGACACCGAGCCCTCCTGGGTGCCCGCCACGATCGCGCTGTGGGCCCTCGCCTCCCTTGTCGGCTGGCTCGGCGACCACTACCAGTGGTGGGGCATCCCCGCGCTCAACTCGCTCGTCCTCGCGGGTCTCGGCTACGTGGCGTGCGGCGCACTCGGTCTGGTGCGCGGCGCCCGTGAGCTGCCGGTCGCCCAGCCCTCGCGCCCGGCCGCCCAACTGGAAGCAGAAGCGGCGGCCGCCTGACGCGCGCCCGCACTTCGCACCACCTCCCTCACCCACCAAGGAAAGCAGCACCATGCGCATCGGTATCGACGTCGGAGGGACCAACACCGACGCCGCCCTGCTCGGGGACGACGACCGGGTGATCTCGGCCGCCAAGTCGCCGACGACGCCGGACATCACCTCCGGCGTGACGGCGGCGATCCGGGCCCTGGACCCGCCCGTGGACCAGGTGTCCGCGGTCATGATCGGCACCACCCACTTCCTCAACGCGCTCATCGAGGGCGCCCGGCTCGCACCCGTCGCGGCGGTCCGGCTCGGCCTGCCGGCGACGGCGGCGCTGCCGCCGATGACGGACTGGCCCGAGCGGCAGCGCGCCGCCGTCGGCGGGCACGGCTATCTGTGCCACGGCGGCCGGGAGTTCGACGGCCGCCCGCTCTCCCCGCTCGACCCGGACGAGCTGCGCCGGACGGCCGCGGACATCGCCGCGAAGGGCCTGCGCTCGGTCGCGATCTCGTCCGTCTTCTCGCCGGTCGCGGAGGACGACGAGCGGCGGGCCGCCGAGATCCTGCGCGCCGAGCTGGGCGACGGCGTGCACCTCTCGCTCTCCCACGAGCTGGGCCGGATCGGGCTGCTGGCGCGGGAGAACGCGACGATCGTGAACGCGGCGCTGCGCGACCTGGCCACGCACATCGTGGAGTCGTTCGGCAAGGCACTCGCGGAGGTGTCGGTCACGGCGCCGTTCTTCCTGTCGCAGAACGACGGCACGCTGATGGACGTGGACTTCGCCCGTACGTATCCGGTGGCGACGTTCGCGTCGGGACCGACGAACTCGATGCGCGGCGCGGCGTTCCTGTCCGGGCTCGCGGACTGCGCGGTGGTCGACGTCGGCGGCACCACGGCCGACGTCGGCATCCTCCAGGGCGGCTTCCCGCGCGAGGCGGCCGGGGAGAGCGAGGCGGCGGGCATCCGCACCAACTTCCGCATCCCCGACGTCCTCTCGCTCGGCATCGGCGGCGGCTCACTGGTCGGCGACGACGGCGAGACGGGCCCGCGCTCGGTCGGCTACCGGCTCACCGAGGAGGCGCTGGTCTTCGGCGGCGCCACCCTGACCGCGACCGACCTGGCGGTGGCCGCCGGGCGCGCCGACATCGGCGACGCGTCCCGGGTGGCCCACCTGGACCGGGAGTTCGTCGACCGTGCCCTGGCCCGGATCGCCGAGCGGCTCGCGGAGAGCGTCGACCGGATGCGGACGTCGGCGGCGCCGCTGCCGGTGGTCGCGGTGGGCGGCGGGTCCGTCCTCGTACCGGAGGCGCTGCCCGGCTTCGACGACGTGCGCCTGCCCGGCAACTTCGGCGTCGCGAACGCGGTCGGCGCGGCCATCGCCCAGGTCGGCGGCGAGGTCGACCGGGTCTTCCAGGTCCCCGACGGCAAGCGGGAGTCGGTGCTCGCGCAGGCCCGCGAGGAGGCCGTGGGCCGCGCCGAGGACGCCGGGGCGCGGCGCGGCACGGTGCGCGTCGTCGACATCGAGGAGGTCCCCCTCGCCTATCTGCCCGGCGGTGCGACCCGCATCCGGGTCAAGGCGGTCGGCGACCTCGACCTGAACCACATCAAGACCGGAGCGGCCCGCCATGCGTGAGATCACCCTCGACAACCTGGACGACATCGCGCGCGGCGCCGGCATCCTCGGCACGGGCGGCGGCGGTGACCCGTACATCGGCAAGCTGCTGGCCCGGGAGGCGATCCGGCGCAACGGACCGGTCAGGGTCGTCGACATCGACGAGGTGCCGGCCGACGCGACGGTCGTGCCGGTCTCCGGGATGGGCGCGCCCACCGTGCTGCTGGAGCGGGTCCCGAACGGCGGTGAGGAACTGGCCGCGCTGCGCGCCCTGGAGAAGCACCTCGGCCGTCCGGCCACGCACATCGCGCCGATCGAGGTGGGTGGCGTCAACTCGATGCTGCCGATCGCCTGCGCCGCCGAGGCGGGGCTGCCGATCGTCGACGGCGACGCGATGGGCCGCGCCTTCCCCGAGGCGCAGATGGTGCTGCCCGGACTGATCGGCGTCTCCAACTCCCCGATGGCGCTGGCCGACGACAAGGGCAGCACGATCATCGTGGAGGCGGTCGACAACCACGCCGCGGAGGCGATCGCCCGTGCGGTCTGCGTGGAGCTGGGCTGCCAGATCTCCTGTGCGGACACGGTGCTGCGCGGCGACCAGCTGGCCGACGGGCTGGTCCCGGCGACCCTCACCCTCGCCGAGAACCTCGGCGCCGCGGTCCGCGCGGCGCGCGCCGAGCACAGCGACCCGGTGGCGGCGGCCGTCACGATGCTCGACGGCGTGCCGCTGCTCACCGGCAAGGTGGTCGACGTCTCGCGGCGCACGGAGGGCGGCTTCGCACGGGGCCGCGCCAGGATCGAGGGGACCGGCGCCGACACGGGCCGGGTCCTCGAACTCGACTTCCAGAACGAGCACTTGCTGGCCACCCGGGACGGGGTGACCGTCGCGACGACGCCGGACCTGATCTGCGTCCTGGACAGCGAGACGGGTGAGCCGGTCACCACGGAGGGGCTCCGCTACGGTCTGCGCGTCTCCGTGCTCGCCGCCCGCTGCGACCCGCGCTGGACGTCGCCGGGCGGACTGGCGCTGGCCGGTCCGCGCTACTTCGGCTACGAGACGGACTATCTGCCGTTCGGGAGCTGAAGTCCCCTGGGGCGGGCCGCCGTGCAGGCGGTCCGCCCCGCCACGGTGCGATCCCGCGGGGCGGCTCCGCCGCAGGTCGAGCACGTATATTCCGTTCTCGTCCGGTGACGTCGACGTAGGGGTGCAGCGTGAACTCGGGTGGGGAACAAGGCGGTTCGTCCGCATCGGACGAGGAATGGGAGCGGTTCCTCAGGGAGTCGGCGGAGGGGGTGCGGGACGCCCCCAAGGAGCCGTCGGCGCGGGCCCGCATGGTGACGCGGCGGCTGCGGGAGGAACAGGGGCCGCCCGAGGGGTGGCGCAGCCATCGGCCCGCCGCGCCGCGCCGCGGACGCATATGGCCGGTGCTCGGCGTGCTGGCCGCCGTGGCGCTGGTGGTCGTGGCCCTGGACCCGGGGCGGGTGACCGGCTGGTTCGGGGGCGGCGGCGAGGACGCCGCACCGCTCGCCGCGGAGTCGGCGCGCCCCACCGGTCCACCGCCCGAGGCGGCCGGGAGGCCCACCCTTGACGAGCCGTTCAAGGGGTCGCCCGCCGCGCGCTGGGGCGACGGCGCCGCCGGGATCGGGATGCCGCCGGCACGGGCGACCGGCTGGATGAGCAAGGCACAGGTGGCGCGGACGCTGGAGCGCAGCCGGGACTTCCTCGTCGCGTCCAGCCTCGACCCGGGCGTGCTGCGCGGCGGGCGGCCGGCGAAGGCGATCGCCTACCTCAACCCGCACCAGAGCGACGTGCGGAAGTTCCTCACGACGTCCCTGACCTCACCGAGCCGGAAGAACAACCCGCTGCTCCTGTTCAGCCGCTTCGACCAGACGAAGGCCCGGCTCGTCGGCGACGTGGTCAAGACCCGCGGCCGGGTGACGTACGAGGAGGGCGAGCGCGGCGCGGTCGAGGTGCACACCGACGTGACGTATGTGTACCCGGTGACGCGGCCCGAGCGGGACAGCACCGAGGTGGCCCGCACGATCGTGCGGCGCGAGGTGGTGATGAGCTGGGACGACCCGGCGAAGATCGTCACGGAGCCCGGCACGTTCTCCGCCGTCTCGTACAGCGTGGACACGACCAACGGCGGCTGCGACACCTCCGGCGGCTATCTCGTCCCCGAGTTCGGCTCCGAACGGCAGCCGGGCGACGGCCCGTCCGTCGACCCGTACGACCGCAGTACGACGATGGACCAGCGGATGAACGAGTCCGACGGCGAGCGCTGCGGGGCCGCGACCCGCGGGTGACACCGGTCAGCGGCGGGCCGCCGTCCCGATGGCCACCGCGTTGGCCGTGACGATCACCGCGATCGCCGCCCAGGACGCGACGTCGAGCCGCTGCCCGAGGACCAGCAGGCCGATCAGGGCCGCGAAGACCGGGTTGACGCTCATGAAGACGCCGAAGGAGCGGGCCGGCACCCGGCGCAGTGCCAGCAGGTCGGCGAGGAACGGCACCGCGGAGGACAGCACGCCCGCCGCGAGCGCGCCGAGCAGCGCGAGCGCGGTGGGCGGGTGCAGGACGAGGACCGTGACGCCGACCGGCACGTACAGCAGCCCGGAGACGCCGGCCGCCGCGGCCGACCCGGCGAGCCCCGGCAGCCGCGCCCCGACCGTGCGGTTGAGCAGGATGTACGCGGCCCAGCAGCAGGCGGCGACCAGGGCCAGGCCGATGCCGAGGTAGTCGGTGCCGGCCCGCGGCCGGGTGAGCACCACGACCCCCGCGGCGGCGGCGAGCGCGCAGCCCAGATCGGTGCGGCGCCGCGCGCCGGCGAGGGCCACGCCGAGCGGCCCGAGGAACTCCAGCGTCACCGCGAGACCGAGCCCGATCCGGTCGATGGCCGTGTACAGGGTGAGGTTCATGGTCGCGAACACCACGGCGAGGCCGAGCACCGGCCGCCACTGCGCCGCGGTGAACGCGCGCGGCCGGGGCCGCCCCGCCGCCAGCAGGACGGCGGCGGCCACCCACTGGCGTACGGCCACCACGCCCACCGGGCCGATGACGGGGAAGGCGAGCGCGGCCAGCGACGCGCCCATCTGGTTCGAGAGCCCGCTGCCGAGCATGAGCGCGAGACCGCCGCCGCGCGCCCGTGCGGGTGCGCCGTCAGTCGTCCGTGCAGGGGTACGGGTACGGGTACGTGTCCTCAGGTCCACGGTCCGACGATGGGACCGTGCGCCGGATACGCAAAATGCATCCGGCGCGCTGTCTATACGCTGGGCGTATGCATGAGGAAAGGGAACAGGAGAGGGACCGGGCGCGGGACGACGACGGGCGGGCGGCGCGGCTGGAGCTCAAGCACCTGCGGTGTCTGATCGCGATCGTCGACTCGGGCAGCTTCACCGACGCGGCGATCGAGCTCGGCACCTCGCAGGCGGCGGTCTCCCGCACCCTGCTCTCCCTCGAACGCGTCCTCGGGGTCCGCCTGCTGCACCGGACGAGCCGGGCGATCACCCCGACGACGGCCGGGGTGCAGGTCATCCAGCGGGCCCGGCATCTGCTGGCCGACGCCGACGACCTGGTCCGGGAGGCGACGACCGGGCACACCCGGCTGCGCATCGGGCACGCGTGGGGCTCGCTCGGCCGGCACACCGCCGAGTTCCAGCGGCGCTGGCGGGAGCGGTACCCGGACGTCGAACTGCTCCTGGTCCGCCACAACAGCCCCACGGCCGGGCTCGCCGAGGGCGCCTGCGATCTCGCGGTCGTGCGCACGGCGGCGGTCGACCCGAGCCGGTACGGCCACGCCACGGTCGGCCACGAACGGCGTTACGTGGCGATGGCCTCCGACGACCCGTGGGCGCGCCGGCGGTCCGTGCCGCTCGCCGAGATCCGCGCCCGCACCCTGGCGGTGGACCGCCGCACCGGCACCACGACGGTCGGCCTGTGGCCGCGCGAGGCGCGCCCCGCCGTGGAGTACACGGCCGACGTGGACGACTGGCTCGACGCGATCGCCGCGGGCCGCTGCGTCGGCATCACCCCGCATGCCACGGTGACCCAGTACCGGCGCGAGGGCGTCGTCTACCGCCCCGTCAGGGACGCCGCGCCGGTCCCGGTCCAGACGCTCTGGAACCAGCACGACCCGCACCCGCGGACCCACGCGGCGATCGCTCTGCTCACCGAGCTCTACGGGCCTACTGCCACACCCTGACGTAGTCGACGTACATGGTGGAGTGCCAGTCGAACGTCTCGTCGTGGACCGAGCCGTCGGCCCAGTTGTCCAGGACCTCGTGCGAGAGGATCGGGAACTCCTTCACCTGGCTGATGAGTTGGGGGTCGGTGACGGTGCGCACGACGGTGCCGTCGTACAGGAACTGCAGCTGGGTGGGGGTCCAGCTGAGTCCGAAGGTGTGGTACCAGGTGCTGTGCAGGCCGGGTGCGTCCGCGACGGTCCCGGACGACTTGTGGTCGGCTCCGTAGCCGTCGTAGTGCAGGGTCACCGAGTACTTGTCGGCCTGGTAGTTCGTCTCGGTGATGTCCATCTCGGCGCCGTCGCGCGCGGTGCCGTCGACGGCGCCACCGGGGGTGAGGCCCGCGTCGGCCTGGAGCCAGACGGCGGCGAGGTGCCCGTTCGTGAGGGCCGGGGTGTGCACGCGGGCCTCGATGGTGCCGTAGGTGTAGTCGAACTTGCCCTGACTGTCGATGCGGCCGCCCGAGTACTGGCCCTCCGCCAGCTGCTTGACGTCGATGGCGAGTGCGCCGTTGCCGTCGGTGCGCACGTTGGCGGGCTTGTACCACCAGCGGTCGGTGCCCGCGGCGCCGGAGCGCTCCTGGTCGCGGGCGGTCCAGCGGGCGGTACTGACGGTGGTGCCGTCGAACTCGTCGCTGAACACCAGGGTCTGGGCGGCCGCGGCGGGGGCGGTGCCGGTGGACAGGGGCTGCGCGTCGGCCGGGGTGGCCGGGTCGACGAGGGATGACGTGGCGGCGGTGCCGGGCTCGGCGGCCTGTGCGGGCAGCGCGGCGAGCAGGGCTCCCGCGGCCAGCAGAGCGAGTGCGGCGGTGCGGCGATGGCGCATGGACCCACCCTTCGGTTTCGCGTTCTCCCGGATAGAAAACGCTTTCCCGGGCGGTCATGGTGCAGCCGGGGCGCGCGGGCGTCAAGAGGTCCTGGACTGGCGGGAGTTGATGGAGACCCGTGCGGTAACCGTTTCCGGTGACAAGTCACCTTCGTCGCAGCCGTCGGGGTCAGGGTCGGGATCGGGATCGGGATCGGGATCGGGATCGGGATCGGGATCGGGATCGGCGGGACCGCCGGAGCGGTCAGGGCCGTGGGTG
>NZ_JAMOLN010000089.1 GCF_024448165.1 Streptomyces longispororuber
CGCGACGACCGCCGCCGCCACGGCCGCCGCGAACAGCCGCAGCCGGGCGCCCGACGCCGTACGGAACACCAGCAGACCCGCGATGGCGGCCGCCATGACCAGGGCGATCACCGGCCACAGCCAGCCGTTCCAGCCGGCCGCCCGGCGCAGCAGCACGACCGCCCACAGGCCGGTCACGCCGAGCGCCACCGGCAGCACCCACGCCCATCGCTTGTCGGCACGGAAGGCGCGCAGCAGCATCACGCCGCCCCCACCGCACAGGGCGGCGATGCCGGGGGCGACCGCCGTCGTGTAGTAGGGGTGCATGGTGCCCTCGGCCGTCGCGAACGTGACGTAGTGCAGCACCAGCCAGCCGCCCCACAGCACCAGCGCGGCGCGCGTGGGGTCGGTGCGCGGGGCGCGGCCGCGCAGCACCAGACCGGCGGCCAGGGCGATCGCGGCGAACGGGATCAGCCAGGAGATCTGGCCGCCGAGGGTGTCGTTGAAGAGCCGGCCGAGACCCGCGGCGCCGGAGAAGCCGCCGCCCCCGCCCCCGCCGCCCCCGCCGTTGCCCTCGCCGCCGAGGACCCGGCCCAGGCCGTTGTAGCCCATGATCAGGTCCCAGGCGGAGCCGTCCGTCGAGCCGCCGATGTACGGACGGTCGTCGGCCGGCACCAGCGAGACGGCCGTGGCCCACCAGAAGCTGGACACCGCGAGCACCACGGCCGCGAGCGCCAGATTGCGGATCCTGCGGCCCCAGCCGAGGCCGGAGGCGTACAGGTAGACGGCGAAGACCGCGGGCAGCGCGATGTAGCCCTGGAGCATCTTGGTGTTGAAGGCGAGGCCGAAGCACGCCGCCGAGGCGAGCAGCGGCAGCAGCCTGCCGTCGCGGGTGGCGCGCAGCGCCAGCGCCGCACCGCCCACCATCAGCAGGAGCAGGATCGTGTCCGGGTTGTTGTCCCGGTTGATCGCGACGGTGATCGGCGTCAGCGCGAGCACCAGCGCGGCGACCGCGGCCGCCGCGTGGCCCCACACCCGCTTCACGGACGCGTGCAGGATCCAGATCGTGCCGAGCGCGGCGCCGATCTGCGGCAGCATCATCTGCCAGGTGCCGAAGCCGAGGATCCGGCAGGACAGGCCCATCACCACCAGGGCGAACGGCGGCTTGTCCACCGTCAGGAAGTTGCCCGCGTCGATGGAGCCGAAGAACCAGGCCTTCCAGCTCTGGGTGCCGCTGTAGACGGCGGCGCTGTAGAAGCTGTTCAGGCCGTTCGACGACAGGTTCCAGGCGTACAGGACCGCGGCCAGGGCCAGGATCGCGAGCAGCGCGGGCAGCGACCAGCGCGGCGCGCGGTGCGCGGTCGGCGCCGACGCGGGCGGCGGCGGGGCGGCGGGGGCGTGGGGGAGCGGTTCGATCGCAGAGGTCACCAGTGCACCGTGCACGCCACGGGTGGGCGCGGGCTGTGGCGAACCTTGGCGTCACCTGTGGATCCGCGCCCGGGGATCCGATTGTTGCGGCGGGATGAAATCCGGATCCGCCCGCGTTGGCCCATCGGCAGGTCGAACGAGCGGGAGGCGGCACAGGTGGCGGAGAAAAGGGGCTGGGCGAAGCGGCTGTGGGGCTACGCCATGCGCTACCCCAAGGACGTCTTCCTCGCGCTCGGCGCCTCGCTCGGCGGCATGGCCGTCATGGCGCTCGTCCCGCTGATCACCAAGATCATCATCGATGACGTGATCGGCGACCACTCCCGGTCCATGGGGGTGTGGGCGGGCGTCCTGATAGGCGCGGCCGTCGTCGTCTACGTCCTCACCTACATCCGCCGCTACTACGGCGGCCGGCTCGCCCTCGACGTCCAGCACGACCTGCGGACCGAGATGTACGGGACGATCACCCGGCTCGACGGACGGCGCCAGGACGAGCTGTCCACCGGCCAGGTCGTCGGCCGGGCCACCAGCGACCTCCAGCTGATCCAGGGGCTGCTCTTCATGCTCCCGATGACCATCGGGAACGTCCTGCTCTTCCTCATCTCCCTGGTGATCATGGCGTGGCTGTCGCTGCCGCTGACCCTGGTCGCGCTGGCCGTCGCGCCCGCGCTCTGGTTCATCGCCAAGCGCAGCCGCTCCAAGCTGCACCCCGCCACCTGGTACGCGCAGGCGCAGGCCGCCGCCGTCGCCGGGGTCGTCGACGGCGCCGTCAGCGGCGTCCGCGTCGTGAAGGGGTTCGGGCAGGAGGAGCAGGAGACCGGGAAGCTGCGCGAGGTCGGCCGCAAGCTGTTCGCCGGACGGCTGCGCACGGTCCGGCTGAACTCCAGGTTCACCCCCGCACTGCAGGCGGTGCCCGCGCTCGGGCAGGTCGCCATGCTGGCGCTGGGCGGCTGGCTCGCCGTGCGCGGGCAGATCACGCTCGGCACCTTCGTCGCGTTCTCCTCGTACCTCGCCCAGCTCGTCGGACCCGTCCGGATGCTCGCCGTGGTGCTCACCGTCGGCCAGCAGGCCAGGGCCGGCGTCGAGCGCGTCCTGGAGCTCATCGACACCGAGCCCAGCCTCACGGACGGCACGAAGGAGCTGCCCGCTGACGCGCCCGCCACCGTCGAGTTCGACGACGTCTCGTTCGAGTACGCGGGCGCCGACCGGCCCGTCCTCGGCGGGCTCAGCTTCGAGATCCGCGCCGGCGAGACCCTCGCCGTCGTCGGCTCCTCCGGCTCCGGCAAGTCCACCGTCTCGCTGCTGCTGCCGCGCTTCTACGACGTGACGCACGGCGCCGTCCTCGTCGGCGGTCACGACGTGCGCGAGCTGACCCTCCCGTCGCTGCGGGCCGCCATCGGCCTCGTACCGGAGGACTCCTTCCTCTTCTCCGACTCCGTGCGCAGCAACATCGCGTACGGCGTCCCGGACGCCACCGACGAGCAGATCGAGGCCGCCGCGCGCGCCGCGCAGGCCGACCGGTTCATCGCCGAGCTGCCCGAGGGCTACGACACCAAGGTCGGCGAGCACGGACTGACCCTCTCCGGCGGCCAGCGGCAGCGCGTCGCGCTCGCCCGCGCCATCCTCACCGACCCGCGCCTCCTCGTCCTCGACGACGCCACCTCCGCCGTGGACGCCCGCGTCGAGCACGAGATCCACGAGGCCCTCAAGCAGGTGATGGAGGGCCGCACGACGCTCCTCATCGCACACCGCCGATCCACCCTGAACCTCGCCGACCGGATCGCCGTCCTCGACGGCGGCCGGCTCGCCGCGATCGGCACGCACGAGGAGCTGGAGCGGGACTCCGCGCTCTACCGGCGGCTGCTGACCGACCCGGACGAGCTGGGCGGCGTGTCCCCGGGGCACGCCCTGCCGACGGCACCCGCGGAGGACACCTCCGTACGGGAGGAGCTGGACGCCGAGTTCGACGCCGAGCGCGGCGTCACCCCCAGGCTGTGGACCGGCGACCGCGAGCCCAAGGACACCGCGCTGTCCGGGATGCCCGCGACGCCCGAGCTCCTCGCGCAGGTCGACGCGCTGCCGCCCGCCGTCGACACCCCCGACATCGACGAGGCGCGGGCCGTCACCCCGGAGGAGTCGTACGGCCTGCGCAGGCTGCTGCGCGGCTTCGGGGCGCCGCTCCTGATCAGCCTGGCCCTGGTCGCGGTGGACGCGGGCGTCGGCCTGCTGCTGCCGGTCCTCATCCGGCACGGCATCGACGAGGGCGTCACGCGACTGGCGCTCGGTGCCGTCTGGGCGGCCGCCGCGCTCGCGCTGGTCGCCGTGCTCGTGCAGTGGGTGGCGCAGATCGGCGAGACCCGGATGACGGGACGCACCGGCGAGCGGGTCCTCTACTCGCTGCGCCTCAAGATCTTCGCCCAGCTCCAGCGGCTCGGCCTCGACTACTACGAGCGGGAGCTGACCGGCCGGATCATGACCCGTATGACGACGGACGTCGACGCGCTGTCGACGTTCCTGCAGACGGGCCTCGTCACGGCCTTCGTCTCCGTCGTCACCTTCTTCGGCATCATGGCCGCCCTGCTCGTCATCGACGTCCAGCTGGCCCTCGTCGTCTTCGCGACGCTGCCGCCGCTGATCGTCGGCACGTTCTTCTTCCGGCGCTCCAGCGTGAAGGCGTACGAGCTGGCCCGCGAGCGGGTCTCCGTCGTCAACGCCGACCTCCAGGAGTCCGTGGCCGGGCTGCGCATCGTGCAGGCGTTCCGGCGCGAGCGGGACGGCCGGGAGCGGTTCGCCGCGGGCAGCGAGAGCTACCGGGCCGCCCGCATCCGCGGCCAGTGGCTGATCTCCGTCTACTTCCCGTTCGTGCAGCTCCTGTCCTCGGTGGCGGCCGCGGCCGTCCTGATGGTGGGCGCGCACCGGGTCGACGCGGGCACGCTCACCACGGGCGCGCTGGTCGCCTACCTCCTCTACATCGACCTGTTCTTCGCCCCCGTGCAGCAGCTCTCCCAGGTCTTCGACGGCTACCAGCAGGCCACCGTCTCGCTGGGCCGCATCCAGGAACTGCTGCGCGAGCCGACCTCGACCAAGGCGGCGCGAGAGCCCCTGGAGGTCCTCTCCCTGCGCGGCGAGATCGCCTTCGAGGATGTCGACTTCGCCTACGGCACGGACGAGGCGGCGCTCTCCGACGTACGGCTGCGGATCCCGGCCGGGCAGACCGTCGCGTTCGTCGGCGAGACGGGCGCGGGCAAGTCGACGCTGGTCAAGCTGGTCGCCCGGTTCTACGACCCGACGGGCGGCCGGGTCACCGTCGACGGCACGGACCTGCGCGACCTGGACCTCACCTCGTACCGGCACCGGCTCGGCGTCGTCCCGCAGGAGGCGTACCTCTTCCAGGGCACCGTCCGCGACGCCATCGCCTACGGCCGGCCCGACGCCACCGACGCCCAGGTCGAGGCGGCGGCGCGGGCGGTCGGCGCGCACGAGATGATCGCGACCCTGGAGGGCGGCTACCTCCACGAGGTCGCCGAGCGGGGACGCAACCTCTCGGCGGGCCAGCGCCAGCTGATCGCCCTGGCCCGCGCCGAGCTCGTCGACCCCGATGTCCTGCTCCTCGACGAGGCGACGGCCGCCCTCGACCTCGCCACCGAGGCGCAGGTCAACCAGGCCACGGACCGTCTCGCCGGCAAGCGGACCACGCTCGTCGTCGCACACCGCCTGACGACGGCGGCCCGCGCCGACCGGGTCGTGGTGATGGCCGACGGCCGGGTCGCGGAGGACGGCACCCACGACGAGCTGCTGCGCAAGGACGGCCGGTACGCGGCGCTGTGGCGCACGTTCATCGGTGAGGAGGAGCCGGAGACGGAGACGGTGGGCTGAGACGCGCTCCGCCAGAGGGTGCGGGGCGTCGTGCAACCGTACGCACCGTGTGTCGCGTCAGTTCATCAGTACCCTGATGCCGACGTGACGGGAGGGGCAGCAGTGCGAAGAGGTGATGACGCCGACATACGGGGCGTACGTACGCCCCGTCGGCTGTGCGCGCTGGCCCTGACCGGCCTGGTCGCGGCCGGCCTGCTCACCGTGGCGGGCCCCGGCGTGGCCGGCGCCCAGGCCGCGGCGCTCTGCGCGGGCCACAAGGTACGCACCCTCCCGTTCGCCACCGGCAGCACGGTCGTCTACAAGAGCCGCGGCTACGTCTGCGCCGTCACCCTCGCCAAGCGCACCGGCGTCCGCCAGACCATGTCGGTCAGCGTCCAGGCCCGCGGCAACCGGCCCGTCGTCGACGAGGGCCGCTACACCCACCACGCGGGCCCGGTCACCGTGCACGCCGGTCACCGCTGCGTGCGCGTGAAGGGACAGGTGGGGTCGAAGTCGGTCAGTTCGGGCTGGATCCTGTGCTGAGTCGGACGGGACCGGACGGGACCGGTCGGGCCGCTGCGCTGAGCGGACACCAAGTTGCTCTGGTGGTACACGAGTTGCTCCGATAGCTTCCGGAGCGCATCTGTGTATCTCCAGGGGAGGGTGCATGCGCAAAGCGCTCAGATGGCTGCTGTCGCTCGTGGTGCTCATAGGCACCGTGAGTGCGGCCGGGATGACGACGGCGACCGCCGTCGAACAGCCCGCGACCGCCGCGGCCACCGACATCAAGGACCGGCTCCTCGCCATACCCGGCATGAGCCTCATCGAGGAGAAGCCGTACACCGGCTACCGCTACTTCGTCCTCAACTACACGCAGCCGGTCGATCACCGGCACCCGAAGGCCGGTACGTTCCAGCAGCGGATCACCGTGCTGCACAAGGACGTCAGCCGCCCGACGGTCATGTTCACCAGCGGCTACAACGTCTCGACGAACCCCTCGCGCAGCGAGCCGACGCGGATCGTCGACGGCAACCAGGTCTCCGTCGAGTACCGCTTCTTCACGCCGTCCAGGCCGCAGCCCGCCGACTGGTCCAAGCTGAACATCTGGCAGGCCGCCAGCGACCAGCACCGCATCTTCAAGGCGCTCCAGCCGATCTACGACCAGAACTGGCTGACCACCGGCGGCTCCAAGGGCGGCATGACGGCCACGTACTACGAGCGCTTCTACCCGCGCGACATGGACGGCGTCGTCGCGTACGTGGCGCCCAACGACGTCGTCGACAAGGAAGACTCCGCGTACGACACGTTCCTCGCGAACGTCGGCCCGAAGGACTGCCGCGTCGCCCTGCAGAAGGTGCAGCGCGAGACGCTGGTGCGCCGGGGCGCGCTGGAGAAGAAGTACCAGGAGTACCTGACCGCCAACGACTACACCGTGAACACGGTCGGTTCGCTGGACAAGGCGTACGAGGCGACCGTCCTCGACCTCGTGTGGGGCTTCTGGCAGTACCAGCCCGAGTCGGCCTGCGCGGACGTCCCGGACGCCGCCACGGTCACCGACCAGGCGCTCTTCGACTACGTCGACTCCGTCGGCGGCTGGTCGTCCTACGCCGACCAGGGCCTGGAGCAGTACACGCCGTACTACTACCAGGCGGGCACGCAGCTCGGCTCGCCCGACATCAAGCAGCCCTGGCTCGGCAAGCTGTCGCGCTACGGCTACCAGCCGCCGCGCAACTTCGTGCCGCGCTCCATCCCCATGAAGTTCGACGCGCGGGCGATGCCCGACGTGGACGGCTGGGTGCGCCACCACGCCACGCGCATGCTGTACGTGTACGGCGACAACGACCCGTGGGGCGCCGAGCGCTTCCGCCTCGGGTCCGGGGCGCGCGACTCGTACGTCATGACCGCGCCGCACGCCAACCACGGCGCGAACGTGGCCGGTCTGACGGCTGACGACAAGGCCCTCGCCACGTCCCGCATCCTGGACTGGGCCGGCCTGTCGGGCACGACGGCCAAGGCGCCGCACGACGCGAAGCTCGACCGGGTCGACGGTGCACGGGAGTTGAAGCTCCGGCCGTGATCCACGGATGAGCACACCGAGGGGGTCGTCCCGGACGGGGCGGCCCCCTTCTGCTCACACCTTCACGGCGCAGCCGACCGGCTCGCTGCCGCCCAGCGCCACGTACAGCGACGTCGACGCCGGGCACGCCTCGCGCGTGGCCACCGCCGACCTCACCCGGTACTGCGGCGCGCTCTCGCCCGAGCCGTCGCACGGCGTCTCCCGGACCTGGCCCTTGCCGGCCGAGTAGACGCAGTCGCCGACGATCGTGCGCGGCCCGCCCCCGCCGCCCGGGTCACCGGGGTGCGGCGCCTCCAGGTTGCGCATGCAAGCGTAGCCCTGCGCGACGGACCCGCCCCCGCCGGCCGCCGGGGTGTTCTCGCTGATGTGCAGGACGAAGTCGGTGCGGGCCGGGCACGCCGGGCCGTCCGCCGTGCTGCCCTCGTAGCGCGCCTCGACCTTGGCCACCGCGCGCTCGCTGCGGCACGGCACCTCGTTGAACGAGGTGCGGCCGCGCGAACTGCACTCGCCCACCGCCAGGAACACCGCCCCGTACCCGGACGGCGACCGCAGCGGGTTCGCCGTCGTCGGGTCCCCCGACCCGCCCGACGAACCCGACAGCGCCTGGCATCCGGCCAGCGCGAGCACCAGCAACGGCACCGCGCACACCACCCAGACCATCCTCGCAAGCATGGCAATCCCCCCGATATACCCACCCAGCGTGACCCTTGGGGGCGGGCGCACGCCAGATGTGCAGGGGGCTTTGCGTCGGTTGCGGGTGGTGCGCCGGTTGCCCGGCGTACGCCCCGTACGGACAGGTCAGTACGACAGGCCGTAGCCGATCGGGTAGAGGACCTGCGTCGGGTCGTCGGCCTTCTGCACCGGCACCGGCAGCTTGCCCTGCGGCTCGGCCCGGCCGGCCAGCACCCGTACCGCCGCCCGCAGTTCGACGTCGATCCACGAGTACGCGGCCAGGTGGGCGTCGGACGACGACAGCTGCGCCACGTCGTACGGATTGCGCATCGACAGCGTCACCACCGGCACGCCCGTCGCGGCGACCGCGTCGACCAGCGCCTGCTGCGCGCTGCCCTTGGTGACGTTGTACGTGCCGATGAGCACCGCGTCCTTGCCGGCGGCCGCGGCGACCGCCTGGGCGATCGTGGCCTGGCTCGGCGCCGTACCGGTCGCCAGCACCGTGGCGGAGAAGCCCAGTTCGGTGAGGGCGGCACCGAGCACCGTGGTCGGCGGGCCGTCGCTGAGCGAGGGCGACGCCGGGTTGGCGCCGAGGACGAGGACGTTCTTGTGGGTACGGCGGGACAGCGGCAGCAGCCCCTCCTTGTTCACCAGCAGCGTCGTCGTCCGCTCGGCGATCCGGTCCGCGGCGGCCAGGTGCGCGGCCGTCCCCACGGTCCGGTCGACGCCCTTGTGCGAGACGTACGGCTCCTTGAAGATCCCCAGCTTCGCCTTCAGGCGCAGCACCCGCAGGATCGATTCGTCGAGCCGCGCCTCCGTCAGCTCCCCGTCCTGCACGGCCTTGAGCACCGCGTTCCACGAGACGTCCAGGGACGGCGGGTTGAGCAGCTGGTCGACGCCCGCCTTCAGGGCGAGCACCGGGACGCGGTCGTCGCCGTACTTCGTCCGTACGCCCTCCATGCCGAGCGAGTCCGTCACCACGACGCCGTCGTAGCCGAGCTGCTCGCGCAGGATGCCGGTGAGGATCGGGTGGGAGAGCGTGGCCGGGTCCTCGGCCGGGTCGAGCGCCGGCACCACGATGTGGGCCGTCATGATCGAGTCGATGCCCGCGGCGATCGGGGCCTTGAACGACGGGGCGTCCAGCTGCTCCCACTGCTCGCGCGTGTGGGTGATGTACGGGATGCCGGTGTGGCTGTCGGTCGCGGTGTCGCCGTGGCCGGGGAAGTGCTTGGCCGTCGAGGCGATGTGGGCCGACTGGTACCCCTTGACCTGCGCGGCGACCATCCCGGCGACCGACTGCGGGTCGGCGCCGAAGGAGCGGACGCCGATGACGGGGTTGGCCGGGTTGACGTTGACGTCGGCGTCGGGCGCGTAGTCCTGGCGGATGCCGACCGCGCGCAGCTCGGCGCCGGCTATCTGTCCGGCCTTGCGCGCGTCGGAGCGGGAGCCGCCCGCGCCGAGGGCCATCGCGCCGGGGAAGAGGGTGGCGGGCTTGCCGACCCGGGCGACGATGCCGTGCTCCTGGTCGGTGGATATCAACAGCGGGATGCGGGACGGCTGTTGGAGGCCGACCTGCTGGATGCCGTTGCTGAGGTCGGCTATCTGGTGCGGGTCGCGGACGTTGTGCGCCCAGGCGAAGTAGATGATGCCGCCGAGCTTGTACTTGGCGATCATCTCGGCGGCCGTGCGGACGCCGATCTCCTTGAGGTTGGCGTCGATGTCGGCCTGGTCGGGGGCGGTGGCCGAGTGGCCGTACACCCGCATCACGAAGAGCTGGCCGACCTTCTCCTCCAGGGACATCCCGGAGATGATCTTCTTGAGGGTGCGGTCCCGGTCCGTGGCGGCCTGCGCCGTGGCGGTGCCGGGCAGCGAGAGGGCGGCGGCGCCGGTCGTGGCGGCGGCGAGCAGCGTACGTCTGGAGATGTGGTGCACTTGCGCTCCTTCCGGAGGAGGGGCGTGCTGGCTGACGGCTGAAGGAAACTTCCGCGCGTCATGAATATGGGGAAAGTTTCTGCCAGTCAAGGGAGTCGACGCTCCGGGCTTCGCGCAGGAAGGGGCCGTCACCGGCGCTGTTGGAGGGGGGCGCGCCGGTGACGGCGTGCTGCCGGCCGTGTGCGGCGGAGAGGGTGGTCAGCGTTCGCAGCCAGCAGCGAGGCCGACACCGCACTACGGAGACTCACCGGCAGCGTGCCCTTTGGACGAGCGCGACGACGCTTGGGTTCCCAACTTTTGAAGGTTCGGCGAAGTTGGTGTGGAGGTGGCGTGGGGGGAGCCTGGTACGGGTGGGCGCCGCAACTCCGTTCCGGGGGTGGGTATCTGCCGGTGCGCGGGGCTTCTCGCGCAGTTCCCCGCGCCCCTGAGAAGCACGCCCTTCGGGCGGCCTCTCCCCGACGGGGGAAAGCTGCGCGCCAGCGCATGCCTTCAGGGGTGCGGGGAACTGCGCGAGCGGGCACGACGAGACCCGCGGTCGAAGAACTCCGCGTCACATGGCAGACGCCCAGGGGCGCGGGGAACTGCGCGACCAGCCCCCACCGGGCGGTCAGACGGACGGTTCACGCCGGAGGCAGGCGTGGCCCTGGGCGCGCAGCGCGTCGACGACCGCCCCGACCGCCGGACGGCGCGCCGTTCCGGTGCGCCACAGCGCGTACACCCGCCGCCGCGGCATCGGATCGAGCCCCACCGCGACCAGCGCCACCAACGTGGGGTTCTCGTCCGCCTGGTGGACGATCTCCGGCTCGAACCCGGCGGAGCGCATCGTGCGCAGGAGCCAGTCGTGACACACCCGCCCCGGCGGCTGCGACACCCACCGCTCCCCGCCCAGCTCCTCCCGCCGCACCGACTCCCGCCCGGCCAGCGGATGCCCGTCCGGCACCAGCAGATCGCACAGGTCGTCCCCGACGACGGCCTGCTCGACCCCGGCGGGAGCCGGCAGCGGCGCGATGTCCCAGTCGTGGGCCACCACGACGTCGACCGCCCCCTTCGCCACGAGGTCGACCGACAGGTGCGGGTCGACCTCGGTCAGCCGGACGTCGAGCGCGGGATGCCGCACGGCGAGCCCGGCGAGCGCGGCGGGCAGCAGCCCCCGCGCGGCCGAGGCGAACGCGGCGACGGTCAGCCGCCCGGCCGGCACCCCGCGCCGCTCCTCGATCCCCGTCTCGGCGCGCTCCATGATGGCCATCAACTCACGCGCTGTCTCGGCGAGTTGGAGCGCCTCGTCGGTGAGCCGGACGCCCCGGCCCTCTCGCTCCAGCAGTACCGTCCTGGTCTCCCGCTCCAGCTTCGCGATCTGCTGCGAGACGGCGGACGGCGTGTAGCCGAGAGCGGCCGCGGCGGCGCCGACCGTGCCGTGGACGGAGACGGCGTGCAAGGCGCGCAGCCGTTGCAGATCGAGCATCCCGGGACCAACCCTTCAGCAGTGCTTCATCCAACCATGCAGCAATCGTCGCTGGTGCTACACGGTCGGGAGGCGTGATCCTCGACGCATGAGACCTGCGCACACCGGCCTCGCCGTCCTCGTCGCCGCCCTGTGGGGCGTGAACTTCGTCGTCATCGACATCGGCCTCGACCACTTCCCGCCGCTGCTCTTCTGCGCCCTGCGCTTCCTGCTCGCCGCGGTGCCCGCCGTGTTCCTGGTGGGGCGGCCGTGCGTGCCCTGGCGCTGGATCGTCGGAGTGGGGCTCGCGCTGGGCGTCGGCAAGTTCGGCCTGCTCTTCATCGGCATGAACACCGGGATGCCCGCAGGCCTCTCCTCCCTCGTCCTCCAGGTCCAGTCGGTGTTCACCGCGCTGATCGCGTTCGCGTTCCTCGGTGAACGACCGGGCCCGGTCCGGGTGCTGGGCATGGCCGTGGCGCTCTCCGGCATCGCGGTGGCGGCCGTCGACGAGGGCGGCTCAGGCCCGCTCGGCGCCTTCGCGCTGGTCCTCGTGGCGGCCGCGTTCTGGGGCGTCTCGAACGTCCTGACCCGCAAGGCGTCGCCCGGGGCGCCGTTCAACTTCATGGTGTGGTCGAGCGCCGTCCCCGTCCTGCCGCTGCTCGCCCTCTCCCTCCTCTTCGAGGGCCCGGCGCGCGACGCCGGGGCGCTGCGGGACCTCGACCTCCCCGGCGCCGGCGCGATTCTCTTCGTTGCCCTGGTCACCACACTCTTCGGCTTCAGCGTGTGGAGCCGGCTCCTGCAGCGCTACGACGCCTCGACGGTCGCCCCGTACTCGCTGCTCGTCCCGGTCTTCGGCATGTCGTCGGCCGCCCTCTTCCTGAGCGAGTCGGTCAGCCCGCTCCGGTGGTGCGCGGGCGCGCTGCTGGTGGCGGGGGTGGCCCTGACCTCACTGGGCGGCGCACGGAAGAGGCCCGCGCGGCCCACGGCCACCGCCGAAGCACCTGACGCGGCTGACGCGCGCGACGCACCCGGAGCGGACCGGGCCCTCGATCCCCGCCCTACGCCGACTCGTTGAGCAGCCGGGCCAGGTGCTCCCGTCCGGCGCCCAGCAACTCCGGGAGCGGCGCGGCGGCCTCGTACCAGCGGGCCTCGTACTCCCAGCACAGCCAGCCGTCCCAGCCCTCCCGGCTGAGCACCTCCACGCACTCGGCCAGCGGCAGCACCCCGGCGCCGAGCGCGAGGGGCGTCTTGTCGTCGGGGCCCGCGATGTCCTTGACCTGGACGTAGCCGAGGTAGGGGGAGAGCGCGGCGTACGAGGCCACGGGCTGCTCGCCGCCGAGCCAGGTGTGCATCACGTCCCAGAGCACGCCCACGTTCCGGTGGCCGACCGGGCCGACGACACGGGAGGCGGCGGCGCCGGTGCGGTGCGAGTCGTGGGTCTCCAGGAGGACCCGGACGCCGCGGTCGGCCGCGTACTCGGCGGCCACCCCCAGGCGGCGGGCCGCCGTCGCGTCGGCCTCCTCGGGCCCCTGCTCGTCACCGCCGCCGGGGAACACCCGGACGTACGGCGCGCCCAGGTCGCGGGCGAGGTCCACCAGCGCCCGTACCTCGTCCAGGACCGGCCCGTCCTCGCCGGGCGCGGCCACCCGGGCGTATCCGGCGACCCCCAGGATCTCGACGCCCGCCGCCTTGAACTCGGCGGCCGCGTCGGCGCGTTCGGCCGGGGCCAGGCCCGGGTGGACCGGCTCCTCGGGATGCGCGCGCAGCTCCACTCCGTGGTAACCGTGCGTGGTGGCGAGGCGGAGGACGTCGGGGATCGGGAGACCAGGGACACCGAGGGTGGAGAACGCCAGTTTCATGGCCCGGACCTTACCCGCGCTCCCGCCCGTCACTCCGGTGCGCGGTGCAGGGCGAGACGCCAGTCCTGGCCGATCAGGTCGGCGCCGAAGGACCGGTGCGGCTTCTCGCCCACGAGGACGAACCCGTGCCGCAGATAGATCGAACGGGCCGACTTGAGCACGTCGTTCGTCCACAGCACCAGGTCCCGGTAGCCGACGCCGCGCGCGAAGTCGATGACCGACCGCACCAGCCGGTCGCCGACGCCCAGGCCGCGCGAGTCGGGCTCCACCAGCAGCAGCCGCAGCCGCGCGGTGCCCGGCGCCTCGTCGCGCACGCACATCACGCACCCCACCGGACGCCCGTCGAGCTCGGCGATCCACACCCGCTCCAGATGCGGGTCGTGGTCCTGCGCGAAGTCGGCGACGATCCGGGCGACCAGGCCCTCGTAGTCGGCGTTCCAGCCGAACTCGGCCGCGTACACGGCGCCGTTGCGGGCCACGATCCAGCCCAGGTCGCCGGGGCCCGGCTCGCGCAGCAGCACGTTGTCCGGGTGCGGGGCGGCGCGGCCGTCGCCGAGCACCTCGCGCACGGTGCGCAGCGCGTCGGCGAGCCGGTCGCGCTGGTCGGGCGGCACGGTGGCCAGGAGCGTGCCGACCGCTTCCCGCGACCGCTCGTCGAGCAGGTCGGCCGCGGTGCGGCCGCGCGCGGTCAGTGTGATGCGGCGGCGCCGCGAGTCCCGCTCGGACGACCCGCGCTCGACGAGTCCCTCCCGCTCGAACTTCCCGAGGATCCGGCTCAGGTATCCGGCGTCCAGGGAGAGCCGGGTCCGCAGGTCGGCGGCGTCCACCTTCTCGGTGTGCGCGAGCTCGTACAGCACGCGGGACTCGGTGAGGGTGTACGGGGCGTACAGGTGGCGGCTGTAGTCCAGCGCGCCGATGACGTTCGTGTAGAAGCGGTTGAAGGACCGGATGTCGTGCACGGTCATGGCCACCTCGCGGCTCGGACAGTTGACTCAGTCAGAGGTTTTGGGGGTCCGCCCACGGTACGCCCACCACCCGTCCACGTCCACCGACCCGCGCCGCCGGTCCTGTTGGTCAAGTGCATTACAGATGGGGCGAGTTGGGGATCGATCGGGGTGCGTCGCGCGGTGTTCTGCTGTGGGCCGAGACGGTCGCGGTGGTGACGGAGAGGGCGGCAGGATCGGCGTATGCGGCCGACCTTCGTACTCGTGCACAGTCCGTCCGTGGGGCCCTCGACCTGGCGTTCCGTGGCCGGTCACCTGACGGCCGCGGGGCATCGGGTGCGGGTTCCGTCCCTCCTCCACGTGGGCGCGTGCGCAGCGCCCTTCTGGCCCCACGTCGTACGCGCCGTGCGCGACGACCTCCGGCAGGTGCCGGCCGGCATCCCGGTCGTGCTGGTCGCCCACAGCAACGCGGGCCTGTTCCTCCCGCTGATCCGCTCCGGCCTCGACCACCCGGTGACCGGCTCCGTCTTCGTCGACGCCGCCCTGCCGGCCAGGCAGGGCCCGACCCCGGTCGCCCCGCCCGAACTCCTGGATCTCCTCCGCCCCTTGGCCGTGGACGGACGGCTGCCGCGCTGGACGGACTGGTGGGACGAGGCGGACGTCGCGCCCATGTTCCCGGACCCGGCGACGCGGCGGACGCTCGTCGCGGAGCAGCCCACCCTGCCCCTGTCCTACTACGAGCAGCACGTCCCGGTCCCCGAGGGCTGGGACGACCACCCGGTCTCGTACCTCCTCTTCGGCCCTCCGTACGAGGAACCGGCCGAGGAGGCGCGCGCACGCGGCTGGCGCGTGGCCCACCTCCCCGGCGAACACCTCCACCAGACGGTCGACCCCGCGGGCACCGCCCGCCACCTCGTCGAACTCGCCACCACGCCGTGACCGCGGCGACGGACTCCCGCGAACCTGTCCGGGCCCGGTCTCAACGGCCTCCCGGCCACGCCGCCAGGGCCAGTTCGGCCACCCGCGCCAGCTCTTCCGCGGTCGCTCCGTCGCGGGCCCGTTGCGACAGGCCCTGGACGACCGCCGTGAAGTAGGACGCCAGGGCGGGCGCGTCCGCCTCGGCGGGGAGTTCGCCGTCCTTCTTCGCCCTGTTCAGACGGTCCTCGAAGGCGGCCACGCCCGCGTTGCGCACGTCGCGCAGGAACGCCGCGACCTCCGCGTCCTGGGCCGTGACGTTCGTGGCGGCGCTGATGGCGAGGCAGCCGGCCGGGTGGGACGGGTCCGCGTAGATCCTCGCCGCGTCGCGCAGGATCCGGGCGAACGCGCCGCGGGCCGTCTCCTCCTCCGCCAGGGCCTCGGCCACGAAGGCGCCGACCGGTGACCGCCCGTACACCTCGACGGCCTCTCTGAACAGCGCCTTCTTGTCCCCGAACGCCGCGTACAGGCTGGCCGGGCGGATGCCCATGGCGGTGGTCAGCTCGCCCACCGAGGTCGCCTCGAAGCCGCGCTCCCAGAACAGCCGGACGGCCGTCGCGAGTGCCGCGTCCCGGTCGAACGTACGCGGTCGTCCTCGTGTCCTGGCCTCGCTCATGCCGCAACTGTAACCGGAGATCCCCATTTGTTGAGCGGTCGCTCAAGAGTGGTGCTAGGGTCCTGGCGATCCGTTGTTGAGTCATCGCTCAACAAATGAGTCGAGACGTGGGGAGTCGATACGTGGACATGCGTGTGCGAGTGAGCGGGGAAGCCGGCGAGCAGGCCGTCGTGGCGCAGCACCACGACGACGGCCACACCCTCGCGGGCTGGGCCGGCTGCGCCGTCGCCACCGCCGGGGTCGCGGTCACCGGGCTCGGGGTCATCGGGTGGCGGCCGGGGGTGTGGCTGGGGCCCGCCGTCCTGGTCGTGGCCGCCGTGGTCGTCTGGGTGCTGCACCTCGCGGGGTGGGGCAAGCCGCCGGGGCCCCGGCCCGTCGGTCAGCGCCCCGTCCGGGTGCGGGACGTGAGCGCGGGCGCGGGGCACGCCGGCTGCCTCGGGTGCCGGCTCGCGGGGCGCCGGCCGGCGGCGAGCGGGCGTTCCGGGTCCTGGCCCGCGAACAGCAGGTCCTAGCCCGCGAACAGGGCGAGCGCGGCCCACGCCGCGAACGGCGCCACCACGAACGGCGCCGCCCGCAGCCACGTCGCCCGGCCGAGCGCCGGGTTGCGGGACAGCGAGACGTTGGCCCAGGCCACCAGGCCGAGCACCACGGCTCCGGACACCGCGCCGAGGCCCATCACCACCGGACCGTTGTCGAGGGTGCTGTAGTTGCAACTCCCGCTGAAACCAGGGGAGTAGGACTCCTGGACGCTGCCGCAGTCCATCGGCAGCCACTCGCTCACCAGCCACCACGCGCAGCCCAGCGGAACCGTCGCCGGCAGGCCGATCAGGAGGTTCAGCAGGATCGGGGCCGTCCAGCGGAGAGGACCCGGTCCGTCACTTGCCACGCGGCGCTCCCGTCGATCCCCGTACCGCCAGCTCGCCCCGTACGACATCGACCCCGCCGGGCGGCGCCGCCTCCCGGCCCATCGCGATCCGGCCCGCCCGCGCCGCCGCCTCGGCGAGCGGCAGACGTACGGTCGTCAGGGCGGGGACCGCGTCCACGCTGAACGGCAGGTCGTCGAAGCCCGCCACCGAGACGTCCTCCGGGATGCGCAGCCCGGCCTCCCGCAGGGCCGCGCACGCGCCGAGCGCCACCGTGTCGTTGGCCGCGACCACGGCTGTCAACGACGGGTCCTTGCCCAGGAGTTCGACCGTCGCCGCATGCCCGGCCGCCCGGTCGTAGGGGCCGTGCACCACCAGGTCGTCGGACTCCGTCACGCCCGCGCCGGCCAGCGCCTCGCGGTGCCCCTCCAGGCGGTGGCGGGTCGTCGTACGCTCCTCGGGACCCGCCACGTATCCGATGCGGCGGTGGCCGAGGGAGAGCAGATGCTCCGTCAACTCCCGTCCCCCGCCCCGGTTGTCGAAGGTCAGGGCCACCGCGTCGGTGTCCGGCAGTGGCGGGCGTCCGCACAGGACGACCCGGGTGCCGGCCTCGGACAGCCGTCTCAACTTGCCCGCCACAGCGGCGACATGGGCCTCGTCCTCGATCGCGCCGCCGGTCAGCACGACCGCCGCCGCGCGCTGGCGCTGCAGCAGGGTCAGGTACGTCAGTTCGCGCTCCGGGTCGCCGCCCGTGTTGCAGACCACCGCGAGCCGCTCGCCGCCCGCCCGGCCGCCGGGGCCGACGATCTCCGACTGCACGGCCGACGCCATGATGCCGAAGAAGGGGTCGGCGATGTCGTTGACCAGGACTCCGACCAGGTCCGACGTGGAGGCGGCCAGCGCGCTCGCCGGGCCGTTGAGGACGTAGTCCAGCTCGTCGACGGCCTTGAGGACGCGCTCACGCGTGGCGGCGGCCACCGGGTAGTTGCCGTTCAGCACGCGCGAGACGGTGGCGGGGGACACCTGCGCGCGGGCGGCCACGTCCGCCAGGGTCACGGTCATCGTCATCCTCCGTCAAAGGCTCCGGCAATGGCTCCGGGCGGGTCGGTCGGAAGGGCCCCGGGCTCGTTCACAAGGCCGGTCCGGTCTCCGCTCTTGTCCGAGCGGCTGTGCAGAGGCTAGCTTCTTCTCAGATAGAAAGCGCTTGCTACGTACGATCCGGCAGGCGCCGATTCGCGTACGCCGCGTACGGGTGGCTGGACGAAGGGACTCACGTGACACGCAAGACGGTGCGCATCGCCATGAATGGCGTGACGGGGCGCATGGGCTACCGCCAGCACCTCGTCCGCTCCATCCTCGCCCTGCGCGAGCAGGGCGGGCTCGACCTCGGCGACGGCACGGTGCTGTGGCCCGAGCCGGTCCTCGTCGGCCGCCGCGAGCACGCCCTGAAGGCGCTCGCGGAGAAGCACGGCCTGGACGAGGCGAACATCTCCACCGACGTCGACGCCGTCCTCGCCGACGACTCGATCGACATCTTCTTCGACGCCGCGATGACCTCCACCCGCGAGGACGTCCTCAAGCGGGCCATCGCCGCGGGCAAGCACGTCTACACCGAGAAGCCGACCGCGACCGGCCTCGACGGCGCCCTCGAACTGGCCCGCCTCGCCAAGGCCGCGGGCGTCAAGTCCGGTGTCGTCCAGGACAAGATCTTCCTGCCGGGCCTGCTCAAGCTGAAGCGCCTCATCGACGGCGGCTTCTTCGGCAAGATCCTCTCCGTGCGCGGCGAGTTCGGCTACTGGGTCTTCGAGGGCGACTGGCAGGAAGCCCAGCGCCCGTCGTGGAACTACCGCTCCGAGGACGGCGGCGGCATCGTCGTCGACATGTTCCCGCACTGGGAGTACGTGCTCCACGAGCTGTTCGGCCGGGTCACGTCCGTGCAGGCGCTCATCGCCACGCACGTCCCGCAGCGCTGGGACGAGAACGGCAAGCCCTACGACGCCACCGCCGACGACGCCGCGTACGGCATCTTCGAACTCGACGGCGGCGCCGTCGCCCAGATCAACTCCTCCTGGGCCGTGCGCGTCAACCGCGACGAGCTCGTCGAGTTCCAGGTCGACGGCACGGAGGGCTCCGCCGTCGCGGGCCTGCGCAACTGCCGCGTCCAGCACCGCAGTGCCACGCCGAAGCCGGTGTGGAACCCCGACATCCCCGCCACGTACTCGTTCCGCGAGCAGTGGCAGGAGGTCCCCGACAACGCCGAGTTCGACAACGGCTTCAAGGCGCAGTGGGAGCTCTTCCTCAAGCACGTCTACGCCGACGCGCCCTACCAGTGGGACCTGCTGGCCGGCGCCCGTGGCGTGCAGCTCGCCGAGCTGGGCCTGCGGGCGTCCGCCGAGGGCCGCCGCGTCGACGTTCCGGAGATCACGCTGTGACGATCCGACTCCCGGACGGCCAGGGCGGACTGCGGGCCTACGAGCCCCGCGCCACGCCCCTGTCCTTCGATACCGGCGCGCCGCTCGCCTCGCGCGTCGTCTTCTCGGCCGCGCACGTCGTCGCCGACCCGTTCGCCGACACGACCCCGGACTCACCGGCCGCCGTCGACTGGGACGCCACCCTCGCCTTCCGCCGCCACCTGTGGTCGCACGGCCTCGGCGTGGCGGAGGCCATGGACACGGCGCAGCGCGGCATGGGCCTGGACTGGGCGGGCGCCGCCGAGCTCATCGAGCGCTCGGCGGCCGAGGCGCGGTCCGTCGGCGGACGCATCGCGTGCGGCGTCGGCACCGACCAGCTCACCGCACCCGCGAAGGACCTGGCCGAGGTGCGGGCCGCCTACGAGGAACAGCTCGCGCTCGTGGAGGGGACGGGCGCGCAGGCGATCCTCATGGCGTCCCGCGCCCTCGCCGCCGTCGCCAAGGGCCCCGAGGACTACCTCGACGTCTACGGCCACCTGCTGCGCCAGGCCACCGAACCCGTCGTCCTGCACTGGCTGGGCCCGATGTTCGACCCGGCCCTGGAGGGCTACTGGGGCTCCGCCGACCTGGACGCCGCGACCGAGACGTTCCTCGACGTCATCGCCGCGCACCCGGACAAGGTCGACGGCATCAAGGTCTCGCTCCTGGACGCCCGGCGCGAGGTCGACCTGCGCCGCCGCCTGCCCAAGGGCGTGCGCTGCTACACGGGCGACGACTTCAACTACCCCGAACTGATCGCGGGCGACGACCGCGGCTTCTCGCACGCCCTGCTCGGCATCTTCGACCCGCTGGGCCCGCTCGCCGCGCAGGCGGTCCGCGTCCTCGACACGGGGGACGCGAAGGGATTCCGTGAACTCCTCGACCCCACGGTCGAGTTGTCCCGGCACCTCTTCCAGGCGCCGACCCGCTTCTACAAGACCGGCGTCGTCTTCCTGGCCTGGCTCTCCGGCCACCAGGACCACTTCACCATGGTCGGCGGACTGCAGTCGGCACGCTCGCTGCCGCACTTCGCGCGGGCCTACGAACTGGCCGACGGCCTCGGCCTGTTCCCGAACCCGGAGCTGGCGGAGGCCCGGATGAAGAACCTGCTCGCCCTGTACGGAGTGTCATCGTGACCGCGGACCCGCGCTTCTCCATCAACCAGATGACGGTCAAGCAGCTCAGCCTGCCCGAACTGGCCGACTCCTGCCGGGAGTCGGGCGTCCAGTACGTCGGCACCTGGCGCGAGCCCGTCCAGGCGTACGGCGTCGAGGCGGCGGCGAAGCTGCTGCGCGACGCCGGTCTCGGTGTCACCACGCACTGCCGGGGCGGCTTCCTCACCGCGATCGACGCGACCGAGCGCAAGGCGGCGATCGAGGACAACAAGCGGGCCGTCGACGAGGCCGTCACCCTCGGCACGGACGTCCTGGTCCTGGTCTCGGGCGGACTGCCGGCCGGGTCCTACGACCTGCCGGGCGCGCGGGAGCGGATCGCCGACGCACTCGTCGAACTCGCCCCGTACGCCGCCGAGCAGGGGGTGCGGCTCGCCATCGAACCGCTGCACCCGATGTACGCGGCCGACCGGTGCGTCGTCTCGACCCTCGCACAGGCCCTGGACATCGCCGAGCGGTTCCCGGCCCACCAGGTCGGCGTCTGCGTGGACACGTACCACATCTGGTGGGACGACACCGCGCCCGCGCAGATCGCCCGGGCGGGGGCGCAGGGCCGCATCGCGACGTTCCAGCTCGCCGACTGGACGACCCCGCTGCCGGAGGGCGTCCTCAACGGGCGTGGCCAGATCGGTGACGGGGCGATCGACATGCGGTACTGGCGGGGGCTGGTGGAGGCCCAGGGCTACGCCGGCCCCATCGAGGTCGAGCTCTTCAACGACGGGCTGTGGGCCCGCGACGGCCGAGAGGTCCTCGCGGAGACGGCCGACCGTTTCACGCGTCACGCCGCCTGACCGGTCGACCGTCGGTGCCTGCTCGCGCAGTTCCCCGCGCCCCTGAGATGCGCACTCCGTGCGCCATCTCGGGGGAAGGCGCGGCGTAGCCGCAGCCTTCAGGGGCGCGGGGAACTGCGCGAGAAGCCCCACCGGCCCGCACCCGCCCACGCCGCACGAGGTCCCACGGTGAACAGGCGGCTACCGCTTCCGCGCGGCGCGCTTGCTCATGACCGCCAGCACCACAGGAATCAGCATCTCGATCCCGCGCGCCACGTTCGCCGCGGGCAACCCCGTCTTCTTGGCGACCGCGTTGGCCACCGGCCGGCTCATCTTCGCGAGGAGCCCCGCCAGCAGCCCGCCGGAGGCGAGCCCGCCCAGCGTGGCGACGCCCTGCAGGGGCGGCGCCTCGGCCTCGGCGATGGCGTCCCGGACCTCCTGCGCCCCTTCGGGCCCCTCGTCCGCCCGCTCCCGCAGGCCGCCCGAGAGCGCCGAGACGGTGCTGCCGACGACGTCCTGCGCCCCGGAGGGGTCCGTGCCCAGCAGGCCCGCGAGCTCGTGCAGCCGGTCGTCGCCGAGCTCGTCGATGACGTCCTTCTCCAGCGAGTTTTCCGACGATTGTTCGCTCATGCGTCAAACGCTACGACTGCCCCGTAATGTCGGCACGCTGAAAATCCAGCCAAGAAAATGCTGCCGGGGCGTGCAACCTTTCCGGAGCACGACGGGTCGTACGTGGCGTCGGAACTTTTGGAGGGGGATCTGGGGGGATCTGGGAAGTTCTGACACGGAGGGGAAAGCCCGAGGGGCCCGGTCCGCGGACCGGGCCCCTCGCAGCACGTCGGGGTTCGTGCGGCGCGCCGGGATCAGAAGAAGACGCCGCAGCGCAGCAGCACGTTCGCGAAGGGACGCGCCTCCCCGGTGCGGACGACGAGCTTCGCGTCCGCCGACAGTGCCTTCAGCTCCTCGTGGGTGACGTAGGAGAGCGACGGCACCCGCTCCCGCAGCAGCTCGGCGGCGGACGGGTTCGCGGAGCGCACCTCGCGCGCCGCCGTCCCCGCCTCGACCACCAGCTCGTCGAGGAGCCCGTCGAGCACCTCGGCGAACGACGGCACCCCGGCCCGGAAGGCGAGGTCGACGAGGCGCGGACCGGCCGGCACCGGCATCCCCGCGTCGCACACGAGGACCCCGTCCCCGTGCCCCAACTCGGCGATGGCGCCCGCCAGATGACGGTTGAGTATCCCGGACTTCTTCACAGCGAGGCGACCTCTTCGGCCGTCGGGTACGACGCCTGCGCGCCCTCCTTCGTGACGGCGGCGGCACCGACCTTCGCCGCGTAGGCGGCCGCGTCGGCCAGGGACTCGCCGGTGCCGAGCCGCCAGGCGAGCGCCGCCGTGAAGGCGTCACCCGCACCCGTCGTGTCCACGGCCTTGACCTTCACCGCGGCCACCCGCTCCGATCCCGCCGCGTCCGCGACGAGCGCGCCCTCCGCGCCCAGCGTGATCACGACCGAGCGCGGGCCGAGCGCCAGCAGCTGCCGCGCCCAGTCCTCGGGGGTCGCCCCCAGTTCCGTACCGGAGGCATCGGCGATGACCTGCGCCTCGTGCTCGTTCACGATCAGCGGGTCGCAGGCCGCGAGCACCTCGTCCGGCAGCGGCGCGGGCGGCGACGGGTTGAGGACGAGCCGGGCCCCGTCGGCGACCGACCGCGCGACCTCCGCGACCGACTCCAGCGGGATCTCCAGCATCACGGAGACGACCCGGGCGCCCGCGAACAGCTCGCCCGCCGCCCGCACGTCGTCCGGCGTGAGCCGGCCGTTCGCACCCGGCGACACCACGATCGAGTTGTCGCCCGACGGGTCGACGGTGATCAGCGCGACCCCGGTGGGCGCCCCGCCGACCAGCACGCCCGACGTGTCCACGCCCGCCGACTCCATCGACCCGCGCAGCAGCGCCCCGTGGCCGTCGTCCCCGATCCGCGCGAGCAGCGCCGTGCGGGCCCCGAGCCGGGCGGCGGCGACCGCCTGGTTGGCGCCCTTGCCGCCCGGGTGGACCACCAGGTCGGAGCCGAGGACGGTCTCCCCGGCGCCGGGGCGCCGCTCGACGCCCACGACCAGGTCCGCGTTGGCGGACCCCACGACGAGGAGGTCGTACGTGTTCATGCTGCACCTTTCTTCGTACGTCACCGCAAAGGCTACGAGAGCGGCAGAGGTTCAGGACGCCCGGAGCGTCACTTGAACGCGGCGACGTTCTTCTCGGTCACGACCTTCACCGGCACCTTCACCGCGTCGGGGATCTCGTCGTCCTGCGCCGCCTTGATCGCGTTCTGCACGGCCATCCTGCCGAGTTCGCGCGGCTGCTGGGCGACCGACGCGTAGAGCGTGCCCGCCTCGACCGCCTTGAAGCCGTCGGGGGTGCCGTCGAAGCCGACGACGTCGACCGACGTGCCGGCCTTGGCGCCGAGGGCCTTGATCGCGCCGAGCGCCATCTCGTCGTTCTCGGCGAAGACGCCGTCGACGTCCGGGTGCGACTGGAGCAGGTTCGTCATGACGTCCAGGCCCTTGGTGCGGTCGAAGTCCGCGGGCTGCTTCGCGACGACCTTGATGCCCGGGAACTCCTTGATGCCCGCGGCGAACCCGGCGCCGCGCTCCCGGCTCGCGGACGTACCGGCCTGGCCCTGGAGGATCACGATGGTGCCCTTGCCGCCGAGCTTGTCGGCGAGGGTCTTCGCGGCCTGCCTGCCGCCCGCGACGTTGTCGGAGGCGACGAGCGTGGCCGTCTTCGCCTTGTTCACGCCGCGGTCGGCGGCGACCACGGGGATGTCCGCCTTGTTGGCGCCGCGCACGGACGGTCCGACGGCGTCGGAGTCGACCGGGTTCACGATGACCGCGCCCATGCCCCCGCTGGTGAAGTTCTGCAGCTGGTTGGCCTGCTGCGACGCGTCGTTCTGGGCGTCCGTCACCGTCAGCTTGACGCCCTGCTTCTTCGCCTCGGCCTGCGCGCCCGCCCGCATCTCCGTGAAGAACGGGTTGTTGAGCGTGGAGACGGCCATGCCGATCTTCAGGTCCTTCTTGCCGCCGGAGGAGCCCGTGTTGTTCCACAGGGCGAGGCCGCCGACGATCGCCGCGGCGACGACCGCCGCGATCACGTACTGCAGCGCCTGCTGGGGACCGGGCGACCCGGTGCCCGCGGCGGTCGGCGTGGCACCGGCCTTGCGGCGCACCGTGTCGAGCAGCACCGCGAGGGCGATCACGACGCCGATGACGACCTGCTGCCAGAAGGCGGACACGGACAGCAGGTTGAGGCCGTTGCGCAGCACCGCGAGGATCAGCGCGCCGATGAACGTGCCCGACGCCTTGCCCACACCACCGGCGAGGGAGGCGCCGCCGATGACGACGGCGGCGATGGCGTCCAGCTCGTAGCCCTGCGCGGCCTGCGGCTGCGCGGAGGCGAGGCGGGAGGCCAGCACGATGCCCGCGACGGCCGCGAACAGGCCCGACAGGCCGTAGATGACGAGCTTCTGCCGCTTGACCCGCAGACCGGAGAGGCGGGCCGCCTCCTCGTTGCCGCCGATCGCGTACATGGAACGGCCGATGAACGTCCGGCCGAGCACGACCGCGGTGACGAGACCCATCACGACCATCACGATGACCGGCACCGGCAGCCAGCCGCCCAGCGTGTCACCGAGCTTGGAGACCGAGTCCGGGAACGGGATCGGGGAGCCCTGCGAGATCACCAGCGACAGACCGCGCCCGACCGACAGCATCGCCAGCGTCGCGATGAACGGCGGGAGCTTGCCGTACGAGATCAAGGCGCCGTTGACGAAACCGCACGCCAGACCCGTGAGGACGGCCAGGAGCACGGCTATCGCGACGGGCACGCCCTCGTTCGTCGCCGCCCACGCGAGGACGGTGGCCGACAGGGCCGCCACGGAGCCGACCGACAGGTCGATGCCCGCCGAGACGATGACGAAGGTGACACCGAACGCGAGGATGGCCGTCACGGCCGCCTGCACACCCACGTTCAGCAGGTTCTGCGTGGTGAGGAAGTCGCCGGACAGCAGCGACATCACGATGACCAGGACGACCAGCGCGGTCAGCGCCCCGTTGTCGAGCAGCAGCCGCAGCAGGCTCCCGTTCTTGGCCTGGGTGCTCTTCTTGAGTGTTTCAGTGGTCACGGGAGCCCTCCTCCTGGGTCTGGGTCTGGGTGTTGCTGACGGCGAGCGCCATCACGGAGTCCTGCGTGGCGTCCTCGGCGGCGAGTTCACCGGCGATGCGTCCCTGCGCCATCACCAGGACCCGGTCGCTCATGCCCAGGACTTCGGGAAGATCGCTGGAGATCATGAGCACGGCGTGCCCGGCGGCCGTCAGTTCGTTGACGAGCTGGTAGATCTCGACCTTCGCGCCGACGTCGATGCCGCGCGTCGGCTCGTCGAGGATCAGCACCTTGATGTCGGCGAGCAGCCACTTGCCGATGACGACCTTCTGCTGGTTGCCGCCGGACAGCGTGCGCACGTGCTGGCCCAACCCGGCCATCCGTACGCCCAGTTGGGACGCGATCCGCTCGGCAGCGGTGTGCTGGCCCCTGCGGTCGACGAACCCGCCGCGGGTCGCCGCGCGCATCGTGACGAGCCCCAGGTTCTCCTCCACCGACTGGTCGAGGACGAGGCCCTGCCCCTTGCGGTCCTCGGGCACCAGCCCGACCCCGGCGGCCATCGCGGCGATCACGTCGTGCCGCGGCAGCGCGGTGCCCGCGACCTCGACGGACCCCCGGTCGTACGGATCGGCGCCGAAGACGGCCCTGACGACCTCCGTGCGGCCCGCGCCGACGAGTCCGGCGATGCCGACGACCTCACCGGCCCGCACCTCGAAGCTCACGTCGTGGAAGACGCCGTCCCGGGTCAGGCCCTCGACCTTCAGCAACGCGCCGCCGGTGTCCGGCCGTTCACGCGGGTACTGCTGCTCGATGGAGCGGCCGACCATGAGGCGGACGAGCTCGTCCTCGGGGGTCGAGGCGGGCACCTGGCCCACGCTGCGCCCGTCCCGGATGACGGTGACCCGGTCGCCGAGCGCCGCGATCTCCTCCAGGTGGTGGGTGATGAAGACGACGCCGACGCCGTCCTCGCGCAGCGCCCGCACGATCGCGAAGAGCTTCTCGACCTCCTCGGAGGTGAGCACCGCGGTCGGCTCGTCCATGATCAGTACGCGCGCGTCCAGGCTCAGCGCCTTCGCGATCTCGACCATCTGGAGCCGGGCGATGCCGAGTTCACGCACCCGCGCGCGGGGCGACACGTTGACGCCCACGCGCGCGAGGAGCGCCTCGGCGTCGCTCTCCATCTTCTTCCGGTCGATCAGCCCGAAGCGGCGCGGCTGGCGGCCCAGGAAGATGTTCTCGGCGACCGTCAGATCGGGAACGAGGTTGAACTCCTGGTAGATGGTCGCGATCCCGAGCCGCTCGGCGTCCTGCGCACCATGGATACGGACCTGCTCGCCGCCGACGGTGATGCGGCCCTCGTCGGGCGTGTAGGCGCCGGAGAGCATCTTGATGAGCGTGCTCTTGCCGGCCCCGTTCTCGCCGAGCAGGACGTGCACCTCGCCGCGGCGCAGGTCGAAGTCGACGCTGTCGAGCGCGACGACGCCGGGGAAGGTCTTCCGTATCCCTTCGATACGCAGCAACTCCGCCGGGTTGCCCTGTTGTTCGACCGGGGTCACCGGGTGCTCCTCTCCGTTGAGGTACGCGGGTGGGGGGATTCGCCGCAGGAACGCCGTACGACGAGGTGGGCGGGGAGCGTCACCGACTGCGGGGTGCGCCCCTCGATGCGGTCGACCAGGGCGCGCACGGCGGCCCGGCCGAGGTCCTTGGTGGGCTGCGCGATCGCCGTCACCGGCGGATCGGTGTGCACGAACCAGGGGATGTCGTCGAAGGCGGCGAGCGCGATGTCGGCCGGGACGCGCAGCCCGCGCGCGCGGATGGCGTCCAGCGCGCCGAGCGCCATGAGGTTGTCGGCCGCGAAGACGACCTCGGGCGGCTCGGCGAGATCCAGGAAGCCGTCCACCACCCGGCGCCCGCTGTCCGCCTGGAAGTCGCCCTGCCCAATGTAGGCGTCCGGCAGCTCCAGCTCGTACGAGGCGAGGGCCTCCCGGAAGGCGTCGACGCGTTCGCTGCCGGTGGTCGTGGCGGCCGGTCCCGCGATGATGGCGAGCCGGCGGTGCCCGAGCCGGTGCAGGTGCGCGACCAGGTCCCGGATCGCGGCCCGTCCGTCGGAGCGCACGACGGGCACGTCGACGCCCGGGATCCACCGGTCGACGAAGACCATCGGGGTGCCGGTGCGGGCCGCGGCCAGCATGAGCGGGGAGCCGCCGTCGGTGGGGGAGACGAGCAGCCCGTCGATGCGCCGGTCCAGCAGGTTCTGGACGTGGTGGTCCTGCAGGTCGGGCCGCTCGTCGGCGTTGCCGATGATGACGCTGTAGCCGAGGGCGCGGGCCTCCTCCTCGACGGAGCGGGCCAGCTCGGTGAAGTACGGGTTCAGCACGTCGCTGATGACCAGGCCGAGGGTGCGGGTCTGGTGGGTGCGCAGGGAACGGGCCACCGCGTTGGGCCGGTAGCCCAGCGACTCCACGGCGGCCATGACCCGGGTGCGCGCGTCCGGACTGACGGACGGATGGCTGTTCAGGACGCGGGAGACCGTGGCGACGGACACCCCGGCCGCGGCCGCGACGTCCTTGATGCTCGCGCTCGAAGACACCACGGGCCACCTCCTTGTGGCTGCGTGCGCGCATGCGGGTCCGGGCTCATCTGGGAAGAGCAGGCCGCACATGTGCATGGAATCGATTACATGAGGGATTGGAATCGATTACACGGGTCCGTGGCAAGAGGGGTTCCGGTTGTCGTGACCGGATCGTGATGGAGCGGGAGTGATGGCGGGGGCTTTGTCGGTGCCGCGTGCGATGGTGGAGGACCCACGACGGCACGGGCCGTATCGGCACACGGAGACGGAGCACAGGACTGTGAACCACGCGCAGCTCACCGCACTCGGCCGCGCCCTGCGCCTGCTCGGCGAGCACGGCGAGGGCCTCACCGGGGACACGTCGGACGCCAAGCTCCACGAGGTGCGCGGCGATGTGAAGCGCGCCCTCGAGCTGCTCGACGACACGGTCACCGGCTCGGCGCCGACGACCCGCTGCCCCGAGCACCCCCAGGGCGCGGTCGACGAGTCGGCGCCCGACCTGTGCCTGCTCTGCGAGACCCGCCGCCGCCAGGCCCGCCGCTCCGAGTTCGGCGGCGGCCCCGCCCGCCCGCGCACCGAGCAGCAGCCGGTCCTGTCGCGGTACGGCACGCGCGAGGACCGCCCGCAGCCCCAGCAGCGCTGGATCCCCGAGATGTGGACCGGCCAGGTCTGGCAGCTCTGCGGCACCCCGCGCCACGACCGCCGCGAGGCGGACCTGTACCTGGCGGCCCAGCGCCGCCGCCCGGACGCCGCGATGGCGTACCGCCTGGTGCACGAGTTCACCGACTACGAGGTCGTGCGGGTGTGGGGCACGCCGGTGAAGGTCGACGTGGAGCCGATGGGCGGGGTGTGAGCCCTGCCCGGTGACGGGTCCTAGGCGGCCTTGTCCTCGGCGAGCGTCTGCGCCACCAGCGCGTTGGCGTGACCGTGGCCCAGGCCGTGCTCGGCCTTGAGCCAGTTCACCAGCTCCATGTGCTTGGTCAGCGGCGAGCTGCGGATGAGGCCCTGCCAGTGCGCGATCGGCTCGCCGTACTTCTTCTCGATGGACGGGAAGTAGCTGGCGGGGCCCTTGGCGGCGGGGGTCGTGGTCATGGCGTGGTCCTGTCCGGTCCGTGGTGAACGTGTCGGGAGTGTAGACCGGTGGACCGGGGAAAACTCATCGGTCCCGTGCGCCCCGATGATGTTTCCGTTCGGAGTGCGTTTCTTCCGCGACCGCCGCGGCCGCCGCCAGATCCAGCAACTCGCCCAGCAGCGGCACCAGTTCCGCCGGCAGCGGCGTCTCGTCCCTGACCGCCTGCGTGCGGCGCCACACCAGTGCCGCCGCCAGCAGCGGGCGCAGCCGGGGCCACCGCTCCGCCGTCCAGGCCGCCGCCTCGCCCTTGTCCGCCAACTCGCCCGCCGTCAGGGCGCGCAGGGCCCGGCACGCGGTCAGGACGACGTACGCGTGGCCGCCGCGATGGCGCACCCCGGGCGCCCGGCGGCGCAGCTCCGCGACGGAGTCGACGAGCGCGAGCCGCACCTCCCCGGCGTCCGCCGGCGCGAGCGCCTCGCGCGCCGGACGGCCCGCCAGGGTCAGGCCCGTCTCCCGGACCAGGGCGCGCGTGAGCGCCCAGCGGGGTGCCACCCGCACCGTGTGCGGCGGTTCACCGGGAGACACCACGAACAGCGGGTGCAGCAGACCGCCCGAGAGGGCCGCGGCGGGCGCGCAGGTGAGGTCGAGCCGGTCGCGGAACCCGGGATGCGCGCGCAGGATCTGCGCATGCGCCGCGGCCAACTCGTCTGTGTCCAGGTCGAGTTCACCCTCGATGCCGATCAGTACGTCGATGTCGCTGACGCCCCGGTCGAACGACCCCGTCACCGCCGACCCGTACAGCCACACCCCGATCAGCCGCTCCCCGACCGGTGGTGCCACCGCCGTCAGCAGGTCGGGCAGCACCCGCCGCACGCTCACCGGCGGCCCGGCCGCCCCGGCCGCCCCGTCCGTCCCACCCGCTCCAGTCGCTGCGCTCACCCCGGAACCGTACGCGCCGCACCGGAATTCGGGAAGGGCCGGGAATTCGGCCGTGCGCGACAAAAGGAAAAAGGCAAAGCCCCTTCGGCCGCGTAAGGAGGGGACGCGGCCGAAGGGGCTTCGACTATGGGTGAAACCCTATGCGAAGGGGAATGCGCGAGGGTCTCAGACGATGCGCTCGGGAGCGTCGAACTGGTCGACGGGGGCGTTGTTGCAGGCGGTGACCGGACCGCCGAGGACGTTGCCGCCCACGCCCTGGGCCGCGGGGACGGCGCAGCGCAGGTCGACGTCGACGAACGGGGCGCCGTAGCTGTTCAGGATGCCGCCCGGGTCGCCGGCGATGGCCACGTCACCGTTGCTGGTGGCGAACTCGGAGGCGCCCGTGCCGCTGGTGGTCTCGCCGTTGGCGACGCGCGCGGCCTGGTTCATGTCGTGCGCGCTGGTCTGCATGTTCTCGGCCTCCGGGCCGCCGGTGTGGGCCACGGCCGCACCCGTGCTGCCGACGGTCGCGGCGGCTGCGGCGGTCGCCAGTGCGGCGCCGGCCAGAACCTTGCGGATCATTTCTTCTCCATTTGTCCGGGGGTGACGAAAGTCGCCTTTATTGTGCGACGTGCGATCTGCCGAAACGGCCTTGAATTGAATTCGGTCACGCAAGGTTTGGGCGGTGTCATTCATTCGGACCTCTGATTCCCTCGCGGCCCGCCCGAACGGACGCAGAAAAGCTTCAAGGTGCAGGTTCTTCCGGAGGGCTGTCCCGTTGTCGGACCCCACCGATACGGTCGGATCATGGCGAAGCAGCAGGCGGCGGCCGCGCGGCCGATGGCGGTGCTCGAGGGAGTCCTCGAGCGGATCACGTTTGCCAGCGAGGAGACGGGTTACACCGTGGCGCGCGTGGACACCGGCAGAGGCGCCGGTGACCTGCTGACCGTGGTCGGCTCGCTGCTCGGCGCGCAGGTGGGGGAGTCGCTGCGGATGGAGGGCCGCTGGGGCTCCCACCCGCAGTACGGCAAGCAGTTCACCGTGGAGAACTACACGACGGTGCTGCCCGCCACGATCCAGGGCATCCGCCGCTATCTCGGCTCGGGCCTCGTCAAGGGGATCGGCCCGGTCTTCGCCGACCGCATCACCCAGCACTTCGGGCTCGACACCCTCGACATCATCGAGCAGGAGCCGAAGCGGCTCGTCGAGGTGCCGGGCCTCGGCCCCAAGCGCACCAAGAAGATCGCCGACGCCTGGGAGGAGCAGAAGGCCATCAAGGAGGTGATGCTCTTCCTGCAGAGCGTCGAGGTGTCCACCTCCATCGCGGTGCGGATCTACAAGAAGTACGGGGACGCCTCCATCTCCGTGGTGAAGAACCAGCCGTACCGCCTGGCCTCGGACGTCTGGGGCATCGGCTTCCTCACCGCCGACCGCATCGCCCAGTCGGTCGGCATCCCGCACGACAGCCCCGAGCGCGTCAAGGCCGGTCTGCAGTACGCGCTGTCGCAGTCCACCGACCAGGGCCACTGCTTCCTGCCCGAGGAGCGCCTCATCGCCGACGCGGTGAAGCTGCTCCAGGTCGACACGGGCCTCGTCATCGAGTGCCTCGCCGAGCTCACCCTGCCGGACGAGGACTCCGGCGAGGTCGGGGTCGTCCGGGAGGAGGTGCCGGGCGAGGACGGGGTGGCGCCGGTCACCGCCGTGTACCTCGTCCCGTTCCACCGGGCCGAACTGTCGCTGTCCGCCCAGCTGTTGCGGCTGCTGCGCACGGGCGAGGACCGGATGCCCGCCTTCCGGGACGTGGTCTGGGACAAGGCGCTGACCTGGCTCTCCGGCCGTACGGGGGCGGAGCTCGCGCCCGAGCAGGAGGAGGCCGTCAAGCTCGCGCTCACCCAGAAGGTCGCCGTGCTCACCGGCGGGCCCGGCTGCGGCAAGTCGTTCACGGTCCGCTCGATCGTGGAGCTGGCGCGTGCGAAGAAGGCGAAGGTGGTCCTTGCCGCACCCACCGGCCGGGCCGCCAAGCGGCTGGCCGAACTGACGGGCGCGGAGGCGTCCACGGTCCACCGCCTGCTCGAACTCAAACCGGGAGGGGACGCCGCGTACGACAAGGACCGGCCGCTCGACGCCGACCTGGTCGTGGTGGACGAGGCCTCCATGCTCGACCTGCTCCTGGCCAACAAACTGGTGAAGGCCGTCCCGCCCGGCGCCCATCTGCTCTTCGTGGGGGACGTGGACCAGCTGCCGAGCGTGGGGGCGGGCGAGGTGCTGCGGGACATGCTCGCCGAGGAGAGCCCCGTCCCCGCCGTGCGCCTGACCCGCATCTTCCGCCAGGCCCAGGAGTCGGGCGTCGTCACGAACGCCCACCGGATCAACGCGGGGACACCGCCCCTCACCCAGGGACTCAAGGACTTCTTCCTGTTCGTGGAGGAGGACACCGAGGAGGCGGGCCGGCTCACCGTGGACGTGGCCGCCCGCCGCATCCCGGCCAGATTCGGCCTCGATCCGCGGCGCGACGTCCAGGTCCTCGCCCCCATGCACCGCGGCCCGGCCGGCGCGGGCACGCTGAACGGGCTGCTCCAGCAGGCGATCACCCCCGGCCGCCCCGAGCTGCCCGAGAAGCGGTTCGGCGGCCGCGTCTTCCGGGTCGGCGACAAGGTCACCCAGATCAGGAACAACTACGAGAAGGGGACGAACGGGGTGTTCAACGGCACGGTCGGGGTCGTCACCTCCCTCGACGCCGACGAGCAGAAGCTCACCGTCCTGACGGACGAGGACGAGGAGGTGCCCTACGACTTCGACGAGCTGGACGAGCTGGCTCATGCCTACGCTGTGACCATCCACCGCTCACAGGGCAGCGAGTACCCGTGCGTGGTGATCCCGGTGACGACCGGGGCCTGGATGATGCTTCAGCGGAATCTGCTCTACACGGCGGTCACCCGAGCCAAGAAGCTGGTGGTCCTGGTCGGTTCGCGGAAGGCTCTCGGCCAGGCGGTGCGCACGGTTTCGGCGGGTAGACGCTGTACTGCGCTCGATTTCCGGTTGTCCGGCGCGAACCTTCAAAAGTTTTGATCGATCAAATTCGTCGCGAAGGTCACAGAGCACTTCCGGAACCAGGGCGAAGGGGGCAGGATGAGCAGGTTAGACGGCACTGAGTGCCGCCAATAGGCCCAATGGTCGACCCCGAGTGCACTCTGCTGGGCCAAGTGGGGGATGGTAGAGACAGTCAGGGCACCTCGAAGAAGAGGCACTACGTCGGTGAGGGATGACGTGAGCGACAACTCTGTAGTACTGCGGTACGGCGATGGCGAGTACACCTACCCGGTGATCGACAGCACCGTCGGCGACAAGGGCTTCGACATCGGGAAGCTCCGGGCCCAGACCGGACTGGTGACCCTCGACAGCGGATACGGCAACACGGCCGCCTATAAATCCGCCATCACCTACCTCGACGGTGAGCAGGGCATCCTCCGGTACCGCGGCTACCCGATCGAGCAGCTGGCCGAGCGTTCCACCTTCACCGAGGTGGCCTACCTGCTGATCAACGGCGAGCTTCCCACCGTGGACGAGCTCGCCACTTTCAAGAACGACATCACGCAGCACACGCTGCTGCACGAGGACGTCAAGCGGTTCTACGACGGGTTCCCGCGCGACGCTCACCCGATGGCCATGCTGTCGTCGGTGGTCTCCGCGCTGTCCACCTTCTACCAGGACAGCCACAACCCGTTCGACGAGCAGCAGCGCAATCTTTCGACGATCCGCCTGCTCGCCAAGCTTCCGACGATCGCGGCGTACGCGTACAAGAAGTCGCAGGGCCACCCGGTGGTCTACCCGCGCAACGACCTCGGCTATGTCGAGAACTTCCTGCGCATGACGTTCTCCGTGCCGGCCGCCGAGTACGAGCTGGACCCGGTCGTCGTCTCCGCGCTGGACAAGCTGCTCATCCTGCACGCGGACCACGAGCAGAACTGTTCGACGTCCACCGTGCGTCTGGTCGGCTCCTCGCAGGCCAACATGTTCGCGTCGATCTCCGCGGGCATCTCGGCCCTGTGGGGTCCGCTGCACGGCGGTGCCAACCAGTCGGTGCTGGAGATGCTGGAAGGCATCCAGGCCTCCGGCGGCGACGTCGACACCTTCATCCGCAAGGTGAAGAACAAGGAAGACGGCGTGAAGCTCATGGGCTTCGGGCACCGCGTCTACAAGAACTTCGACCCCCGGGCGAAGATCATCAAGGCGGCGGCGCACGACGTCCTCTCGGCGCTCGGCAAGTCCGACGAGCTGCTGGACATCGCGCTGAAGCTGGAAGAGCACGCGCTGGCCGACGACTACTTCGTCGAGCGCAAGCTCTACCCGAACGTCGACTTCTACACCGGCCTGATCTACCGGGCCATGGGCTTCCCGACCGAGATGTTCACGGTGCTCTTCGCGCTGGGCCGTCTCCCGGGCTGGATCGCCCAGTGGCACGAGATGATCAAGGAGCCGGGTTCGCGCATCGGCCGCCCGCGCCAGATCTACACGGGCGTCGTCGAGCGGGACTTCGTCCCCGTAGAGCAGCGCTGAGCAGAAGCAGAATCAAGCCCCTCCGGCGATTGAGGAGCGGGGTCCGGGGCGGAGCCCCGTGGCCGTACGCCGTCTGACCGCCGGTGGGGACTGGGCGCGCAGTTCCCCGCGCCCCTGCAGGCGGAGCAGAAAGCGCCCCGCTGTCGGTCCCCCCACGGGCCGACAGTCGGGGCGCTTTCCTTTTCCCGGTGACGGATTCCCCCCACGGGATCCGGCCGGGTGTCTCGGTGTCCGCGTCGGCCGCCGGAACACGTACGTACGGGTGGGCCGCTCAAGCTCCCCGGTGCACGTGCCCCGGCCAACGCAGTCGGGTCCGTCCCCCAAGACGGGCCCGGTTGATACGGAAACGCCCCCCAAGACGTTCCTGCATCGCCTCCTTAGACTCACGAGACCTGCAAAGGGTTACGTTCTCATTAATGTGATCTGCGTCTCTTGCATATGTCCCGTGCGTACACAAGAGGCCCGATATGTAGATACGGGCCCCCGCGTGAGGATGATGCAATTGTGCCGTGTGGATTGTGTGGAGGTCCAGATCCGTCTAGGTGAACCTTCGTAGCCGCAGGCTGTTCGTCACGACGAAGACCGACGAGAAGGCCATGGCCGCGCCCGCGATCATCGGGTTCAGGAGCCCCGCGGCCGCCAGCGGCAGGGCGGCGACGTTGTAGCCGAAGGCCCAGAAGAGGTTGCCCTTGATCGTGGCGAGGGTGCGGCGGGAGAGCCGGATCGCGTCGGCCGCGACCCGCAGGTCCCCGCGGACGAGAGTGAGGTCGCCCGCCTCGATCGCCGCGTCCGCGCCGGTGCCCATGGCCAGGCCCAGGTCGGCGGTGGCCAGGGCGGCGGCGTCGTTGACCCCGTCGCCGACCATCGCCACGGTGCGGCCCTCGGCCCGCAGCCGCCGGATCACGTCGACCTTCTCCTGCGGCAGGACCTCGGCGATCACGTCGTCCGGGCCGATGCCGACCGCGTGCGCGACCGCCTCGGCCGAGGCCCGGTTGTCGCCGGTGAGCAGGACCGGTGCGAGGCCCAGGGCGCGCAGCTCGGCCACGGCCTCGGCGCTGGTCTCCTTGAGCGCGTCGGTCACCGTCAGGACGCCGCGTGCCGCCCCGTCCCAGGCGACCGCGACAGCCGTGGCCCCGGTGCTCTCGGCGGACCGCAGCGCCTCGGCCAGGGCGGGCGGCAGGGCGATCCCGGCGTCGGCCAGCAGCCGCTCGCGCCCGACGAGGACGGCGTGGCCCTCGACGGTGCCGCGCACGCCGAGACCGGGGACGTTGGTGAAGGCGCCGGCCGACGGCAGGGCGCCCGTGCGCTCGGCCGCGCCCGTCGCGACGGCGCGGGCGACCGGGTGCTCGGAGGCGTGCTCCACGGCGCCCGCGATGCGCAGCAGGTCCTTCTCGTCGACGCCGTGCGCGGGGTGGGCGGCGGCCAGCGTCATCCGGCCCGTCGTCACGGTGCCCGTCTTGTCCAGGACGACCGTGTCGACCGTACGCGTCGACTCCAGCGCCTCCGGCCCCTTGATGAGGATGCCGAGCTGGGCGCCGCGGCCGGTGCCGACCAGCAGGGCGGTGGGCGTGGCGAGCCCCAGCGCACAGGGGCAGGCGATGATCAGGACGGCCACGGCCGCGGTGAATGCCGCCGTGGTGTCGCCGGTGGCCAGCTGCCGGCCGAGCAGGGTGGCGAGCGCGATGACGATCACGACCGGGACGAACACCGCCGACACCCGGTCGGCCAGGCGCTGCACCTGGGCCTTGCCGGTCTGGGCGTCCTCGACGAGCCGGGCCATCCGGGCGAGCTGGGTGTCGGCGCCGACCCGGGTGGCCTCGACGACGAGCCGGCCGCCCGCGTTGACGGTCGCCCCGGTGACGGTGTCCCCGACGGTCACGTCGACCGGGACCGCCTCGCCGGTGAGCAGGGACGCGTCGACGGCGGAGGCGCCGTCGACGACCAGGCCGTCGGTCGCGATCTTCTCCCCGGGGCGGACGACGAAGCGGTCACCCGGCTTGAGCCGGTCCGCGGGGACGCGGGTCTCGGTGCCGTCCGGGCCGAGCAGGGCCACGTCCTTCGCCCCGAGTGCGAGCAGGGCGCGCAGCGCGGCGCCCGCGCTGCGCCTGGCCCGGGCCTCCAGGTGGCGGCCGAGGAGGATGAACGTGACGACGCCCGAGGCGACTTCCAGGTAGAGGGAGTCCGTGCCGGACACCAGCGCGTACAGGGACCAGCCGTACGCGGCGAGGGTGCCCAGGGAGACGAGGGTGTCCATGGTGGCCGCGGCGTGCCGGGCGTTCGTCCAGGCGGCGCGGTGGAACGGGAGGCCGCCCCACACGACCACGGGGGTGGCCAGGGCGAGGGTGAGCCACTGCCATCCGGCGAAGTGGAGCGCCGGGATCATGGAGAGGGCGATCACCGGGGCGGTGAGGACCGCCGAGACCGTCAGGCGACGGGCCGACGGCGTTTCGGTGTCCCGCGCCGCGGGGGCGTCCGACGCCTCGTCGCCCGCGGGTCCGTCGTGGTCGCTCGCGCAGGTCTCCGCGCCCCTGGCAGGGCGCACCTCGGCCGTGTAGCCGAGCCGGGTGATCGTCCCGATCAGGACGTCGGGATCGATGTCCCGGCCGTACGAGACCGTCGCGCGCTCCGTCGCGAGGTTGACCGTCGCGGTGACGCCGTCGAGGCGGTTGAGCTTCCGCTCGATGCGGGACGAGCAGGAGGCGCAGGTCATGCCGCCGATCGTGAGGTCGATCTCGGCGGTGGGAGCGGGTGGTGGTGCGTCCGTCATGGTGCCGTCGAGCCTACGGCGGAGGGGGCCGGTGCTGTGCCCGGCCCCCACCGCCCGTCCATCGCCCGCCCGGGCTCAGGCCTTGCCGACGAGCTCGTACCCGGCCTCGTCGACGGCGGCGCGGACCGCCTCCTCGTCGAGCGCGGACTCGGAGATCACGGTGACCTGACCGGTGGAGGCGACCGCCTTGACGGAGGAGACGCCGGCGAGCTCGGAGATCTCGCTCGACACGGCGCCCTCGCAGTGGCCGCAGGTCATGCCCTTCACCTGGTAGACGGTGGTGACGGCGCCTTCGGCGGCGGGGGCCGCGGCGTCCGTGTGGCAGGCACCGCCGCAGCAGGAACCGGCCGACTCTTCGCCGATCTGGGGGAGCTCGGTCTGGGCGCTCATGTCGTTCTCCTAGTGAATGGCCGTGCGGGGCTGCCGGGTACCCCCGGCATCTCCTGACGCACTCGACTCTATACCCCTAGGGGGTATTTTTCCAAGAGGGGTCGCGACGGGCGAGGGAGCGTACCCAGGCGAGCCCGGCCAGCGACACGAGCACCAGACCGCCCACCGAGAAGAGGGTGAAGAGGTGCTGCTGGGCGTCGGTGGGCTCGGGAATGTAGCCCTGGGCGAAGAGCTGGCGGTCCAGGCCGGTGCCGGTGACGCGGGCGACCAGCCAGATCGCGATGCCGTGCATCGAGTCCCACAGGGCGTGCAGCAGGGAGACGCCGAGATAGGTGAGGACCACCGGCCCGGCGAACCGGAAGCGGCCGTTCGGCCTGCGGAAGGAGAGCAGGACGGCGCCGGCGATCGCCGTCCACAGACCGTGGCCGAACGGGGCGAGCAGGCCGCGCAGCACCTCCGTCTCCAGCAGGGAGCGCAGGTCGATGCCCTTCATGGTGACCGCCGCGTTGAACGCGTAGCCCGCGCTCTCGAACGCCGCGAAGCCGAAGCCGACCGTGGCGCCCAGGACGAGACCGGCGCGCAGGCCGTGGACGCGGGGATGCCGGTGCAGCACGTACATCAGGGCGAGCAGCTTGACGGCCTCCTCGATGAGGCCGACGCCGACGAACATCCACACCGAGGGGTGGACGAGGTAGTACTCCATCACCGAGGCGCCGAGTACGCCGAGGATGCCGCCGATCAGGAAGCAGCCCAGGATCAGGTTCACGCCCAGGTCGCGGCCGTGCCGCTCGTACGCCCACAGCACGAAGGTGGCCGGCACGAGGAAGCTGCCGAGCATGATGAGGGTGGGGAGCAGGGTGGTGTTCTTGGTGGCGTAGGTGACGATCGCCGTCAGGATCCACAGGGCCAGACCGCCCCACAGACACCGCTTCCAG
>NZ_JAMOLN010000009.1 GCF_024448165.1 Streptomyces longispororuber
ACTCCGGGTGCGCGTCGAGGAGTCGGGTGGGGGCCGCCTGGCGCCATGAGTCGGCGAGGATGTCGCGCAGTTCGGCCACGTCGTCCAGCGCGGCCAGGCGGACGCGGACCCAGGCGAAGGACGCCTCGTGGTCGGCGATCCAGAACTTCTTGGGCTCGGCGAGGACCAGTTCGTCACGCTCCTCCTTGGGGCAGCGCACGGCGATCGACGTCTCCTCCTCGGGCAGCGTGGCGAACATCTTTCCCGCGACCCGGAACGTGGGCATGCTCCAGGCGATCTTCTCCGTCGTGTCCGGCAGGGACAGGGCGACGGTGCGTACATCCTCGGCGTCCGGCATGGGAGGAACCGTAGCCAAGGCCACTGACAATCACGGCCCATCACGGCCCATCACGGCACGCGCTTGTCCAGCCACGCCGTGAGGTCGGCCTGGACCTCGTCCCGGTTGGTCTCGTTGAGGATCTCGTGGCGGGCGCCCTCGTAGCCCTTCCAGGTCAGGTCCGCCACGCCCGCGTAACGGAAGTCCTCCAGGAGTTCGTGGACGAGGGTCATGCGCTGGTTGCAGGGGTCCTCGGTGCCGACGGCGACGTGGATCGGCAGGTCCGCGGGGATGCGGGCGAGGTTCGCCGGGTCGTTGATGCGGCGCACCGCGCGGACCCAGTCGAGGGAGAGGCCGGTGGAGAAGGGGAAGCCGCAGCGTTCGTCGGCGACGTACGCGTCGACCTCCGCTTCGTCGCGGGAGAGCCATTCGAAGCCGGTGCGGTGTTCGTAGGGGTCGTTGAAGGAGGTGAAGAGGTCGGGGACGTAGGAGGAGAGTGCCGCGCGGCCGTCCGAGGCGCAGGCCGCCTCCAGCTGGGCGATCGAGCCTTCGTTGTCGGCTCCGGGCAGGGAGCGGAAGGTGCCGGAGAGGATCAGGCCGACCAGGTCGTCCGCGTACCGCTGCGCGTAGTCGCGCGCCAGGAGTGAGCCGAGGCTGTGGCCGAGGAGGACGAAGGGGACGTCCGGGTTCAGGGCCCTGGCCTGGTCGCCGATGGCCTTGAGGTCCTCGACGATCGACACCCAGGCGTCGACGGTGCCGGGTTCGGCGTCGTCGGTGACGCCGTAGCCGCCGGTGGACTGGGCGGTGGCGCCGTGGCCGCGGTGGTCGGAGGCGATGACGGCGTAGCCGTGGGCGGTGAGGTGGCGGGCGAACCGGTCGTAGCGCAGGCCGTGCTCGGCGGCGCCGTGGGCGATCTGGACGAAGGCGCGGGGCCTGCCGCCGTCGGGCTGCCAGGTGTAGGTGGCCACGGCGGCGCCGTCGCCGGCGCTGAGGACGCTGGTGGTGTGGGCGGGGTCGGTCATCGGGCGGCTCCGGTTCCGTGTGGGCGGGCGACTTCTTCCACCTCCCCGTCCTGTCGGCCGTCATGCGTGGCGGGGCACGTGCGGGACCGGTGCCGGACCGGTGCGGGGCATACGTCGCTTCCGACCCATTGACCCCTCAGGCCCGTCGTACCTACGCTGAACGACGCATTCGGGAAAGCGCTTTCTAGTCCCGCGAGGACCGGCGAGGCGCACTCCGGCGTTCCCGGCTGCACTCCACCAGCACTCACCGCACACCCGCAGCATCACGCAGCCCCGGCACCAATCCGGGGCCGACAGCCGAGGGAGCGCCATGAGTACGTCGAGTACAGCCGCACCACCGCCCGTGCAGCACCACCGAAGAGGCAGACCGAACCGTCGGCTGCCGCTGCTCCTCGCCCTCCTGGCGATCCTGGTCGCGAGCATCGGGCTGAGTACGCAGGCCCGGGCCGTCCAGCAGCCGGCCGAGGCCGCACCGGCCTTCCGGGTGCTCGTCTTCTCCAAGGTCACCAACTTCGCGCACGACTCGATCCCGGCCGGGATCGAGGCCGTGCAGAAGCTGGGCGCGGAGAACGGCTTCGAGGTCGAGGCGACCGACGACGCCGGCGCGTTCACGGACGCCAACCTCGCCCGCTTCCAGGCGATCGTCTTCAACAACACCAACTCGACGCCCGAGAAGGGCGATCTGCTCGACGCCGACCAGCGGGCCGCGCTGCAGAAGTTCGTGCGCGGCGGCGGTGGCTGGGTCGGGCTGCACGCCGCGTCGGCGAGCGAGCGCGACTGGGACTGGTACGAGGGCCTCGTGGGGGCCATCTTCGACCAGCACCCCGCCGTGCAGACGGGCCGGGTGAAGGTCCTCGACCACGCCCACCCCTCCACGAAGGGCCTTCCGGAGCTCTGGGAGCGCTCGGAGGAGTGGTACAACTGGCGCGTCAATCCGACCGGCAAGGTGCACACGCTCGCGCAGATCAAGGTGCGGGACGGCGTGACCGGGCTCGACGAGGGCGTGGACCACCCGTGGTCCTGGTGCCAGAACTACGACGGCGGCCGCTCCTGGTACACGGCGGGCGGGCACGCCAAGTCGGCCTTCCAGGAGGCCGGGTTCCTGCAGCACCTGCTGGGCGGGATCCAGTGGGCCGCGGGGAACAAGGAGGGCGACTGCTCGGCGACGAAGACCGGCGCCTTCCAGCGGACGCCGCTGGCGACCGCCGATCTGGCGGACCCGTTCGAGCTGGCCGTGGCGCCGGACCGGCGGGTGTTCTTCATCCAGCGCACCGGCAAACTGAAGATCATCGACCAGGAGTCGATGAAGGTGACGACGGCGCTCGACCTCGCGTACACGCCGGAGATGACGAGCCAGTCGGACGGGCTGCTCGGGCTGGCGCTCGATCCGAAGTTCGCCGACAACCACTGGGTGTACCTCCTCAACTCCGACAAGACCGAGAAGCGGATCAACCTGTCACGGTTCACGGAGTCCGGCGGGACGATCGATCCGGCGAGCGAGAAGCGGCTGCTGGCCATCCCGACGTGGCGGGGCGAGGGCCGCGCCAACTCGCACATGGCCGGTTCGATCGCCTTCGACAAGAAGGGCGATCTGTACATCGCCACCGGTGACAACACCGATCCCTTCGCCTCCGACGGGTTCGCCCCGATCGACGAGCGCGAGGGGCGGCGTGCCTGGGACGCCCAGGGCACCGCGGGCAACACGAACGACCTGCGCGGCAAGGTGCTGCGGATCTCGCCGAAGGACGACGGGACGTACGGGATCCCGGAGGGGAACCTGTTCGCCCCGGGGACGGAGAGGACGCGGCCCGAGGTGTACGCGATGGGGCTGCGCAATCCGTTCCGGATCACCACCGATCCGCGCAGCGGCGCGCTGCTGATCGCGGACTACGGGCCGGACGCCCGGCAGGCCGTCGCCGATCGCGGGCCCGAGGGGACCGTCGAGTTCGACCGCATCACGAAGGCCGGGAACTACGGCTGGCCGTACTGCATCGGCGACAACACCCCGTTCAACGACTACGACTTCGCTACGAAGACGTCGGGTGCGAAGTTCGACTGCGGGAAGCTCGTGAACGACTCGCCGAACAACACCGGGCTCCGGGACCTGCCGCCCGCGCAGGCGGCGACGGTCTGGTACGCGTACTCGGCGTCCACCCAGTTCCCCGAGCTGGGCACCGGGGGCGGCGGTCCGATGAGCGGGCCCGTCTACGCCTACGACCCGGACAACGAGTACCGCACCAAGTTCCCCGAGTACTTCGACGGGAAGTGGTTCACCTACGAGCTGACGCGGCAGTGGTTCAAGGTCTTCTCGATGCAGGAGAAGGACCAGACGTTCACCGATCCGCGGTTCGCGCCCGCCAGGGCCGGTGATCTGAACTCCATCAACTCCGTCTTCGGCGACCTGAAGTGGAACCAGCCCTTCGACGCCGACTTCGGTCCCGACGGCGCGCTGTACGTCATCGACTTCGGGCTGGGCAGCGGCACCGGCCGCGGCGGCAGCAACGAGGGGGCGGGGATCTACCGCATCGACTACGTCGCCGACGGCCGGCTGCCCGAGGCCCGGGCCGCCGCGGCGCCGGACAGCGGGCAGGCGCCGCTGAAGGTCACCTTCGACAGCGCGGGGTCCGGCGTGACGGGTGGTCAAGAGGTCTCGTACGCCTGGGACTTCGACGGTGACGGCAGCACGGACTCGACGGAGCCGAAGCCCACCCACACGTACACGAAGAACGGCCAGTACACGGCGCGCCTGACGGTGACCGGGCCCGGCGGGCTGAGCAGCCGCGCGGTCACGGACGTCACGGTGGGCAACACCCGGCCGGTGGTGACGGTCCAACAGCCGCCCGGTGGCGGGACGTTCAGCTTCGGCGACACGATCCCGTTCACGGTGAAGGTGAAGGACGCGGAGGACGGGACGGGTCCGCGGATCGACTGCTCCCGGGTCGTCGTGCAGTCGCAGCTCGGCCATGACACCCACCTCCACCCGCTCGACAACTACACGGGCTGCACGGGCGAGATCGTCACGGACGCCGGGGACAGCCACGGGCCGGGGCAGAACCTCTACTACGGCATCAGCGCGCAGTACGAGGACAAGGGCGGCGCCGCAGGCGTGCCGGCGCTCACCGGGTCGGACTCGCTGACGCTGCGCACGTCGTTCCGGGAGGCCGAGCACTTCACGGCGACCGGTGGCGCGCACGGCGGTGCCGAGGCCGTGAGCCGGGACGACTCCTCGGGCGGCAAGCGGCTCGGCGAGATCGAGGACGGCGACTGGGTGTCGTTCGACCCCGTGCACCTGAAGGGCGTGGAGTCGGTGACCGTGGGCGCGGCGTCCGGCGGGATCGGTGGCGACGTGGAGTTCCGGGCCGGTTCCCCGACGGGCCCGCTGCTCGGGAAGGTGTCCGTGCCGAACACGGGCGGCTACGGGAACGTGGTCTCGCCGACCACCCAACTGGCGGACCACAAGGGCACGTTCAAGCTGTACGCCGTCTTCAGGAACGCGGACTGGACGGCCGAGGGGCCCGATCTGCTCGCCCTCGACTGGCTGCACTTCAACGGCCCGGGCGTGGAGAAGCGGTCCGGCGCGAAGGTGACGGTGGGCGCGACACCGGTGGACGGCACGGCGCCGCTCGCGGTCGCGCTCAAGGGCACGGTCAAGCTCCCGGAGGGCCGTACCGCGGCCTCGTACCACTGGGACTTCGGTGACAACGGCAAGCCGAGCGGCACGGAGGGCGCGACGGCCGAGCACACGTACGCGCGTGCCGGTGCGTACACCGCGCACCTGACCGTCACGGACGACAAGGGCGACACGACGACCGGCGCGGTCCGCGTCACGGTGAAGTGAGACGAGTGAGGGAGGACGAGACAATGAGCGGCGTCACTACGCGAAGAGCCTTTCTCGGTACGGCACTTGCCGCGGCAGCGGCCGTTCCGCTGGCCGCGCCCGCGGTCGCGGCGAACCGGCGCCGGATCCCGCGCGGCAGCATCGGCATGCACCTCTACACGATGCGGAACGTGCTGGCGCAGGACTTCGCGGGCACGGTCGGACAGCTGGCGGAGATCGGTTACGCGACGGTCGGGGTGAGCGGCCGGCACGGGTACTCGGCGGCCGCGATCCGAGGCATGCTCGACGCGGTCGGCCTGCGCTCGGTCCTGGAGCACATCGCCTATCCGACGCTCACCGGCAGCGGGCTCGGTCAGGCCCTGGAGGACCTGCACACGCTCGGTGCGAAGTGGCCGGTGGTGCCGAGCCTGCCGGGTTCGATGCACTCGGTGGCCGGATTCCGGGAAGCGGCTCGGGAGTTCAACCGGATCGGCGCCGCCTCGCGGGCGGCCGGTCTCGGTCCCGTGCTGTTCCACAACCACGGCTCGGACCATGTGGTGGTGGACGGCGAGAACCTGTACGACATCCTCCTGAAGGAGACCGATCCGCATCTGGTCGCCTTCGAGCTGGACGTGTACTGGGCGGCGAAGGGCGGCGCCGCGGGGCCGGCGACGTACTTCGTGCGGCATCCGCACCGGTTCCCCGCACTGCACGTCAAGGACATGGCCCCGAACGGCGACTTCGCCGACGTGGGCTCGGGGACGCTCGACTTCGCGGCGATGTTCGACCATGCGCGCGAGGGCGGTGTCCGGCAGTGGCTGGTCGAGCACGACTCCCCGGCCGATCCGTTCGCATCGGCCAGGAACAGCTACAACTACCTCGCCGCGCTGAGGTACTGACCTGGTGTCAGTGAGCTGAGGGCGCCTGCGCCCCGGGACGCTTGTAGAAGAGCGTCGTGGGGCGCAGGACGCCCGCCGGGTCGCTCGCGTAATCCGGGATGACGCCGGCCTCCTCCCAGCCCGTCTTGCGGTACAGGGTCTCGGCGGGGCACCCGGTCTCCGTGTCGAGGACGAGCAGGGAGACGCCCGCTTCGGCGGCGGCGCGCTCAAGGGTCGCCAGGAGCGTGCGTGCGACGCCCTGGCCGCGTGCCGATCCGTGCACCATCAGCTTGAGGACCTCGGCGCGGTGTCTGCCGTTCGGCCAGTGGTTGAGGCCGAGCGAGACCGTGCCGACGCAGCGGCCCGCCTCGTCGAGGGCCACCCAGACGACGAGGTCGCCGCTCTCGACGGCGGGGGTGCGCGCCCGCCACCAGTCGGCGGCGCCGGCCGCGGTCAGTCCGCTCAGGAAGCCGAGCGATCCGCCACCTTCGACGATGTGGGCGAGCAGCTTCCCCAACCCCTCGACGTGGGAGGGGAATTGATCGGGCGTCAGCCGGACGGGCGCGGTCACGGCAGCACCACCACCAGCGCGTACCGTACGGGTTCGGGCCCCGGGCAGTGGAAGTGCGTCGGGCCCCAGAGCCGGAAGCGCAGGCAGTCGCCGGCCGCGAGGCGGTGCACGACGCCCTGCACGGTGAGGTCGAGCAGGCCGTCGAGGACCCAGATGTGCTGCTCAAGGCCGGGCACGGGCGGCCGGTCGTAGGCAATGTCGGCGTACGGCTCCAGGCGCCCCTCGACCACCTCGGCGCGCAGCCCGGCGAGCGGCGGCGACACGGAGCGGCGCACGAAGCCGCTGGAGTCGTCGCGCCACACGGGCTGGTCGGCGGCCGGGACCACCTGGGCGGGGGCCGATTCGACCTCGCTCAGGAGCTGGGACATGGTGCGTCCGTAGACCACGCACAGGCGGTTCAGGAGGGCGGCGGTCGGGCTGATCTCGGCGCGCTCGGCCCGCGACAGGGTGGACCGGCTGACGCCGCTGCGTTCGGCCAGCTCGCCCAGGGACCAGCCGTGCTCGGCCCGCAGCTCGGCGAGCCGGGCGCCGAGCCGGGCGTCGACGGGGTCCGCCTCGACGTCGCCGCCGGCTCTGGCTCCGGTTCTCGTGACCGCTTCACTCTCTCGTCTCATATTCGGCACGATATCCCACATATGAAACGAGCAGGTAGTGCGGCCCCTCTCTCCCGCAGATCTTCCCGCGGATCCCACGGGTCCCGCGGGTCCCACGTGTCCCGCGGGTCAGTCGTGCGCGGCCACCGCCCCGAGGAGCTCCCTGATCCGGCCGGTCGCCGCGCGGAACTCCGGGGTCGCCAGCGTCTGCGCGTAGTCCCGCTCCGGCGGCAGCCCCACCTCGATGACCTCCGTGACCGTGCCGGGGCGCGGGCTCATCACCAGCACCCGGTCGGCGAGGTAGACCGCCTCGGCGATCGAGTGGGTGACCAGCAGGACCGTGGTGGAGGTGCGCCGCCAGATCCGGTTCAGCTCGATGTTCAGCTGCTCGCGGGTGAGCGCGTCGAGGGCGCCGAAGGGCTCGTCCATGAGGAGGACCGGCGGCTCGTGCAGCAGCGCCCGGCACAGCGCGACCCGCTGCTGCATCCCGCCGGACAGCTCGTGCGGATAGGCGTCCTCGAATCCCGCGAGGCCTGCCATGTCCATCAACTCGTCCGTGCGCGACCGGGCTCGAGCCGCCGGCATGCCCCGCATCTCCGCCTGGAGCAGGATGTTGCGCCGGGCCGAGCGCCACTCCAGGAGGGCCGCGCGCTGGAACACGTAACCGATGTCGTGACGCGGTCCGCCGACCCGCTCGCCGTGCAGCAGGACCTCGCCCGACGACGGCGCGAGCAGACCCGCGACGAGCTTGAGGAGCGTGGACTTGCCACAGCCCGACGGACCGACGATCGCCACGAACTCGCCGTCGCGGACGTCGACCCGGACGTCGTGCAGCGCGGTGACGTCCTTCTTCTTCGTGCGGAACCGGACGGCGACGTCGTCGATGCGCACGGCGGGAACGGCCCCGTCCGGCGCGCGGCCCACGTCCGCCGGGGCGTCCTTGGCCATCCTCATCTCCCTTGCCCCCTCAGCCCTTCAGGCCGTTCTTCGCGTCCCAGTAGTCCGCCACCGGCTTGCCGCTCTTGACCATGCCCGCCTGCGCGAAGACGTCGATGGTCTGCTGCCAGTCGGCCTCGGTGTTCACGCCGGGCGCCTTGCCCTCGGTCGCGTCGGTGTGCAGCAGCGTCAGGGTCGTCTTGAACTGCTCCGACAGCACGCCGTCGGACGGCAGTTGCTCGGACGCGCCGTCCATCGCGGCGACGGCGGGCTCGGGGTTCTTCTCCGCCGCGGCCCAGGCCTCGCTGACGGCCTTGACCATGCGCTGCGCGAGGTCGCCGCGGCCGGTGAGGGTCTTCTGTCCGGCGATCAGGCCGTTGGAGTAGAAGTTGAGGCCGTTCTCGGAGAAGCGCAGGTACGAGACGTCCTTCTTCGCCTTGTCCGCCATGGTCGGGCCCTGGTCGCTGGCGTAGCCGAGCAGGGCGTCGGTCTTGCCGGAGATGACCGCGGCGATCTTGCCCGCCGGGTCGGTGTTCTGGATCTTGACGTCGGACTCGGCCAGGTCGTTCTTCTTCAGGAAGATCGGGAACGTCTTGGACAGGGCGTCGCCCGCCGTGCCCGCGATGGTCTTACCCTTCAGATCGGCCGGGGACTTGATGTCCTGGGCGGCGAAGGACTGCACGGAGGCAGGGGTCGTCTGGAGGAAGACGCCGAGGCTCTTGACGTTCACGCCCTGGTCGACGCCCGCGAGGACGGCTGGGGTGTCGGCCCAGCCGAAGTCGGTCTGGCCCGCGCCGGTGGCCTGGACGGTCTTCTGCGAGCCCTGTCCCGCCCGGATCTCCAGGTCGATGCCGTGCTTCTCGAAGATCTTCTGCTGCCGGCCGTAGTAGAAGGGGGCGTGCTCGCCGTACGGGTACCAGTTGAGAGTCAGGGTGACCTTGTCGAGCTTCTTGCCGGAGTCGGACGTCGACGTCTTGTCGGAGTCGCCGCCGCAGGCCGTCGCGGCGAGCGCGAGCAGGGCGAACGGCACGGTGGCGGTCAGCAGTCTGCGCGGGGGCATGGCGATGCCTTTCTGCAAGGGGGGCGTGGGATGCGTCGGGGCGGAGCCGTTCTCCGCTGTCAGTACGTCGTCACCGCGGTGCCGTCGCGGCGGCTCGCGTGCCAGGGCAGCAGCAGCTTCTCGGCCACCTCGACCGCCACGAACAGGACGACGCCGATCAGCGACATGACGAGCAGCCCGGCGAACAGCATCGGGGTGTCCAGATTTCCGTTGGCCTGGAGGATGACGTAGCCCAACCCCTCGTTGGCGCCCACGAATTCACCGACGACGGCGCCCGTGACGGCGAGCGTCACGGCGACCTTCAGACCGGAGAAGAGGTGCGGCAGTGACGCCGGGAAGCGGATCTTGCGGAATGTCTGCCAGGGGCTCGCGCCCATCGTCGCGGACAGCTCCAGCATCTCCGGGTCGACCGCCTTGAGGCCGGTGACCATGGAGATGACAACGGGGAAGAAGGCGATGAGGACGGCGATGAGGATCTTCGGCGCGATCCCGAAGCCGAGCCACACCACGAACAGCGGGGCGATGGCGATCTTCGGGACGACCTGCGCGAAGAGCAGGACCGGATAGAGGGTCTTCTCGACGGTGGACGAGTAGACCATGACGACGGCCGACAGGATCCCGACCCCCACGGCGATGACGAAACCGATCAGCGTCTCGTACGTGGTGACCCAGCTGTGGTGCCACAGGTAGTCCGGCTTGTCGAGGACGACGTCCAGGGTGCGGCCCGGCGAGGGGACGAGGTAGGGCTCGACGAGTTCGGCGGCGGCGATCACCCACCACGCGCCGAAACAGACGAGGAGCAGCGCGAGCGGCCGCCAGCTCTTCTCGGCCGCCTCGGCCATCCGCCGGCCCGCCGACGGACGCTCCCGTTCCTGAACCCCCTTCACCGGCACCGGTGATGGCTTGAGGGCACTCTGGCTCACTGGCAACTCCCCTGATATCAGGTCGACTTCGGGTGGAGCGATGAGTGTGCGGTGGAGCGCGCCGGAACCGTGATCCGCGAAATCGCTTTCAGAAAGCGCTTTCTGATACGGTGTCCGCCACGCTAATGACCCGATGTCTGCACGGTCAAGAGATCGTGCGGAAGTTTCCTGTGACCGGTATCGAACCGGGACCGAGGGGGCGCGGTGGACGAACTGGACGCACCAAGGAACGGGCATCAGGCCGGGCGGCGCGACGGACGCCCCCCGGAACGGCAGCCGGTGACCCTCGACGCGGTGGCCCGCCTGGCCGGGGTCTCCCCGGCCACCGCGTCCCGCGCGCTCAACGGCACGGCACGGGTCCGCGAGGAGTTACGGGCCCGGGTGCGGGCCGCCGCCGAGGCGCTCGGCTACATCCCGAACGCCCATGCCCAGGCCCTCGCGGGGTCCGCGAGCAGCACGGTCGGGGTCATCTGCCACGACGTCGGGGACCCGTACTTCGCGGCGATCGCCAGCGGGGTGATGGCGGCGGCGGCCGAGCGGAACCTGCTGGTGCTGCTCTCCAGCACCTTCCGGGAGCCGGGCCGGGAGATCGCCTATCTGTCGATGCTGCGGGCGCAGCGGGCGCGGGCGATCCTGCTGATCGGCTCCGGCATCCAGGACCGGGCGTGGGAGCGGGCCCTGGACACGGAGCTCGCCCCGTACCTGCGCGAGGGCGGCCGGGTGGCCGTGGTCAGCCGGCACCGCAGCCTGCGCGTCGACGCGGTGCTGCCCGGCAACAGGACGGGCGCGGCGGCGCTCGCCCGGGCCCTGGTCGGCCTGGGGCACCGGGAGTTCGCGGTGCTGGCGGGCCCCTCGGCGCTGACGACCGTGGCCGACCGGGTGGCGGGGTTTCGCGCGGGACTCGCCGAGGCGGGCGTGGAACTGCCCGCGTCGCGGGTGGTGCGCGGCGCGTTCACCCGGGACGGCGGGCACGCCGCGGCGTGCGAACTCCTCGACGGCGGCGGCCCGTTGCCCACGTGCGTGTTCGCGGTGACGGACGTGATGGCGGTGGGCGCACTCGCCGCGCTGCGGGAGCGGGGCCTGCGGATACCGGAGGACGTGTCCCTCGCGGGCTTCGACGACGTGCCCCTGGTGCGCGAGCTGACCCCGGCCCTGACGACGGTGGCGCTCCCCCTTCCCGAGATGGGCCGCGCCGCCCTGGACCTGGCGCTGCGGGAGCCGCGGGGCGAGCGGGTGCGGGTGGAGCGGTTCGCCGGGGAGGTGGTGGTGCGGGGCAGCACGCGGGTGGTGCCGTAGGGCCTGTCGTCACACTCCCGTCGTCGCCCGGAGGGCGGCCCCGCGGTGTCTGGTGCGTGCGATCGCAAGGCGCCGGAAAGTCCTGGTAGCGGAGCTACTCGGGCCTTTCGGCAACGCCGCGAGCGTGCGTGCCAGACACCGCGGGGCAGACGGGAGTGTGACGACAGGCCCTACGGGCCGGGTGCGGTACCGGGGGCCGGCTCAGTCCCTGGCCGCCTCGCCCAGTGCCGCGAGGACCGGGCGGATCAGGGGGTGGGACTCCGCGCCGTGGCGGACCGCCGCGAAGACCTTGCGGGTGGGGGCCACGCCGTCGATGGGGCGGACGACCGCGTCGGTGAGGTCCATGCCGTGCAGCGCCGAGCGCGGGACGAGGGCCACGCCCGCGCCCGCCGAGGCGAGCGCGACGACCGCGCGGAAGTCGTCCGAGGAGTGCTCGAACTGCGGGGAGAACCCGGCGTGCTCGCAGGCCAGGACGACGACGTCGTGGCAGGGGTTGCCGGGGTACGGGCCGATCCAGGTGTCCTTCGCCAGGTCGGCGAGCGGCACCCGCTCGGCGTCCGCGAGCCGGTGCGCGCCGGGCAGCACCGCGTCGAACGGCTCCGCGTACAGCGGCACCAGGGTGATCCGGTCGTCGTCGGCCCCGATCGCGCCCCGGTACTCGACGGCGACCGCCACGTCGATCTGCCGGTCGAGCAGCATCGGCAGGCTGGCGTCGCCCTCGGCGTCCCTGACCCGGACCCGGATGCCGGGCGCGGTCCCGGCGAGCCGGGCGAGGGCGGGGCCGACGACCAGGCCGATGCCGGTGGCGAACGAGGCGAGCGTCACGGTGCCCGCCTCGCCCGTGCTGTACGCGGCGAGCTCCGCCTCGGCCTTCTCCAGCTGGGCCAGGACGGCGTTCGTGTGCGTGAGCAGGATCTCGCCGGCGGGCGTGAGCCGTACGCCGCGCGCGCCCCGCTCGACCAGCTTGTGCCCGGTCTCCTGCTCAAGCGCCGTGAGCTGCTGGGAGACGGCGGAGGGGGTCAGGTACAGCGCGGCGGCAGCCGCCGTGACCGTACGGTGGTCGGCCACCGCCCGGAGGATGTGCAGTCGCCGCGCTTCGATCATGTCCCCGATTGTCCCAAACCGGTCAGCCGAGCTGCGCGCGGGCCTCGACGAAGGCGTCCACGGCGCGGTTCACGTCCTCCGTGGAGTGCGCGGCGGACAGCTGGACGCGGATCCGGGCCTGGCCCTGCGGCACGACCGGGTACGAGAAGCCGATCACGTACACGCCACGCTCCAGGAGCAGCTCGGCCATCCGGCCGGCGACGGCCGCGTCGCCGATCATGACGGGCGCGATGGCGTGGTCGCCGGGCAGGACGTCGAAGCCCTCCTCCGTCATCCGGGTGCGGAACAGCTTGGTGTTCGCCGCGAGCTGTTCGCGCAGGTCACCGGCCGACTCCAGCAGGTCGAGGACCTTCAGCGAGGCCGCCGCGATGACCGGGGCGAGGCTGTTGGAGAAGAGGTACGGGCGGGAGCGCTGGCGCAGCAGGGCGACGATCTCCGCGCGGGCGGCGACATAGCCGCCGGAGGCGCCGCCGAGGGCCTTGCCGAGGGTGCCGGTGATGATGTCGACGCGGTCCATGACGCCGTGCAGCTCGGGCGTGCCGCGGCCGCCGGGACCGACGAAGCCGACCGCGTGCGAGTCGTCGACCATGACCATGGCGTCGTAGCGCTCGGCGAGGTCGCAGATGTCGGCGAGCGGGGCGACGTAGCCGTCCATGGAGAAGACGCCGTCGGTGACGATCAGCTTGCGCCGGGCGCCCGCTTCGGCCGCGGCCTTGAGCTGGGTCTCCAGGTCGGCCATGTCACGGTTCGCGTAGCGGAAGCGCTTGGCCTTGCTGAGCCGGATGCCGTCGATGATCGAGGCGTGGTTCAGGGCGTCGGAGATCACCGCGTCCTCAGCGCCGAGGAGGGTCTCGAAGACGCCGCCGTTGGCGTCGAAGCAGGAGGAGTAGAGGATCGTGTCCTCCTGGCCGAGGAAGGCGGACAGCCGCGCCTCCAGCTCCTTGTGGACCTCCTGCGTGCCGCAGATGAAGCGGACCGAGGCCATGCCGTAGCCCCAGCGGTCCAGGGCGGCGTGGCCCGCGGCGATCACCTCGGGGTGGTCGGCGAGGCCGAGGTAGTTGTTGGCGCAGAAGTTCAGCACCTCGCCGGGGCGGCCGCCCGCGGTCACGCCGACGGTGGCGGACTGCGGGGTGCCGATGACCCGCTCGGGCTTGTGCAGGCCCGCGGCGACGATCTCGTCGAGGGTGGCCTGAAGGTCTTCGCGTACGCTGTCGAACATGCCGTGAGTCCTCAAATCCTGTGTGCGCGGGGGGAGTTCAGGAGGTCCAGTCCAGGATGACCTTGCCGCCGCGGCCGCTCGCCGCGTCGTCGAAGGCCGCCTCGAAGTCCGTGTGGGAGTAGCGGCCGGTGATCACCGGGGCGAGGTCGAGACCGCCCTCCAGGAGGACGGACATCGCGTACCAGGTCTCGAACATCTCGCGGCCGTAGATGCCCTTGATGGTGATCATCGAGGTGACGATGCGGGCCCAGTCGACGGCGAACTCCTGCGCCGGCAGGCCGAGCATGGCGATCTTGCCGCCGTGGGTCATGTTGGCGAGCATGTCGCGCATCGCGACGGGGTTGCCGGACATCTCCAGGCCGATGTCGAAGCCCTCGCGCAGGCCGAGCTCGCGCTGGCCGTCGGCGATGGTGGACTCCGCCACGTTCAGGGCGAGGCTCACGCCGATCTTGCGGGCGAGCTCCAGGCGCTCCTCGCTGACGTCGGTGACCACGACATTGCGGGCGCCGGCGTGCTGCGCGACGGCGGCGGCCATCAGGCCGATCGGCCCGGCCCCGGTGATCAGCACGTCCTCGCCGACGAGCGGGAACGACAGGGCCGTGTGCACGGCGTTGCCGAACGGGTCGAAGATCGCGGCGACGTCGAGGTCGACGGCGACCCGGTGCACCCACACGTTGGACGCGGGCAGGGCCACGTACTCGGCGAACGCGCCGTCGCGGCCGACGCCGAGGCCGACCGTCGCCCGGCACAGGTGGCGGCGCCCGGCGAGACAGTTGCGGCACTTGCCGCACACCAGGTGGCCCTCGCCGCTGACGGTGTCGCCCACCGCGATGTCCTGCACGTCGCGGCCGGTGCCGACGACCTCGCCGACGAACTCGTGGCCGACGACGAGCGGCGCGGCGATCGTGGACTGCGCCCAGCCGTCCCAGCTGCGGATGTGCAGATCGGTGCCGCAGATACCGGTCCGCAGCACCTTGATCAGTACGTCACCGGGGCCGACGGCCGGCTCGGGGACGTCCGTCAGCCAGAGTCCCGGTTCGGCCTTCTCCTTGACCAGCGCCTTCAACGGATCGGCTCCTGTCGTCGCGCACGCGGGCAGCACGCAGCGGCCCGCATACGGGGAAGAGTGGGTGGGGCGGCGGTCAGGAGGCCGCCACCCCGGACTCTTCCGTACGACGGCGCCCCTGGTCCATCGAGGATTTCTTAAGCGCCGCCGCAGCTTTTCTGCACGCCTATGCCAGGCGGGTCTGCCCGCGCTCGAAGTAGGCGATCAGCTCCGGATCGAGGTCGGGGACCTCTCGCGGCGTGCCGCCGTCGCGCAGGGACTCGGTGGCGCGCACGCCCGCCGCGACGGCCATCCGCGCGGCGACCGGCGAGGTGTCGGTGGTGCCGCCCTCGCGGGCGAACCGGATGAACTCGTCGACGAGGAGGGGGTCGGCCCCGCCGTGCCCGGCGTTGTCCTCGACGTCCGGCACCGGGTACTCGGCGTCGGCCTCGCCCCGGTAGGTGGACCGCCGGGAGTTCCACACCTTGACCACTCCCCCGGGCCCGTCGCCGAAGTTCTCCAGGCGGCCCGCGTCGCCGATGACGGTGTAGTTGCGCCAGTAGTCGGGGGTGAAGTGGCACTGCTGGTAGGCGGCCAGCACTCCGTTGTCCAGGCGCATGTTGACCAGGGAGACGTCCTCGACGTCGATGACGGGGTTGAGTCCGCGCTGGGTGTGCGGCGGCCAGTGGCCGTCCCGGGTGTACCAGTCGTCGGTCTTGGGTTCGCCGGGTGCGCGGCGGTGCGGGTTGTCGCCGTAGACCATCAGGTCGCCGAGGGCCTGCACCTGCCGGGTGTAGCCGTTCGCCAGCCAGTGCAGGACGTCGATGTCGTGGGCGGCCTTCTGCAGCAACAGGCCGGTGGTGTACTGCCGTTCGGCATGCCAGTCCTTGAAGTACCAGTCGCCGCCGTAGCCCACGAAGTGCCGGACCCAGACCGTCTTGACCTCGCCGATCTCACCGCGCGCGATGATGTCGCGCATCAGCCGGACGACCGGCATGTGCCGCATGTTGTGGCCGACGTACAGCCGGGTGCCGGTCTCGTACGCGGTGCGCAGGAGGGCGTCGCAGCGGTCGATCGACACGTCGAGGGGCTTCTCGACGAAGACCGGCTTGCCCGCCTTGAGCGCCTCGCAGGCGACGTCGGCGTGCGTGTGGTCGGGGGTGAGCACGACGATCGCGTCGACGTCCGGGTCGCCGACGACCTTCTTGTGGTCGCTGGATATCAGCGCGCCGGGGAACGCCAGGGCCGCTTCCGTGCGGGCCGCCGCGTCGTGGTCGGCGAGGGCGGTGACCCGGGATCCGGCGCCCGGCCGGTGGGCGGTGCGGGCGATCGAGCCGCGCAGTCCGTAGCCGAGGACGCCGAGACGGAGGTCGGGCCCACCCGAGGGACCGGAGGAATCCGGGGAACCAGTGGGACCGGTGGGGCCGGACGGGGCGTCGGTCATGGCGTAACCGCCTTTCCTGTACGTGGTGTTGGTGCGGCGCACGCATGCATGGAAGCACGGGGACGCCGCGGGCCCGCCGACCGGCCCGCGGCGCCGTTCTCCGATGCTCCGGCTACGGGTGCACGAGGACCTGCGAGAGTCCGACGCGCCCGGTGCCGGTCAGCCGTACGCGCACGTAGCGCGCCTGCGTGTCGGTGTCGAGGACGGTGGGGCGCAGCGCCTTGCCGTCGACATGGACGGTGGTGGCGTCGGTGAAGGCGGCGTCCTCGGCGAACTGCACGTCGAAGGCGCCGGTCGTCATGGCGGCGTCGTTCCAGATCTCGACCTGGCCGACGTGCCGCGCGGTGCCGAGGTCGACCTGCCACCAGGCGCCGGCCTCGGCGAGGGTGCGGCTGTCGGTGGAGGTGTCGCCGTCGACGACGCGGGCCGCGGTCGCGGCGCCGTCGGTCGACGACTGGGTGGCGGTGCCGGTGCGGGCCAGGTCGGGACGGAGCTGTTCGACCCGGCCGCGGCCCTGCGCGCCGGCCCGCTCGGCGACCGCGACCGCCTCGGCGGGCAGCCGGTCGAGCCCGGTGTGGTTGTCGCTCATGGTGGAGCCGGTGCCGGCGAGGGCGGGGGCGTCGGTGTCGACCCAGTTGCCGGTGGCGTGGTTGTCGATGCCGTAGTCCGCCCAGTTGGAGACCCACTTGTAGCCGATGCGGGTGATCACGTTCCCGGTGACGGCGATGTGGCTGGACTGTTCGTCGAGGTAGATGCCGTTGCCGTCGCGCTCGGTGTTGCCGTACGCGCTGCGGTTGATGTAGTTGCCGGAGACGACGGTGCCGGGCTGGGCGCCCTGGGTGTAGATGGCGCCGCCGTCGTGCTGCTCGTGCTCGACGCGCATGACGTCGGTGATCCGGTTGTTCGTGATGCGGTTGTCGCGCAGCACGGACTTCTGGGCCTCGGGCTGGTTCCAGCCCCAGCCGACGGAGATCGCGGAGTAGGGCAGGTCCTGGAGCGTGTTGTGGTCGATGACGGTCCCGGCCTCGTAGCCGGCCCAGATGCCGACGGCGTCCGTGTACTCCACTCCGGTGCCGCGGACGGTGTTGTACGACACCGTGTTGCGGGCCCCCACGAGTTCGGCGGCCGGCAGGGGTTCGGTGTCGCCGATGTAGGCGGCGCCGGACGACAGGTCGGTGAACCGGGAGCGGGTCAGGGTGGAGTCCTGGGTGCCCTGCTCGAACACGGCGCCCGCGCCGCCGAGATGGGTGAACGCGGCCTGGTCGACGACCACGTGGCGGCCGCCGCGGACGGTGAGGGCGGCGGCGGGCTTGGTGTAGTAGCGGCCCGCGTGGTCCACGGGGCCGGTGGCTCCGGTCAGGGTGAGTCCGGCCTGCATGCCGGCGTAGCCCTCGTCGGTGGACGGCTGGCGGTAGGCGGCGTAGGCGAAGCGGAGGCCGGTGATCCGGACGTCGTGGGCGCCGTCGACGACGAGGAGGTTCTCGGTGACGGGCGTGACGGCGCGGAAGCGGCGCGGGTCCTCGCCCTTGCGCGGCAGGTAGGTGACGGTGCGCGCGGTGGAGTTCCAGACGAACTCGCCCGGCTGGTCGAGGAGTTCGGGCGCGTTCTCGAAGAAGGCGACCTTGGCGTAGCGGGTCGAGTCGACGGTGGTCGAGTCCCAGGCGGGTCCGGTGCGGTTCGTGCCGGAGGCGGAGTTGGTCCAGCAGGGCTGGGCGAACGTCATGACGTCGCCGGTGACGGACGCGATCCGGCAGTGGTAGTTGCGCCAGCGGACGCTGATGACGGCCTCGGCGTCGGTGGGCCGGGCCCATTGGGCGATGCCGGTCCTCTCGGCGCCGGTCATGCCGGTCTTCGTGGCGTCGCAGACGGCGGCGGCGCAGGACGCGCCGCGGGCGCGGACCGCGCGCCTGCCGTCGACGAACAGCTGGCGCGGGGTGACGCCCTCGGGGGCCTTCGCCGTCCAGGTGCCGTCGGTGTTCGCGGTCCAGCCGGTGATGGCGCGGCCGCCGGACAGGACGGGTTCGGCGCCGGGCGCGGCGGCCCAGGTGACGCCGGAGTCGTCCGGCCCGAGCTTCAGCGGTCGGGTCAACGCGTAGGTGCCGTCGGCGAGTTCGACGCGGACGGCCCGGTCACCGGTGGCGCGGCGGGCGGCGTCGCGGGCGCCTTCCACGGAGCACGGGTGCCCCACGGTGCAGTCGGTTCCGGAGCCGTGGGGGGCCGCGCGCAGCACCTTGGGTGCGGGGGCCGCCTGGGCGGCGGGCAGCGGGGCGAGGGCGACCGTCGCGGCGGCGGCCACGGCCGCGATGCCGGTCGTGACGACGCGCAGGGACTTCCTCATCACGCCACCGTCCAGTCGGGGTGTCCGGGCATCGGGGGGTTCGTGGCCCCGAAGAGCCAGTCCCGCAGGAACGCGTCGACCGACCGGTCGCCCGTCATGTCCACGGCGTGCCGGATGAAGTCCTCGCTGGTGACGGTACGGTCCTTGAACCGGCGGGTCCACTGCCGCATGAGGTGGTCGAACTTCTGTTGTCCGAACTGGAGTTGCAGTGCGTACAGGACGAGCGCGCCACCGTCGTAGATGTTGGTGCCGCCGAGCGCCTTGGGGAGTCCCGGCGGCCCGTCGGCGGCGCGGATCGCGTCCAGCTTCCCGTACGTCGTCCGCATCTTGTCGACCATCTTCGACCAGCCGCGTTCCTCGCTGTAGAGGGCGGCGTAGTACACGGCCGGCCCCTCGTTCAGCCACGCCTGCTGCCAGTCGTGCGGGGTGACGGAGTCGCCGAACCACTGGTGGGTGAGCTCGTGCACCATCGTGTTCTCGTACGTCGGGTTGCCGTCGGCGTTGGGCTTGAACCAGTTGGTGCCCATCAGGGTGAGCGTCGAGTTCTCCAGGGCGTCGGTGTACCCGTCGTAGATGTGCAGGCCGTACACGGAGAACGGGTACGCGCCGAACTTCGCCTCCAGCCAGGCGAGATGGTCCGGGGTGCGGGCGACGATCGGCCCGTACTTGTCCTCCTGGCCCTGCGGGACGACGTGCCGCAGCGGCAGTCCCTTGTGCGAAGTGCCGTACAGGTAAGTGCCCTTGACGACGGCGATGCCGAGCAGTTCGGTGGGCATCCGCTCGCGCAGCGCGAAGTGCCAGACGGCCGAGCCGTCGGCGCGCTTGTCCTTGCCGGTCAACTCGCCGTTCGCGGCGGCGACATAGCCCTCGGGCGCGGAGATGTGGAACGTCCAGGTGGCCTTGTCGGACGGGGTGTCGTTGCAGGGCAGGAAGGTGTCGGCGCGCGAGGACTGCACGGCCGACACGAAGCCGCCGTCACTGCCGAACTTCCAGCCGGTCAGTCCGACGCGGGGCGCCTTGCCGTTGCCGCGGTAGGCGACGGCGACCTGGAACGGGGCGCCCTTGTGCAGCGGTGCGGCCGGGGTGACGGTCAGCTCCTGCCCCGACTTGCCGACGGACAGGGCGAACGCGGCGGCTCGGCCGTTCACCGTGACCGTGTCGATGGTGTGGCCGTCGGTGTCCAGGTTGAACGACGACAGGTCCTGGGTGGCCTTGGCGGAGAGGACGACCCGGGCCGTGAAGTCGTAGGTGACGGGCGTGAAGTCGAAGGTGAGGTCGTAGTGGACGACCTGGTAGCCGCCGTTGCCGAGCGTCGGGAACAGCGGGTCGCCGACACCGTCGGAGCCGGGTTTCGGGTCGAAGCCGTGGGCATACGCCGGGATGGCGAGCGTCGGAACGGTGAGCGCGGCGACTCCCGCGCCCCGCAGGATCGTGCGTCTGCTGGTGGTCACTTCTTCCCCTTCTCGGCGGCCTGCTGCTGGGAGGCCTGCTCGAACTCGGACCGGCACTTGTCGCCGCCGGCGTTGCGCCACTTCTTGACCAGGGCGTCGTAGGAGGACATCGGCTTGCGGCCGGTGACGATGTCCTTGATTCCGTCGCTGTGGATGGTGTTGAGGCTGCCGGCCCCCTTGGAGTCCCAGGTCGGCGAGGAGTACGTCAGCGTGGGCTCGTCGATCAGCAGGGGGATGAGCGTGGTGTACGCCTCGTGCACGTAGCGCGTCGCGTCAGCGCTGGTGGCGCTGAAGAAGGCCGGGGTCGCGGAGCCCAGGAACGACCACGGCACGGTGGTGTCCTGCGTGCCCTGCTTGGTGAGGACGGGCGTGCCGTCCTTGTCGCGCTCGTGGTCGACGCCCTCGACCCCGTACTTGATGAGGGTGTACTCCACCGATCCGAAGGGCGACGCGGCGAAGTCGGCGAGCCGCAGGATCTCCTTCACCCGGTCGTCGCTCGCCTTCTTGACGAAGCAGTTGGAGAGCGCCGTGTTGTTGGTCCAGGCGACCGCGTCCGTGCCGACCGGCACCATGGGGCGCACGTCGAAGGACTTGTCGATGGCGGCCATCGCGTCGACGTATCCGGTGGCGGGGGCCAGGTAGGCGGGCATGCCGTCGTAGACGTAGGCGCCCTTGCCGTTCTTGAACAGGTCGGTGTACTGGGCCTTCTGGGCGCCGGACATCTGGACCGTGCCCGGGTAGTAGCAGCCTGCCTTGTAGAGCTTCGCCGCGATCTCGACCGCGTGACGGTACTTGTCGTCCTCCAGCTGGTAGGTCCACTTGCCGGTCCCGGCGTCGTGCTTCCAGGAGGACTGTGCGCCCGTCGACTGGGCGAGGAGCGTGGTGGCTCCGCTGATGAAGAAGTACTGCTTCTTCTTCGGGTTCGTCAGTTCCTTCGCGAGCTCGACGAGGCGGTCGGTGCTGTCGATCTGGTCGAGGCTGGACACGCCCGCCCGCTCGAAGAGGTCGGCCCGGTAGAAGCCGGCCCCCGCGCTGCCGTTGCGGGCCAGCGGAATCCCGTACAGCTTCCCGCCGAAGATGGCACCCTGCCAGGCGTACTGCGGAATGGCCGCCAGGTTCGGGTAGTCCTTGACCTTGCCGCCGGACAGGTACGGGCCGAGGTCCACGCACGTGGCCTGCAGGAAGCCCGCCTTGTTGTCGACGCCGCCGGTCTCCGGGTACATGAAGACGTCGGGCAGCTGGTCGCCCGCGACCATCGTGGAGAACTTCGCCGGGTAGTCGTCGGCGGGCACGGCCGTGAAGTCGACCTGGGTGCCGAGCAGCTTCTCGATCTCCCGCAACGCCGCGTTCTTGCCGCGCTCGGGCGGCAGCGGCGCGAAGGTCTCGGTGACGGCGGTGATCTTCTTGGCGCCCTTGAGCGGGGTGCCCTTGGTGGCGCGGACGGGGTTCGCCGGGTACTTCAGGAACGCGCTGGGGACACCGGCCGCCGTACCGGGCAGATCGGCCTTGATGCCGATGTTGCGCACGGTCGTGGTCGGCAGCAGCTTGGCGCTCTTCGCCTCGGCCTTCGCGGCGGTGCCCCCGTCGCCGCACGACGCGAGCAGGGGTGCCGCGACGACGCCGAGGCCGACGCCCGCACCCCGGCGGAGCAGGGTGCGGCGGTTGATGTACGTGGTGCCGGACATAGCAGAGCTCCTCAACACGGTGGAACAGACAGGAAGTTGGGGGGGTGGGGCGGCATCAGCCCTTGACGGCTCCGGTGAGCACGCCCTTGGTGAAGTACCGCTGGAGGAAGGGGTAGACGAGCAGGATCGGGACCACCGCGATCACCAGGACCGCCATCTGCACGGCCTGCTGCGGAGCGACCGCCTCCCCGGCCGCACCGGAGTCGAGGGCCTGCCCCTGGAGGATGAACGTGCGCAGCACCATCGGCAGCGGCCACTTGTCGTTGTCGCCGAGGTACAGCAGGGCGTTGAAGTAGGCGTTCCAGTACGCGACGGCGGAGAAGAGCCCGACGACGGCGACGACCGCCTTCGACAGCGGCAGCACCACCTGGATCAGGGTGCGGAAGTCGCCCGCGCCGTCCACCTTCGCGGCGTCGTACAGCTCCTCGGGCAGGTTCATGAAGAAGGCCCGCATGACGACGAGGTTGAAGGCGCTGACCATGGTGGGCAGGACGAGCGCGGCGAAGGTGTTGTAGAGCCCGAGCTCCTTCACCAGCAGGAAGTTGGGGATGACGCCCGCGTTGAACAGCATCGTGAACAGCGCCGTCATGAGGATGAAGCGGCCGCCGACGACACCGCGCCGGGACAGCCCGTACGCCATGCCGATGGTGGCGAGAAGGCTGCACACGGTGCCGGCGACGGTGACGCCGACGCTCACGAACAGGGCGCGGGTGACGCGGCCGCCGGTGAACGCGGTGCGGTAGGCGTCGAGGTTCGGGTGGTCGGGCCACAGGACGAGGCCGTTGGACCTGATGATGTCGCTCTGCGAGGCGAAGCTCGTGCCGATCACGCCGAGCAGCGGGTACGCGACCAGGCCGACGACCAGGACGAGGGCGAGGCCCTTCAGGAAGAGGCCGAGGCGGGTGGGCTTCTCCATCCAGGGGGGCCGGGCGCCGGACGGGCGCAGTTCCCCGGCCGCGGGGGCCGCGGGTGTGCGGCGGCGCGTCTTCACAGCGGTCGTCTCAACGGTCAGCACCGCGGTACACCCCTTCATGACCGAGCCGGTGGGCGAACTTGTTGGCGCCGATGACGAGGACGGTGCCGATGACGGCCTTGACCAGGCCGACGGCGGCCGCGGTGCCCCACTGGTTGTCCCGGATGCCGTGGAAGTAGACGTAGGTGTCCAGGACCTCGCCGCTGCCGGGGCCGACCGCGTCGCGCTGGAGCAGGATCTGCTCGAAGCCGACGGTGAGGATGTTGCCGAGGTTCAGGATGAGCAGCAGCACCAGGACCGGTGACAGGCCGGGCAGGGTGACGTGCCAGAAGCGGCGCCAGCGGGCCGCGCCGTCCATGGCCGCCGCCTCGTACAGGCCGCGGTCGATGGAGAGCAGCGCGGCCAGGACGATGATGGTGCCCCAGCCGGCGTCCTTCCACATCACCTGCAGCGCGAGCAGCAGCGGGAACGCGTCGGGGTCGGTCATCATGTCGTAGCGCGGCAGGCCGAGCGATTCCAGCAGGTCGGGGACGACGCCGGCGCCGCCCAGGATCTGCTGGAAGATCGAGACGATGATGACCCAGCCGATGAAGTGCGGGAGATAGACGACGCTCTGCACGAAGCGGCGCACCTTGTCGCTGACGATGCTGTTGAGCAGCAGCGCGAGCCCGATCGGGACCGGGAAGAACAGCACCAGCTGGACGAGGGCGATGGTGAGCGTGTTGCCGGTCGCCGACCAGAAGTCGGGGTCGGCGAAGGCGTTGCTGAAGTTGGTGAAGCCGTTCCAGGCGCTGTGCAGATAGCCCAGGTAGGGCTGGTAGTCCTGGAAGGCGACCATGTAGCCGAGCAGCGGTACGTAGTGGAAGACCACGAAGTACAGGAAGCCGGGCAGGCAGAGCAGCAGCATCACCTTGTCGCGTTGGAGGCGCTGCCGGAGGGTCTTGCGGATGGCGAGGGGTGGAGCGGGAGCAGTCATGGAGCGGTCCTGTTCGGCCGGGTGACGCAATAACTGCGCTGCTGCGGCGGCAAGTTAGTAAGCGTTTAACCCCGTCGTCAATAGATCGGGGCAACACCTGCGTTAACTACCGCTCTCAAGTGGGAGCATTCAATGGGCTATTCATGGCGATTCCCGGCAACTCTCCCCCTCGATGAGCTGCGTGACCTTGACGGTCACGCATCGGGCTCCCTAGTTTTCGGTAACGCCATAGAACACGTTTACTGTCCGGAGGCAGGGTGCGTACCACTGACGAGGCGCCGGTCGAGGCCATGGCCGCCGACGCCACACCGCCCCCGCGGCGGCCCCGTACGGTTCTCGCGATGGACTCCGCGGTCGTCGACGACGTCTTCCCGCCGGCGGTACGGGCCCGCCTGGAGGAGACCGCGGACATCCGGCCGCCCGGCGTGGTGCGGGAGTTCGGCAGCCCCGCGGCGCGCGCCGCACTCGCCGAGGCCGAGGTGCTGCTCACCGGGTGGGGGTGCCCGCCCCTGGACACCGCGGTCCTCGACCGGGCGCCGCGGCTGCGCGCCGTGATCCACGCCGCCGGCACCGTGAAGACGTTCCTGAGCAGGGCAGCGTACGAGCGCGGCATCACCGTCTCGTCGGCCGCGGCGGCCAACGCCGTCCCGGTCGCCGAGTTCACCCTCGCCGCGATCATCCTGGGCGCCAAGCGGGCCTTCCCGCTCGCCCATCTCTTCCGCACCCGGCGCACCCACCGCACCGACGCCGACCTGGACCGGCAGCACTGGCTCGGCACCCGCGGCCTCACCGTCGGCGTCGTCGGCGCCTCCCGGACCGGCCGCCGCGTGATCCAGCTGCTGCGCTCGATCGACGCCGAGGTGCTGCTCTACGACCCGTACGTCGGCGACGCCGAGGCGGAGCTGCTCGGCGTCGTCCGCACCGACCTCGACACCCTGGTCGCCACCAGCGACGTGGTGACCCTGCACGCGCCCGACACCGCCGAGACCCGGCACCAGCTGGACGCGCGGCGCCTCGGTCTGATGCGGCCGGGCGCGCTCCTGGTGAACACCGCGCGCGGCCCGCTCGTCGACACCGCCGCGCTCACGGAGCACCTGGTCAGCGGGCGGCTCGACGCCGTGCTCGACGTGACCGACCCGGAGCCGCTGCCCGCCGGACACCCGCTGTGGGACCTGCCCAACGTGTTCATCACGCCGCACATGGCGGGCGCCCAGGGCAACGAGGTGGGCCGGCTCGGCGCCCTCGCCGTCGACGAGCTGGCCCGGTACGCGCGCGGGGTGCCGCTCAACCATCCGGTGCTCCTGGCGGACCTGGAGCGGATCGCGTGACCGGGCCCGCGCCGCACGCCATAGGCTCTGGGCACGGCGGACGACCACCGGCCGCACGACACGACCATCAGGACGACGATCAGGGGGTGGACCGGATGTCCCGGCAGAGTTCCACGGGACCCGGCACGAACGCGCCGGGCGGCGGACAGCGCCGCGCGACCGTCGTGGACGTGGCCCGGCACGCCGGGGTCTCCACGGCGACCGTGTCCCGCGTGATGAACCGCAACTATCCGGTCGCCGCCGCCACGCGCGAACGCGTCGAGGAGGCGATGCGCGCCCTCGGGTACGTGGTCAACGCCCACGCCCGCGCCCTCGCCGGCGTCTCCGGCCGCACCGTCGGCATCATCGTCAGCGAGCTGATCGACCCGTTCTACGCGTACATCGCGCGCGGCGTCGAGCGCGAGGCGACCGACGGCGACCGGCTCTGCCTGGTCTGCTGCACCCAGGGCGATCCGCAGCGCGAGCTGGCCTTCATCGAGCTGATGCACGAGCGGCGCGCGGACGCCGTGGTGCTCGTCGGCGGCAGCGTCGAGGACCGTGCCTACAAGGCCGAACTGGCCCGCCGTGCCCACGAGTTGGCCGCGGGCGGCTCCAAGCTGGTGCTGTGCGGGCGCCCCTCGCTCGGCGACGGCGTGCCCACGGTCGGCGTCGAGTACGACAACGAGGGCGGCGCCTTCGCGATCACCGACCACCTGATCACCCAGGGCCACCGGCGGATCCTGTACCTGGGCGGGCCGCCCGCGCTGTCGACGGCCCGGGACCGGCTGGCCGGGCACCGGCGGGCCCTGGAGCTGCGGGGCATCGAGCGGGACCCCGCGCTGGAGCAGCCCGGCGCGTTCGGCCGGGCCTTCGGCTACCGGCGGATGGCCGAACTGCTGCGGGACGGGCCGGAGTTCACCGCCGTCTTCGCGGCCAACGACATCGTGGCGGCGGGCGCGGCGCAGGCGCTGGAGGAGGCGGGCGTGCGCGTCCCGCAGGACATGTCGCTGGTCGGCTACGACGACATCCCGGTGGCCCAGGAGCTGCGGCCGCGCCTGACGACCGTCCGCATCCCGCTGGAGGAGATGGGCCGGCAGGCGGTGCGGGTGGCGCTCAACGGCGGCGACGAGGACGACTGGCGCGCCCCGACGACGGGCACGCTGCGGCTCGGCACGCACATCGTCGTCCGCGACTCGGTGGCGCCGCCGCGCGGCGGGCGGGGGCTCCAGGACCGGTCCTGAGCCGTCGCCCCAAGGCCCCGCGTGCTCGATTCTGCTCGTTTCGAGGCCTCTCCGCGTAGTAACGGACAGAAACTCGCCGAACCCTCTTGCGGGCGGATAGCAAACGCTTACATGCTGGCGCGCAGCCTCACGCTCACCCCGCCCCTCACTCCGACGTTCTTCGTCCCCTGGGAGTCCTGGATGCGCCCTGCTCACACGCCTCGCCCCGGTACCACCAACTCCCCCGGCCCCGGCCGTCGTTCGCTGCTCGCCGGGCTCGCGGGAGCCGGCGCCGTCGTCGCCCTCGGCGCCCCCGCGGCCCGCGCCGCCGACACCCGGAGCGCCGATGCCCGGGCCTCCGCGACCGTGCAGCTGACGGCCCGCCCCTCCGGCGAGTCCGAGCGCCTGCGGCTCGGACAGGCACTGCGCGGCTCCGAGTTCCAGCCGACGGGCCACCACGTGGCGGCGGACACCCCCCTCCGCCTCGACGTCCTGCCGTACGACGACGTGCTGCCCACCCTGTGGATCGGCCGGTGGGACTACTACGGCACGGTCACCGAGCCGCGCAGCTACCCCCTGAAGCCGGGCGCCAACACGGTGACCGACCCGCACGGCGGCCCCGTGTACTTCTCCCTCGAAGGAGCGGGCGAGCGGGCCGGGGTGAAGCTCAAGGGCGGCTCCGTGCCGATGCCCGTCTTCACTCTCGGCTGCACCGAAGAGGCCGACTACCAGCGGCAGTTGGACACCTACACCGATGTCCCGGTCGTCGAGCTGCACGGCCCGCGCTCCATCGTGACCCTCACCCGCGACGGCGCACTGCTGTACCGGGACGAGGACCACGCGGCACTGCTCCGGTTGCTGGAGCGGATCATCGACGCGGAGTCGGACATCAGCGGCCTCGACTCGTCCCGTCCTGTGCACCGGCCGAAGGCGGGCGGCTACCACTTCACCGAGGTGTCGGTGGTGCCGTCCGGCGTCGGCGCCTACGCCACACACGGCTACAACGGCTTCCCGCGCGCCTATCTGGACCGCGCCACCACGGTGCAGGGCCTCACCACCCGAGGCTGGGGGCTCTACCACGAACTCGGCCACCTCCATCAGCAGATGGCCTACAAGCCGGGCGGTCTGACCGAGGTCACGGTGAACATCTACTCGCTGGCCGTGCAGCGCGCCCTCGGCCAGCCGTCGAACCTGCTGACCGTCGACCCGAAGACGGGCCTGACCTACTTCCAGTCGGCCCGCGCCAAGTTCGGCACGGCCGGTCTCGCCTACGAGAAGTCCTTCTCGGCGTACGAGAAGCTCGTCCCGCTGCGGCAGCTGGAGCTCGCGTTCGGCGACGACTTCTGGCCCCGGCTGCACAAGCTGGTGCGCGAGGAGAACCCGCAGTCCGACTACACGGAGACCGCGAAGCGCTACCGGGCCCTGGCCACCTACGCGAGCCGCACGGCAGGACGCGACCTGACGGAGTTCTTCCTCACCACGTGGGCCTTCCCCATCGACGCGCAGGGCCGCGCCGAGCTGGCCGCCCTGAACCTGCCGCAGCCGTCCGTCGACCCGGCCACGCTCGCCGACTGACCCGGAGGGAGACCACCGATCATGGACCTGAGCAGACGCAGGACCCTGACGCTCGCCGGGGCCGCCGCCACCGCGCTGACCGTCCCGCTCGCCCTTCCGCTCGCACCGGGCGCCGCCGCTGCGACGACCTCCGCCGCGGCCGACGATCCGTACGAGGCGCTGCTGGCGCGCGCCGAACAGCAGCTCACCGGCGGCGCCTTCGACCCGGCCGACCCCGACTTCGCGGGCGCGCTCGACGCCCTCGACGCGCAGGCCGCCGACTGGTGGGGCCGGCTCGACGCGTCGGCGGGCCGCACGGCGCTGTGGGCCGACCTCTCGCCGGCCTCCGACCCCGGCATGTTCGGCCAGAGCTATCAGCGGCTGCGGACCATCGCCACGGCCTGGGCCACGCCCGGCACCTCCCTCACCGGCGACGCCGAGGTGCTCGCCGGACTGCTCGACGCGCTCCGCTTCCTGAACGCCGTCGGCTACGCCCCGGCCCGGTCCGAGTCGGGCAACTGGTGGTTCTGGGAGATCGGCTCGCCGCGCGCCCTCATGGACACGTGCGTGCTGCTGCGCGACCGGTTGCCGGCGGCCGACCTGGACGCCTATGTGAAGACCGTCGCCCGGTTCGTGCCGAACCCCGACCGGCGGACCAACTCCCCCTCCCTCGCCGAGACCGGCGCCAACCGGGCCGACAAGGCCGTCATCGTCGCCCTGCGCGGGCTGCTCGGCCGCGATCCGGCGGCGCTCGCGCTGGCCCGCGACGGACTGTCGGACGTCCGCGACAGCAGCAGGAACAGCCTCTTCCGGTACGTCACTTCGGGCGACGGCTTCTACCCCGACGGCTCCTTCGTCCAGCACGACGTCGTCGCGTACACCGGCACGTACGGCAGTGTGCTGCTCGGTGGCGCGGGGCAGCTGATCGCGCTGCTCGCCGGGTCCGCGTGGGCCGTGACCGATCCGGCTGTCGGCGTCCTGCACGACGCGGTGGACCGGACCTTCGCACCGGTTCTCTTCGACGGACTGATGATGGACGCGGTGCGCGGACGCGCGATATCCCGGGAGCGGGCCCGCGACCACACCGACGGCGCCGTCGCCGTCTCCTACGTCCTCCAACTCGCCGACGGCGCACCGCAGTCGTACGCGGACCGCTGGCGGGCGGCGGCGAAGGGCTGGATCCTGCGGAACACCGAGACGCCGTACGCCTCGCTGGTCGGCATCCCCGCCCTGGCCCGCGCCAAGGCGCTGCTCGACGACCCGGCGGTGAGTCCCGCCGAGCGGCTCACCGGTCACTTCGTCTTCGCCGACATGGACCGGGTGGTGCACCGGCGGCCCGGCTGGGCGTGCGCCCTGTCGCTGTCGTCGAAGCGGATCGCCGCCTACGAGGCGGGCAACGGCGAGAACCTGCACGGCTGGTACACCGGCGACGGCATGACCTACCTGTACGACGGCGACGACCTCGACGCGTTCGGCGACGGCTTCTGGCCGACCGTCGATCCCCACCGGCTGCCGGGCACGACCGTGGACACCCGCCCCCGCACGGACCTCGGCACGGGCGGCGGGACCGGCACCTTCCGGCCGACGAACGCGGTCGCGGGCGGCGCCGTCCTCGACGGCCGGTACGGCGCCGCCGCGATGGAACTGATCGCCGACGGGTCGACCCTGCGCGCCAAGAAGGCGTGGTTCTTCGTGGACAACGCGGTCGTCGCCCTGGGCAGCGGCATCACGGCGAGCGACGGCCGCACGATCGAGACGGTCGTGGAGAACCGCAACCTGCACGCCGGCGGAACGCAGCGGCTCACCGTCGACGGACACCGGCAGCCCGGCGACCAGGGCTGGTCGGCGCGGCTCACCGACGCGCGCTGGGCCCACCTGGAGGGCAGCGGCGGATACGTCTTCCCGTCCGGCGGTCCCCTGTGCGCGCTGCGCGAGGAACGCACGGGCACCTGGCGCGACCTCAACACCGGCGCGGACACGGGCGGCAGCACGGCACCGGTCACCCGCCGCTACGCCACCCTCTGGTTCGACCACGGCACCTCCCCCGCGGCCGCCTCCTACGCCTACGTGCTCCTGCCGGGGGCGACGGCCGCGGCCACCGCCGCCTGGTCCCGGTCCCGGCCGGTGCGGGTGCTCGGCAACGACGCCGGCGTCCAGGCCGTCGCCTCGCCCCGGCTCGGGCTGCTCGCCGCGCACTTCTGGGCGGCCGGCACGGTCGAGGGCCTGGGCTGCGACGGCCCGGGCACCGTGCTGGTGCGCCGCCGCGACGACGGCGTCTCCGTCGCCGTCGCGGACCCCGGCCGTACCGCCACCACCCTCACCGTCGAACTGCCCTTCCCCGTACGGCGGGTGGTCAGGGCCGACGACACGGTCACGGTCACCCCGGGCCGACGCCCCGTGCTCACCGTCCACGTGGGCGGCTCGCGCGGCCACACCCACACCGCCGACCTGATCTGATCCCGCCCCGACCGAGGAGCCAGCGAACCACCATGCCCGCCCCGTACTTCCCCCAGCCGCCCACCGACCGTGTCCGCTCCCCGCTGACGGGATGGACCCGGGCGCACTGGGAGGCCCTGGCCGACCGGCAGCTGGACGCGCTGCTGCCGTACGCGACACCGGGATTCGCCCAGTACCGGCTGCCGGGGCGGGCCAGCTGGTCCGGGGTCGTCTCGGACGGGCTCGAAGGGTTCGCTCGGACATTTCTGCTGGCCTCCTTCCGAATCGCGGGTGCGGGCGGCCGGGACGAGCCGGGCTCGTCCGTGATCTCCCACCTGATCGAAAGGTATACGCAGGGTCTGACAACGGGCACGGACCGTGACAGCGGCGAGGCCTGGCCCGAACTCACCGACTGCTCCCAGCAGATGGTGGAGGCGGCCTCCGTCGCGATCGGTCTGCACGAGACCCGCCCCTGGATCTGGGACCGGCTGGACGCCCGGGTCCAGGAGCGGGTCGTCGACTGGTTCTCCGGCTTCGTCGGCGGCCGGACCTGGGACAACAACTGGCGTCTCTTCCAGGTCGTCTCCGAGCAGTTCCTGGCCTCGGTCGGCGCGCCGTACAGCCAGAGCGACATCGACGGCGGCCTCGACCGGATCGACGACTGGTACGTCGGCGACGGCTGGTACACCGACGGCGACGGCCGCAACTTCGACTACTACATCGGCTGGGCCCTGCACCTGTACCCGCTGCTGTGGGCCCGCATGACCGGTCCGGACGGCGACGGCGGGCGCGCGAAGGTCTACCGCGAGCGGCTGGGCCGGTTCCTGGACACCTACCCGAGGTTCTTCGGCGGCGACGGCGCGCCCGTGCACCAGGGCCGGTCGCTCACCTACCGGTTCGCCGCGACCGCGCCGGTGTGGATGGGCGCGCTGGCCGACTGCACGCCGCTCGACCCCGGACTGACCCGGCGGCTGGCGTCCGGCGCGGCCCGGCACTTCGTGGAGCGGGGCGTGCCGGACGAGCGGGGGCTGCTGCCGCTGGGCTGGTACGACACGTTCCTGCCCGCGACCCAGCCGTACTCGGGGCCCGCCTCACCGTACTGGGCGAGCAAGGGCTTCCTCGGGCTGCTGCTGCCCGCCGACCACCCGGTGTGGACCGCTCGTGAACTCCCCCTGCCGGTCGAGGAGTCGGACCAGGCGGGCCAGTACACGGCGCTGCCCGCACCCGGCTGGCTGCTGCACGGCACCCCGCACGACGGCATCGTCCGCCTGATCAACCACGGCAGCGACCACAACGCCCTGGAGGGCCCGGCCACCGACGATCCGCACTACGCCAAGCTCGCCTACTCCACGGCGACCGCACCGGAGTCCGCGCCGCACGCCTGGGCCAGGACCGTCGACAACCACATCGCCCTGCTCGCCGCCGACGGCACCCCGTCGCGCCGCCGCCGCATCCATCCGCTCACATGCGAGGGACAACGCGCCTCGTCCCGCCACGACGCCCGGCTCCCGGACAGCGACGAAGACTTTCCGATCGAGTCGACGAGCGTGCTGCACGGCCCCTGGGAGCTGCGCGTGCACCGGGTGCAGGCGCCGGCGGGCGTCACGGTGCGCGAGGGCGGTCACGCCGTCGCCGACAGCACCCGACCGCACGCCGCGCAGGGGCCCGGGTGGGCGCTGACCCGCACGGAGTCGGGGCTGACGAGCGCGGTGGTCGCCCTGTACGGCTGGGACGCGGACACGGGTGTCGCCCGCGAGGTCGAGGCCAACGCCCACGGGCCGCACTCCGCGACCCCGTACCTGCGTGCGCGGCACCATCCCGGCGGCGCGAGCGTCCACGTCGCGCTCGTGGCGCTGACCCGCGACGTGGTGCATCCCGAGGCGCTCCGCGAGTCGATCGCCTGCGCGGTGGACGACGACGGGCAGGTGCGGATCACGTTCCCCGACGGGGAGACCGTCACCGTGTAGCCCGGCCGCGGCCTCACCCCAGCAGGTCGCTCCGCCCCCGGACCGTGTCCATCAGCTCCGCGGCCATCGCCTTGATGACCGCGAGCCCGGCACGCCCCCACGGGCGGGGTTCGGTGGCCACGACGCACACGGTGCCGAGCGCGAGCCCCGTACGGTCGTCGATCAGGGGTGCGCCCAGGTAGGAGCGGATGCCGATCTCGTCGACCACGGGGTTGCCCGCGAAGCGCGGGTAGTCGCAGACGTCTTCGAGGACGAGCGCCTTGCGCCGCACGACCACGTGGGGGCAGTACCCGTGGTCGCGTGCCATGTAGCGGCTCGCCGAGCCGCCGGCGGACTCGGCGGCCACCGCGCTCAGTTCACCACCGCGGTGGTCGCCGTCCGGGGTGTGCAGTCCGGCGAAGAACTGCCGGTTGTCGTCGATGAAGTTGACCATGGCGTACGGAGCTCCGGTGACGTCCGCGAGCCGGTCGGCGAACAGGTCGAAGACCGGTTCGGGACGCTGTCCGAGGTCGAGCCGGCGCAGCCGCCGCGCCCGGTCGGGGCCCTCCTTGTCGACCGGGGTGAGCAGCAGACGCCCGGCCGCGTCGTACGTCATGTGTGGGCTCCGAAGCCGGTGGCCGCCGGCGCGGAGTGCGCCAGCAGGTGCCGGACCAGGGTGAGCAGCGTCTGGATGCCGGAGCTGGAGATGCGCGCGTCGCAGCGCACCACGGGCACCTCGGGGTCGAGGTCGATGGCGGCGCGCACCTCCTCGGGTTCGTAGCGGTACGCGCCGTCGAACTCGTTGACCGCCACGATGAAGCCCATGCCGCGCTCCTCGAAGAAGTCGACGGCGGCGAAGCAGTCCTCCAGGCGACGGGTGTCGGCGAGGATCACCGCTCCGAGGGCGCCCTCGGAGAGTTCGTCCCACATGAACCAGAAGCGCTCCTGTCCCGGGGTGCCGAACAGGTAGAGCACGTGCGCGGGGTCGAGGGTGATCCGCCCGAAGTCCATCGCGACGGTCGTCTCGACCTTGTTCTCGATGCCGTCGAGGTCGTCCGTGTCAGCGCTGACCGTGGTGAGCAGCTCTTCCGTGCTGAGCGGAGCGATCTCGCTGACCGCCCCGACGAAGGTCGTCTTGCCGACCCCGAACCCACCCGCGACCAAGATCTTCAGTGCGGTGGGGAAGGGATCAGAGCTGTCGTCGTAGTCCATCGAGCACTGCCTCCAGTAGGGACCGGTCAGTGGGGTTGTCGTGGAACGTGGGGGGCTTGGTGGTGATCGCCCCGCAGTCGACGAGGTCGGACAGCAGGACCTTGGTGACGGCCGCGGGGAGCTTGAGGTGGCCGGCGATCTCCGCGACCGACGTGGGCTGCGCACAGAGTTCGAGCGCCTGGCCGTGCTCGGGTCCCAGATAGCCGAGGGGGGTCGCCCCGGTGGCCATGACCAGGGACAGCAGGTCCATCGACGTGCTCGGCCGGGTGCGTCCGTTGCTGATCGTGTACGGGCGCACGAGCCGGCCTGCGGCGCCGTCGAGCCACGGCCCGTCCTGCGGGGCCGCCACCCTCAATTCCTCATCGCCGTGGGTTCGGCCGAGGGCTGCCGGGGCGCGGTCACCAGGTACGGCCGGACGCTCTTGACGAGCATGGCCATCTCGTAGCCGAGGACCGCGGCGTCGGCCTCCCGCCCGGCCAGCACCGCCAGGCAGGTCCCGGAGCCCGCGGTCGACACGAACAGCAGGGTGGAGTCGAGCTCCACCACCACCTGCCGGACGTCACCGCCGTCACCGAACCGGACCCCGGCGCTGCGGCCGAGCGAGTAGAGGCCCGAGGCGAGGGCCGCCATGTGGTCGGCGCTGTCGGCGTCGAGTCCGTGCACGGACTTGACGAGGCCGTCGGAGGAGAGGAGCACGGCGCTGTTGGTGTGGGGAACGCGCTGGACGAGGCCGCTCATCAGCCAGTCGAGATCGGACACATGACCCGTCGGCACATCGCTCGCCATGGGGGATCGACTCCTTGGTGGACTGCTCGGTGTGGTGCTGGTCGGGGGGAAGGACGGAGGCGGGGCGCGGCCCGCCGGGTATCTCCTCGCACGGCGGAGCCGTGCCCGTGCCCTCGGGGGTCACTCGGCGCTCCCGCCCGTGTCCCGGGGCCGGGTGGGGGGTTCGCGCGGGTCGGCCGCCTCGGCGAGCGTGATGCCGCGCTGGAAGGCAGCCATCAGGCCGGGGTCGTGGCCCACCGGCGGCTCGTCGTCCTGGCGCTGGGTGGGGCCGCCGCGCAGTTGCGGTGCGAGGTGTTCCTGCGCTCTGCGCCGGGGCAGTTGGGGGCGGCCCATGGTGCCGCGCACCGCGCCGTTGAGCGGTGTCGGCGGGGCGGACGACGGCGCTGTGTCCGTTCGCCGCGGCGGCCTGCGGTCCGAGCACGCTGTCGGCGGTCGCCGCGGCGGCGGCCCTGCGCACGTGGGGGGTGCGCTCGGCGCCCTCGTCGCGGTCCGTGCCGAGCAGTCCCTGCGGCAGGACGAGGACGGCCTGGACTCCCCCGTAGATGTTGGTCTGCAGCCGTACGGTGATGCCGTGCCGCCGGGCGAGCTGCGACACCACGAACAGACCGATGCGGCCGTCCTGGAGGAGGCTCGCCACGTTGACCTGGTCGGGGTCGGCGAGCAGGGCGTTCATCTTGTTCTGCTCGGTGACGGGCATGCCGAGGCCGCGGTCCTCGACCTCGACGGCGAGCCCGGAGGTCACCAGGTTGGCGCGGAGCAGGACCTGGGTGTGGGGGGCGGAGAACACCGTGGCGTTCTCGACGAGTTCGGCGAGGAGGTGGATGCAGTCGGCGACGGCGTGGCCGCGCAGGGTGCCGTCGATCGGCGGGACGAGTTTGACGCGGGAGTACTGCTCGACCTCGGCGATCGCGGACCGCATCACCTCGGTCATGGAGACGGGGTGGCTCCACTGGCGGCGCGACACGGCGCCGCCCAGGACGGCGAGGTTCTCCGCGTGCCGGCGGATGCGCGTCGCCAGGTGGTCGACGTGGAAGAGCCCCTTGAGCAGGTCGGGGTCCTCCACGTCGTTCTCGAGGTCGTCGAGGATGGAGATCTCACGGTGCACCAGGGACTGCAGGCGCCGCGCGAGGTTCACGAAGACCTCGACCTTCTGCTGGCTGCCCGCCTGGCTGGAGAGCTGGGTGGCCTGGACGACGGTGGTGACGGCGACGTCCTGGGCGCGGGCGAGGTCGGCGGCGAGGCGGTCGAAGTCGTCGGCGCCGGGGGCGGGTGCCGCCGGGGCGCGGCGCGGCGGCGGGGCCTCACCCTTGCGCAACCGCTCGACGAGTCCGCGCAGTTCGGCCTGGCCGCGGGCGCTGGTGCGGCGCAGCCCGACGACCCGGTCACGGACGGCGGTGGCGGCCCGGTCGGCGGCGACGGCGGCGATCACGATGCCGGCCACGGTGACGAGGCAGGCGGCGGCGAGGACGGCCCAGAGGGTGGCGCTCGGCCGGACGCCCGTGGACCGTACGGCGAACAGGACGGCCGCGCTCGCGCTGAGGGCCACCGCGAGGGGTGGCAGGACGGCGATGCGCAGCAGGTGGGGCCGTATGTGGGTCTCGGACGGATGCGGTGCGGCGGCCCGCCCGGCCGGCCTGCCGTGCCGACCGCCTTCGCGGCGGTCTGCGCGGGCGGCCGGCTGGCGAAGCTGAGACATACGGCGTCCTCGTCCTTGGTTCTGTGGGGGGTCTGTGGCAGCGGTCGCGACGTCAGCCAGGGCGACCCGGCGTCGCGCGGCGGGCACTCACGGTAGTCGTCAACGCCTCATGTGCGGTGGGCAGTTGCCAAACTCCGGCGGCCGACGTCCCGCTCTGGTATGAGTCCTCGCACGGCAGTCCGATTGTCCGGTCGGACACCCGTTCGCCCAGGCCGGAGTGTCAGTGCCCTCCCGTACGGTCTGCTCCCATGGCAACGAGATTCGACCTCACGCTCGACTGCGCGGACGCGCCGCTGCTCGCCGACTTCTGGAAGACGGCGCTCGGTTACGTGGACGCGCCCCCGCCCGCGCCGTTCGCGACGCGCGAGGAGTGGCTCGCGTCGTTCGGCCCGCTGCCGGGCGACGGCGACAAGGCGGGCGACGCCGCGGACGACGGGGCGTGGCTGTGCGATCCGGCGGGGGTGGGGCCGCGGCTGAGCATCCTGAAGGTGCCGGAGCCGAAGACGGCGAAGAACCGGCTGCACATCGACGTGCGGGTGCCGGGGCACGGTGCGCCGCAGGAGCGCTGGGCCCGCATCGAGTCGGAGGCGGACCGGCTGGTGCGAGCGGGCGGCACGATCCTGGACGAGTTCGACGGCCACCACATCCTGATGGCCGATCCGGAGGGGAACGAGTTCTGTGTCGCGGCGGCGACCGGCTGAGCCGGTCGCCGCCGGGCCGGGCCGGTCAGCTGCCGCCGGTCAGACGGTGACGGCGCAACCACGCGTCCAGGCGGTCGTAGGCGTGCTCGCGAACGGCGGGCAGTGAGAGGAAGACGTCGTGGCGGGCGTCGGGGATCGGGGTGTCGGTGGTGTCGCCGCCGAGACTGCCGGCCCACTGGGCGATCTGCCGGACGTCGAGAACGGTGTCGGCGCGGTCGCTGGCCTCGCTGTACGCGGCCGAGTAGTGCGTCTTGTCCGAGCGCAGCACCAGGGTGGGGACGCCCACGTCGAGGCCGCGGTGCAGGGCGGCGTGGCCGCGTCGCACGGCGTTGAGCCAGCCGACCGTCACGGGGAAGCCGTGCAGGGGCTTGAGTTCGAGGTCGAAGTCCCATTCGCCGGTGCCGCTGGTGTGCAGGGTGTCGCCGTAGACGCTGCTGGGCAGGTCGAGGGCGCGGAAGGGGCGCAGGCGCGCGAGGGCGCGCAGGGCCCAGGTGACGGGGCCGCGCATCACGGGCTTGCCCTGCAGGTCGAGCCAGGGGCTGTTGAGGACGAGGCCGCTCACCGGTGCGGGGCGTCCGGCGCGGCGCCGCCGGTCCAGGTAGAGCGGGGTGATGAGGCCGCCGGTGGAGTGGGCGACGACGAGGACCGGCCGTCCGGGGTGGTCCTCGGCGACGACGTCGAGGGCACGGTCGAGGTCGGCGTCGTAGCGGGCGAGGTCCGACGCGTAGTGGGCGGTCTGTCCCGGGCGGCGGGCGCGGCCGCATTTGCGCAGGTCGAGGCCGTAGAAGGCGAGTCCGCGCGCGGCGAAGAAGTCGGCGAGTTCGGTCTGGAAGAAGTAGTCGGAGAAGCCGTGCACGTACAGGACGGCTCCGTCGGTCCGCTCCTCGGGCCGGACGGCACGGCGCACGACGACCGCCGCGACCTGTCCCTCCCCCTCGGGGTCGGGGCCGAGTTCGAGGGTGCGCCGCTCGTAGCCGTCGCCGAGGACGTCGGGCTGCCAGTCCGACGCTTCGGTGGCGGGCGCGAGGGGGCGCAGGCTGCGGGCCAGGTCGGTGCGGAGCGTGGTGAGCGCGTCCAGGGCGTAGTTCTGGCGCATCAGCCAGGGGCTGCGGTCGCCCTGCCGGGGGAAGCTGTCCGCGGCGCGGCGGACGTAGCCGGACGCCAGGTCGAGCAGCGGGCGCGGGGTCAGCTCGCGGTCCGGCTGCGGGGCGACGGCGGTGTGCCGCTCGCGGTCCATCCAGGTGAGCACCTTGCAGACCAGGCGGTGGGTCAGGTCGGCGCGCAGGGTCCAGGACGCGTTGGTGTACCCCACGCAGACGGCGAAGTTCGGTACGCCGCTGATCATCGCGCCCTGCCAGATGTACCGCTCGGAGAGGTCGACCTCGCGGCCGTCCACGCGGGGCCGGATACCGCCGAAGGGCAGGAGCCGGAGGCCGGTGGCGGTGACGACGACGTCCGCTTCGAGGACCTCGCCGGAGCGCAGCAGGACGCCTTCGGGGACGAAGCGGTCGATGTGGTCGGTGACGACCCGTGCGGTGCCGGCCCGGACCGCCTTGAAGAGGTCGCCGTCGGGGACGGCGCACAGCCGCTGGTCCCACGGGTCGTACGTCGGGGTGAAGTGCTCGGCCACGAGTCCCGCGTCACCGACGATCTTGGTGGACAGCCGGTTCAGGACCTTGCGGGCGGACTGCGGGCGACGGCGGCAGTACTGGTACACGGCGGTGCTGACCGCGATGTTCTTGGCGCGGACGGCGCGGTGGGCCCACCGGTCGGGAAGGACGGCCCTGATCTTCTCGGCGGCCGCGTCCTTCTGCGGCACGGGGCTGATCCAGGTGGGGCTGCGCTGCAGCATCGTGACGTGCGCGGCGGCGTCCTCGCCCTGGAGCAGCGACGGTACGAGGGTGACGGCGGTGGCGCCCGAGCCGATCACGACGACGCGCTTGCCCGTGTGGTCCAGATCGTCGGGCCAGAACTGCGGGTGCACGACGCGGCCCTCGAAGGTGTCCGCTCCGGTGAACTCGGGGGCGTGCGGCCGCTCGTAGTCGTAGTAGCCCGCGCACGCGTACAGGAAGCCGCACGTCAGGGTGCGCCGCTCCTGGCTGCGGGGGTCCTCGACGGTCACCGTCCAGCGGCTCGCGGCGCTGTCGAAGTCGGCCGCCACGACCCTGCTGGAGTACCGGATGCGCCGGTCGATGCCGAACTCCCGGGCGGTGTCCCGGACGTAGTCCAGGATCGACGGGCCGTCCGCCAGCGTCTTCCCGCCGGTCCAGGGGCGGAAGGGGTAGCCCAGGGTGTACATGTCGGAGTCCGAGCGCACTCCGGGGTAGCGGAACAGGTCCCAGGTCCCGCCCAGGTCCTCGCGCGCCTCCAGGATCGTGTACGTGGCGCCGGGGCGCGCCTCCTGCAGCCGGTACGCGGCGCCGATCCCGGACAGGCCGGCTCCGACGATCAGCACGTCCAGGTGCTCGGTGGCGGACGCGGCGGGGGCGGACGTGCCGGCGGCGGGGAGCGAGGTGAGGGCCATGGCACTCAGTGTCCGGTGTCGGGCCCTCCCTTTCTTGCCCGAGTGCGACATAGATTTGGCCCAGCGCGACAGAGGCGAGGGGGTTCAGGGTGTACATCCGGTCCGCGGCGCTGCGCGGTTTCCGCTCGACGGTCGCCGAACTGGGCGGGGACGCCGAGCGGTTCGTGCGGGCGGCCGGTCTGGGTGCGAGCGCCCTGGACACCGACGACGAGCTGATCTCCGAGCAGGCGACGGCCACGGCGCTGGAGATCGCCGCTCATGAACTGGCCTGCCCCGACCTGGGGTTGCGGATGGCGGCCCGCCAGGACATCGCGATGCTCGGTTCGCTGGCGGTGGCGGTGCAGCACTCGCCGACGCTGGGGGACGCGCTGGAGTGCACGTCCCGCTATCTGTTCGTGCACAGCCGTTCCCTGTCGCTGACGCTGGGTGCCGACCCGGCCGGCGAGCCGGGCACGGCCGCCCTCCTGTACGGTCCCGCGTCCTCCTCGGGGCCGGTGCAGGGCACCGACTGCGGGCTGGGGTTCGTGCACCGGGCGATCCGCTTCCTCGTGGGCGGCGGGTACGGACTGCGCGGCGTCGAACTGCCCTACCGGCCGGCCGCGCCGCCCGGCCGCCACGAGGAGTTCTTCGGCGCGCCGGTCCGCATCGGCCGGCTCACCCGGGCGGCCGCGCTGCGGGTCCCGACGCGGCTGCTGCACCACGCGATGGGCGACGTCAACGAGAACCTGCGCCGCCTCGCCCTGGCGTTCCTCGCCGAGCAGGCGCCGGGCCGGGTCTCGACCGTCACGCCCCAGGTGCGGGCGGCCGTCCAGGAGTCGCTGGGCACCCGACCGGTCGCCACGCACACCGTGGCGACCCTGCTGTCGCTGCACCCGCGGACCCTGCAGCGGCGGCTGGCGGCGGAGGGCACGTCCTTCGGCGCCGTCGTCGACGAGGTGCGCCGGCACACGGCCCGCCGCCTGCTCACCACCACGGACCTGCCCATCGGCCAGATCGCGGCGCTCCTCGGCTTCGCCGAGCAGTCGGCCCTGTCCCGGGCCGCACGCCGCTGGTGGGACGCGTCGCCGCGCGCGGTACGGGCGGCGGGACCCACGGGCGGCCACTGAGGCCGGGCACGGACCCGGCTCGACCCGGCCCCGCGGCACTCCGCCCCGCCCCGCCGCTGATCATCCGCCCCCGTACGGGAGTCGCGCCGCTGATCATCCGCCCCCGTACGGAAGTCCGGAAGTACGGACCTACGGAGCGACCGCGACCTCCGGCTCCCCCGAGTCCGCCAGCGGCCCGGCCGCCGGCCACCCGCCCTGCGGAAGCGCGGCGACCGGGCGCCACCACTGCTCCGTGGGCAGGGTCTCGGCGGCCGGTTCGAAGGGCTCGCCCGGGCGCGGCAGGGCGATGCGCGCGGCGGTCCTGCGGGCGGCGGTGACGGTGCCCTCGCCCGGCTCCGTCCAGGCGTGCGGCGCCAGATTGAACGTGGCCCAGTGGATCGGCAGCATCGGCCCGGAGACGGGACCGCCCTGGAGGTCGAGATGGGCGCGCACGCCCTGCTCGGGGGTCATGTGGATGTCGGGCCAGAAGTCGGAGTAGGCACCGATCTGGATCATCGTCGCGTCGAACGGGCCGAACTCGGCGCCGATGTCCTTGAAACCCTGGAAGTACCCGGTGTCACCGCTGTGGAAGACGCGGTGCTCGGACCCGGCGGCGACCCAGGACGCCCACAGGGTGTGCTGCTGGTTGCGCAGGCCGCGGCCGCAGAAGTGACGGGCGGGCGTGGCCGTGAGGGTCACCCCGGAGACCGTCGTCGACTCGTGCCAGTCCAGCTCGCGCAGCCGGTCCGCCGGGACGCCCCAGTGCTCCAGGTGAGCGCCGACGCCGAGCGGCACCGCGAAGACGGTGTCCGTGTCGGCCAGCGCCTTGATCGTGGACATGTCCAGGTGGTCGTAGTGGTCGTGCGAGATCACGACCACGTCGACCGGGCCGAGCGCGGCGAGCGGCAGCGGCACCGGGTGCAGCCGCTTGGGGCCCGCGAAGGCGAACGGGGAGCAGCGGTCCCCCCACACCGGGTCGAAGAGCACGCGGACGCCGTCGATCTCCGCGAGGACGCTGGAGTGCCCCATCCAGGTGACGCGCAGCCCGCTCACCGGCGGCTTCGCCAGGTCGGCGAGGGTCGTGGCGTGCACCGGGACGGTGCCGGTGGGGGCGCGGCGGGCGCGCTCCTCCTTGCGGAAGTAGACCTTCGCGAACTCGACCATCGAGCCGTCGGGCCGGGTGCGGGCGCCCTCCGGGTTCTGGAAGGAGCCGTCCGCGAAGTTCGGCGACGAGCGGATCCGCGCCAGGCGGGCCCCCGTCGGCTCGGCGCCGAAGGCGGCGGGCTGCAGCGATCGCAGTCCGGAACTCAGGGAACGTGACACGGCGCCTCCCGTTGATCGATCAGGGATTCCATTATGTGCGCCGCCACCGACAGCGCGCCGCGACCCCGGTCACGCACCCGCGGCCCGAACTGATCCATCATTCAGTAACCGCTCCATTGACAGGGTTCTCGAAGGCTTCGGATACTGACCGACGATTCAGTAAATCTCCTTGGAGGAACCGTGTCGGAACTCCCCACCGAACTGGTCCCGCTCACCCCCGAGCAGCACGCCGTCGTGGACCTCGCGCGGTCGTTCGCGGCCGACGAGATCCGCCCGCGCGCGCGGGCCGTCGACGAGGCGGACGTGGAGACGCCCTGGGACCTGTGGCGCAGGGCGGCCGAGGTCGGCATCACCGGATTCATGCTTCCCGAGGAGTACGGGGGCGGCGGCTGCACGGACGTGTTCACCCAGTGCCTCGTCCAGGAGGAGCTCTGCGTGGGCGACCTGGGCATCGGCAACCTGCTCTGCTCGAACGGGTTCTTCGCCGACCCCGTGCTCGCGCTGGGCACCGAGGAGCAGAAGCGCGCCTGGCTGACGCCGCTCACCGGCCCCGACACCCCGATGACCTCCCTGGCCACCACCGAACCCGGCTCGGGTTCCGACGCCGCGTCCATCACCACGGCGGCGGTCCGCACCGCGGGCGGCTACCTGCTCAACGGCCAGAAGGCGTGGATCTCGAACGCGGGCGAGGCCGAGCAGTACGTCGTGTTCGCCAAGACCGAACCCACGATGCGCTCGCGCGGCGTGAGCGCCTTCCTGCTGCGCAAGGACACCCCCGGCGTCACCTTCGGCGAGCCGATGCGCAAGATGGGCCAGCGCGCCATCGTGTGCCGCGAGATCTTCTTCTCCGACGCGTTCGTGCCGGAGGAGAACCGGCTCGGTGACGAAGGTCAGGGCTTCGTCGGCCTGATGCGCACCTTCGACGTCTCGCGCGCGGTGCTCGGCGCGGCGGCCACGGGCGTGGCCCGCGCCGCCTACGTGTACGCACGCGACTACGCGCGCACGCGCGTGCAGTTCGGCAAGCCGATCATCGAGCACCAGGCCGTCGCGTTCCGGCTCGCGGACATGCGCACCCGGATCGAGCAGGCCCGCCTGATGACGTGGCGCGCGGCCCGGCGCCTGGACGCGGGCCTGGACGCCACCGCGGAGGCGGCCATGGCGAAGCTCACCGCATCGGAGACCGCCGCGTACTGCACCTGGGCGGCCGTCCAGACGCTCGGCGGCTGGGGCTACTCGCGGGAGTTCCCGGTCGAACAGTGGATGCGGGACGCCAAGCTGGAGGAGATCGAGGAGGGCACGTCCGACATCATGCGCCTGATCATCTCGAGGTCGCTGTGACGACGGCGGTGCACCTGACCGGTGGAGAGGCCGTCGTACGCGCCCTCGCCGCGCACGGCGTCGTCCGCGCCTTCGGCATCCCGGGCACCCACAACCTGGAGATCTACCGGCACCTGCCGGCGTACGGCGTCGAGCACGTGGCGCCGCGGCACGAGCAGGGCGCCGGGTACGCGGCCGACGCCCACGCGCGCGTGACGGGCGCCCCGGGCGTCGCGATCACCACGACGGGCCCCGCCCTGCTGAACATCGCGGCGGCCGTCGGCCAGGCCTACTCGGACAGCGTCCCGCTGCTCGTGGTCTCCCCCGGCATGCCGCTGCGCCACCCCCGCCAGTCGACGGGACTGCTGCACGAGATGCGCAGCCAGAGCGAGGCGCTGCGGGGCGTCGCCGCGTTCAGCCACCGGGTGTCGTCGGTGGCGGAGATCGGCGCGGCGGTGGCCCGCGCGTTCACCCTGTTCCGTTCGCAGCGGCCGCGTCCCGCGCACATCGAGGTGCCGCTCGACCTCCTGGCGGCGACGGAACCGGCGGGCCCGGTCCTCCTCGCCCCGCCCGCCCGGCCGAGCACCCCGGCCCCGGAGCACCTCGAACGGGCCGCCACGCTCCTGGCGGGCGCCGAGCGCCCGGCCATGGTCCTGGGCGGCGGCGCCCGCGGCGCGGCGGCGCACTGTCTCGCCCTCGCCGAGCGGCTGTCGGCACCGGTCGTCACCACGGCCAACGGCAAGGCGGTCGTGGACGAGCACCACCCGCTCTCCCTCGGGGTGTCCCTGCACAGCCCGGCGGTCCAGAAATGGCTCGCGGGCCGCGACGTCGTCCTGGCGGTGGGCACGGAGCTGGCCGAGTCGGACCTGTGGTCCGATCCGCCGCCCCTGGAGGGCACGTTGATCCGCGTCGACGTGGATCCGGCGCAGATGTACGCGAACTACGCCGCGGATGTACCTCTGGTCGGCGATGCTTCGGTGACACTCACGGCCCTGGCGGAGCTGATGCGTCCCGGCAGAGGCGCGGGGAACGGCGCGGGCCACCACAGCGAACCGGCCCCCGCCCCCGCACCCCGATCCCCCACCCCCGCAGGCGCCCGCACCGAGGCCGCAACCCTACGGGCGACCCGCGACGACGAGACCCGCACGCGGGACGCCCGCTGGCTCCCGTACCTCGCCGCAGTCCGGGAGACCCTCGCCCCGGACGCCGTCGTCACCTCGGACAGCGCCCAGTGCTGCTACTACGGCGCGCTGCCCCACCTCACCCTGGGCCCGGCGGCCCGCTACCTCCACCCGACCGGCTTCGGCACGCTCGGCTACGCCCTCCCCGCCGCGATCGGCGCGAAGGCCGCCCGCCCCGACCGGCACGTCGTGGCGCTCAGCGGCGACGGCGGCCTCCAGTTCACCGTGCAGGAGCTGGCCACGGCCGCCGAGCTCCGACTGCCGCTCCCGGTCGTCGTGTTCGACAACGCGGGCTACGGCGAGATCCGCGACGAGATGACCGCGCGCGGCGACACGCCTCTCGCGGTGAACCACGCGCGCGTGGACCTCGCAGCGCTCGCCCGCGCCTACGGAGGGCACGGCGCCACCGCCCGCTCCCCCGGCGAACTGGCCGCGCTCCTGGCCACCGCCCTCACCACACCGGGCCCCACCCTGATCACCGTCCACGAGGAGACCGCATGACCACCCCCACGACACCGCTGATCCAGCTGACCTGGACCGACCACGTGACGGGCCGCAACGGCTACCTGGTCGTCGACCGCCTGATCAGGGGGGTCTCCAGCGGGGGCCTGCGGATGCGGCCCGGCTGCACCCTCGACGAGGTGGCGGGGCTGGCGCGCGGCATGACCATGAAGGAGGCGCTGCACTACGACCCGCAGGGCCGGTACATCCCGCTCGGCGGGGCCAAGGGCGGCATCGACTGCGACCCGCGGGACCCGGAGGCGTACGGCGTCCTGGTGCGCTACCTCCGGGCCATGCGCCCGCACATCGAGTCCTTCTGGACGACCGGCGAGGACCTGGGGCTGACGCAGGACCTGGTCGACAGGGCGGCGGCGGAGGCGGGCCTCGTGTCGTCCATCCAGGCCGTGTATCCGCTGCTCGACGACGAGGCGGCCGCGCGCGAGCGGCTCGCCGCCGCCTTCGCGGTCGACGTCGACGGGATCGGCCTGGACGAACTCGTGGGCGGCTGCGGTGTCGCCGAGTCCGTGCTCGTCGCCCTCGACCGGGCCGGCGTCCCGTACGAGGGCACCCGGGTCGCGCTCCAGGGGCTCGGCACGATGGGCGGCGCGACGGCCCGGTTCCTGGCGCGGGCGGGCCTGCGGGTGGTCGCGGTCGCGGACCTGAAGGGGACCGTCGCCAACGACGCGGGCCTCGACGTGGAGGCCCTCCTCGCGGCCCGCGACGCCTACGGGACCGTGGACCGCACGGCGCTGCGCCCGCAGGACCGTGAACTCCCGTCCGACGCCTGGCTGTCGGCCGACGCGGACGTGCTGGTGCCGGCCGCGGTGTCGTACGCGATCGACGCGGCGAACCAGGGCCGGATCACCGCCCGCTGGATCGTCGAGGCGGCCAACATGCCGGTCCTCTCCGACGCGGAGGAACTCCTCGCGGCGCGCGGCATCACGGTCCTGCCGGACGTGGTCGTCAACTCCGGGACGAACGCCTGGTGGTGGTGGACCCTGTTCGGCGACATCGGCGCCGACGCGGACGAGGCGTTCGCGTACACGCGGCGCTCGATGCGTGCGCTCATCGACCAGATGCTGGCGCGCGCCGAGTCCGACGGGACGACCCCGCGGGCCGCCGCCCACGCGATCGTCGCCGACCGGCTGCCCGTGCTCGCGGAGCGGTTCGGGTGGTACCGGTGACCGCGCCCGCCGCACCCCCGGCGGACGACGGCCCCGCCACGCCTGCCGCACCCCCGGCGGACGACGGCCTGGCCGTGCTCTACGACCCGGCGTCCGTCGCGGTCGTGGGCGCCTCCGACAACCCGGAGAAGTGGGGCTACTGGCTGGCCACCGGCGCGCTGAGCGGTCGTGCGCGGCGCGCCGTCCACCTGGTCAACCACAAAGGGGGCCGGCTGGCGGGCGAGCCGTTCCTGCCCGACCTTGCCGCGCTGTCGGCCCCGCCCGAGCACGTGGTCGTCGCGGTGCCGCCCCGCCACGTGCGGCCGGTGGTCGCCGAGGGGCTGGCCGCGGGGGCGCGCTGCTTCACCGTCATCACGTCCGGCGGGGCGGGCGTCACGGAGGAGCGGGCCCTCGCCGAGCTGGTCACCTCGAACGGCGCGCGGCTGCTCGGCCCGAACTGCATGGGCGTCGTCGACACGACGAGTCAACTGCGGCTCAGCTGGGGCGACTTCCCGGCGGGCGGGCTCGGCCTCGTCTCGCAGAGCGGGAACCTGGCGCTGGAGATCGGCCGGCAGCTCGCCCGCGCGGGCCAGGGCTTCTCCCGGTTCGTCTCGCTGGGCAACCAGCGGGACATCGACGCCGCGGACGCCCTGGAGTCGTTGATCGCGCACGAGCCGACGAGAGCGATCGCGGCGTACGTGGAGGACTTCCGGGACGGCCGGCGCCTCGCGGGCGTCCTGGCGGCCGCTCACGCCGCGGGCAAGCCGGTCCTGCTGCTGACCGTGGGGCGCAGCGCGGCCGCGGGCCGCGCGGCCGCCTCCCACACCGGCGCGCTCGTCAGCCCGCACGCCACGGTCGCCGCGGTGTGCCGGGACGCGGGGGCGCTGCTCCTCGGATCGGCGGGCGAACTCGTCGACGTCGCCGTGCACTTGATGGCGCTGCGGACCCGTCCGGCCGTCCCGGCCCCGCGCCGGACGGCCGTCATCGGCGACAGCGGCGGCCAGGGCGCCCTGGCCGCCGACGCGTTCGCCGCGCGCGGACTCGACGTGCCGCCGCTCTCACCGGACACGGTCGCGACCCTGCGGGAGCGGCTGCCTGCCGGGGCGGGCACGGCCAACCCGGTCGACCTGGCCGGGGCGGGCGAGGCGGACCTCGCCACCTACGCGCGCGTGGCGGGCGGTCTGCTGCACAGCGGCGACGTGGACGCGGTCGTCCTCACCGGCTACTTCGGTGACTACGCGAGCGCCAACCCGGCCCAGGGCGAGGCCGAGTGCCGGGTCGCGCACGACCTCGCGGACGCCTCCCTCACCGCCGGCCGCACCCTGGTCGTCCACACGATGGCCCGGGACACCCCGGCCCTGGCCGTCCTGCGCGAGCGCGGCATCCCGGTCTACGAGCGCATCGAGCAGGCGGTGTCGGCCCTCGCGGCCGCGGCCCAGACGGCCGCCGCCGCCCCCCGGCCGCCGGACCGGCACACCGCGCCCCCGGCGGCGTACACGCTCGGCGACGGCGGCTACGAGAGCGTCCGCGAGCTGCTCGCCTCCTACGGACTGGCCTTCCCCGCGGCCGAGTTCGTGACGGACGCGGACGCGGCCGTCGACGCGGCGCACCGCACGGGCTACCCCTTGGCGCTCAAGGCGATGGGGCTCGCCCACAAGACGGAGGCCGGCGGCGTGGCGCTCGGGCTCGGCGACGCGGGGGCCCTGCGCGCCGCGTTCGCCCGGATGCGCGCGGCCACGGGCGCGACCCGTTACGCGGTCGAGGCGATGGTCACGCCCCCGTACGCGCGTGAGCTCATCGTCGGTGTGCGGCGGGACGCCTCGTTCGGGCCGGTCGTGCTGGTCGGCGCGGGCGGGGTCACCGCCGAGCTGCACGCCGACACGACGCTCGCGCTCGCCCCGCTCTCCCCGGCACGCGCGCGTGCGCTGCTGTTGGAGCTGCGGCACGCGCCGCTGCTCACCGGATGGCGCGGCGCTCCCGCGGTGCACCTGGAGGCGGCCGCCGCCGCGGTGTGCGCGGTGGCCAGGGCGGCCGCGGACCATCCCGAACTGGCCGAGCTCGAGGTCAATCCGCTGCTGGTGCATCCGGGCGGGGCGATCGCCCTGGACGCGCACGCGGTGCCAGTGCGGTGAGGCGTTCCGCGGTCTCCTCGTCGAGCGGCAGGAAGGCCTCCAGGCGCAGTTCGGCGAGAGTCACGTCCACCGCGGTGCCGAAGTGCGTGAGCGTGCTCAGCAGGCGCAGTTCGCCGACCTGCGACCGCAGCCGCAGCGGCACCGCGAAGCCGAGGTAGTCCGGTCCGGCCCGCAGCGGCCGGCCCGGCACCAACTTCTGCAGCTCCGCGAGGAGTTGGGCCGTGCGCGGATGCGGATTGCGGGCGGCCTGGTCGCGCAGCGAGTCGACGACGTGCCAGCCCCACTCCTCCAGGTTCCCGATGCGCGGCGCGAGCCCGCGGGGATGCAGCAGCACGCGCGCGACGTTCAGCGGCTCCGCCAGCAGCCGCGCGTCGGCCCCGGCGATCAGCGCGTGGAAGGCGTCGTTGGCGGCGACGAGGTCGGCGCCCCGGTCGATGATGACGGCCGGATACGGATGGTGCGCCTTCATGACGCGTTCCAGAGCCGTGCGGACCGGCGCCAGATGCGGGTCCTCGAAACGCGTCTCCTTGTAGGCGGGCGCGTAACCGGCCGCAAGAAGAAGGGCGTTGCGCTCCCTGAGGGGGACGTCCAGCGCCTCGGCGAGGCGGACGACCATCCCGCGTCCGGGCGCCGAGCGGCCGCTCTCGATGAAGCTCAGATGACGTTGCGTGGTGCCCGCGCGCGTGGCCAGCTCCAGCTGGCTGTACCGTCGCCGCGCCCGCCATGCGCGTACGGCTCCGCCGAGTTCCGCCCGTCGCGTCGTGTCCGTGGTCACCGGCCCGTGTCTACACCCCCGGGCTCCCGATCGGCCATTCCCCAGGGGGAATTGAGGCCATGCCGGGCCGGGCGGCACAGTCCTGCCGTACCCACCCGACCGAGCCCGACCGAGCCCGACCAAGGAGAACCATGACGCACATCGACGCGCGGGACCTGGCCGACCGCTACGCCGCCGTCTGGAACGAGGCCGACCCCGACCTGCGCCGCAAGGCCGTGCAGGACCTGTGGGCGCCGGACGGGGTCCATGTGCTCCAGCCGCCGCAGGAGATGCGCGCGGAGGCGCTGCGGCTCGGCTTCGCGGACGCGGCCCTCGTGGCGCGCGGCCACGACGAGCTGGAGGCCCGGGTGGCACGCTCCTACGAGGAGTTCGTGGCGACGGGAGAGTTCACGTTCCGGGCCGCAGGGGACTCCTCGGCGGCGCTGGAGGACGTCGTCACGTTCCGCTGGGAGGCGGTCGCCGTGGAGTCCGGTGAGGCCGCCGGCGGCGGCCTCGAGTTCGTGACCGTGGGCGAGGACGGCCGGATCATCCGCGACTACCAGTTCCCGGCGCTGTGACGTCGGCGCGCGAGCGGCGCCGCGCCCCCGCCCCGCACGCGTAGAAGACCAGCCCGATGCCGATGAACAGGGCGAGCGGCAGCACCTGGCTGAGGGTGTACTGGAGCCGCTCGCCCGCGAACGAGGCGGGCAGCGAGTCCGCCGCGCTGCCCGCCGTGCCGAACCAGCCGACGCCGAAGCCGGGCCAGATCAGCACGATCACGGTGAACGCCACGAACCCGGTGGCCAGCAGGCTGACGATCCGGGCGCCGGTCAGGCCGCCGGGGACGGCGTAGGGGCGCGGCTGGTCCGGGTACGTGCGGCGCAGCACGGCGAGGCTCGGGAACGTGATGACGTACGAGATGAAGGTGGTGCAGATCGTCAGGCCGAGGCCGGCCGCGAAGTACTTCTCGCCGTTGCCGCCGGTGAGGTTGAGGGCGACGACGAAGAGGATCGAGGCGAGCACCGCGGACAGCAGGTTCACCCGCACCGGGGTGCCGTGCTTCTCCGAGATGCGTCCGAGCCACGCCGGGCCCGCCCCGTCCGCGCAGGCCACGGCCTGGGCGCGGTGGGCGCCCATCGCCCAGGTGACGCCGGAGGTGAGCAGGCCGATGATCAGCCCTGCCGCGGCGACGCCGCCGAACACGGAGCCGAGGCCGGTGAGGGTGACCGTGCCGTCCGCCGCGACGGACCCTCCGTAGACGGTGAACACGGCCTTGCAGGCGTCGATGAAGCCGCCGAGGCTGCCGATCTCCTGGCTGGGCAGCACGAAGAGGATGCCGAGGATCGGGCCGCCGTACAGGAGCACGGCCGCGACGCCCGAGCGCAGGATGGACAGCGGGATGTCGCGGCGCGGGTTCTTCATCTCCTCGGCGGCGGAGCTGGGCAGTTCGAAGCCCACGTAGTTGAAGATCAGGACGGGGACCAGGGCGACGAAGCCCGCGTACGTGGGCGCGAACTCGCCCGCGGGCAGGGCGTGCACGCCGTGCTCGGCGGCGAAGACGACGACGGACACGAGGAAGAAGCCGAGCAGCACGATGCGGGCGACGGCGCCCGCGATGGGCACCCACTTGCCGATGCGCACGGACTGCACGACGGCGAGCGCGCCGCCCCAGATGAAGACGAGTCCGGCGAGGTACTTCCACGCGCCGGGCAGCGGCGTGAAGAACTCCTCCCAGGTGGTGAGGGCGATGATGCAGAGGCTGCCACCCACCCAGACCGGGTTGGAGATCCAGTAGAGGAGCTGGTTGACGCCTGCGACGAGCCGTCCGAAGGCGAGCCGGGTCCACACGTAGGGGCCGCCCTGCACGGGGAAGGCGGAGCCGAGTTCGGCGACGAGCAGCCCGTAGGGCAGGAAGAAGACGAGGGCAAGGATCGCCATCCACGTCAGGCCCTCGGGGCCCTGCGCGGCGACGGAGCCGATGGTGTCGAGGCCGACGAGGGTGCAGATGAGGAAGAACAGCACGTCGAGGCGGTGCAGGTCCTTGCGCAGCCGGGAGCGCTGCTCGCCCCATCCTTCCGAGAGGTCGGGGGCGCCCGCGGCGGGCGGGGTCGGGGGTACGGGCGGCGCTTGGGTCACGGCGTGCTCCTGGCGGCGACAGGACTGCTCCGGCGGGGACGACCCCTCCACCGAGTCGCCGGACCGAGGTTATTGACTGAACGGCCAGTCAGTAGAGAGGAATGGAAGGGACTGTGGCGCGTGCGTCGAGAAGGTGTCAAGGGGCGTGCACGAAGCAGACTCGGCCGGCCCGCCGAGCAGCACGACGCGGCACGGCGCGGCACCGGGCGGCGGCCAGGCTGCCGGGTGCGGACGGGAACAACTAGGGTTGCGGCGTGACCAGAGTCCGGTTGAGCGTGGCCGAGCGGCGCGAGGAGCTGCTGCGGGCCGCCATCGAGCAGATCGAGGCGCGCGGTGTCGCCGCCGTGCGCATCTCCGACGTCGCATCGGCGCTCGGGGTGAGCAACGCGCTGGTGCTGTACCACTTCTCGACGAAGGAGAAGCTCGTCGCCGCGGCGTTCACGTACGCGGCCGAGGACGACCTGGCCCATCTGCGCAAGCTGCTCGGCCGCCGCACGACGGCCCTGAAGCGGCTGCGGGCGGCGGTGCGCTGGTACGCCCCGACGGGTCAGGCCAAGGGGTGGCGGCTGTGGATCGAGGGCTGGGCCGCGTCGCTGCGCGAGCCCGCGCTGCGGGAGGTGACGTGCGACCTCGACAAGCGGTGGAAGGCCGCGCTCGCCGAGGTCGTCGCGGAGGGGGTGGCGGCGGGCGAGTTCAGCTGTCCCGACCCGACGGCGGCGGCGCTGCGCCTCACCGCGCTGCTCGACGGCCTCGCGGTGCAGATGACGACGTACGACGGCGCGGTGTCACGGGCCCGCACCCAGGAGTGGGTGGACGAGGCTCTCGCCCGTGAACTGGGCCTGGAGCGGGCGGAGTTGACGGGGACGGGCAAGTAGCCGGACACGCGGCGCCACGGGCCCGCCCCCGCGGCGCCGGTCAGTTCGGCTCGTACACCGCCGTGACGGTCACCTCAGCTCGCAGACCGCCGTGGCGTCAGTTCAGCTCGTACACCGCCGTGACGCTCACCTCGTCCTCGATCTCGCCCGGCGCCACCGGGACCTTCCCCGCCGACTCGTCGAAGGCGACGGCCGGGACCGGCACCGGGCGCGGCCGGCCGCCGGCGCTCTCGTCGAGCGAGACCAGCCGGCCGAGCCGGTGACCGCTCAGCCGGGCGTACTGGACGGCCTTGTCGTGGGCGTCGGCGTGTGCCGCCGCGCGGGCGTCGGCGCGCAGGGCGGCCGGGTCGGCGACGTCGAAGACGATCCCGTGGATCCGGCCCGCGTCACCGGTCGCGTCGACCACGGCCTGGATGACGGCACCGGTCCGCCCCAGGTCACGGACCTTCACGGAGAACGTCTGCCCGGCCTGGTAGCCGGTGACCTTCGGCGCGGCGTCCGGCTCGGACCCGGTCGTGTACACCGGGGACAGGGAGAGGCTCTCGGTGCGCACGTCCCGGTCGGCGACCCCGGCCGCGCGCACGGCGGCGAGCAGCGCGTTCGCCGCGGTGTTCTGGGCGGCGAGCGCCGCCTTCGAGGTGGCCCCGGTCACCTCGACGCCCGCCGTGACGACGGCCGTGTCGGGTGCGGCGCTCGCCCGGCCCTCGCCGGTGACGGTGACGGTCGCGGGCCGGGGCGCCACGGCCGCGGTCGCGGGAGGGGCGCCCTGCGCGGCGACGGCGGGTACCGCGGGCAGTCCGACGGCGAGCAGGGCCGCGGCGAGCGCGGCGCGGTGGCGGATGCGTACAGGCATGGGATCGGGGTCCTTCCCGGTCGGCCCCGCCGGACGGCGGGCAGCCGACATCCCAGCACCCGGACGGCGCGCCGCCGCCCACGCCACTCCGGCCGGTCACCTCACCGGCGCACGGACGGCCCGGACGCGCCGTTCAGGAGGCGGACTCCAGATGCGCCTTGACGAGATGCGCCTTGATGAGGTGCGGGTCCACGAAGCCCTTGGCCTCGACCCGGTCCCCGGAGGACTCACCGCGCAGCCGCCGTCCGATCCACGGCACCAGGAACTCCCGGGCCCAGTGGATGTCGTCGCGCCGCACTTCGAAGGTGCCGCGCGGCGGCAGCGGGGGCCAGGCCTGCTCCGGGTCGGCGGGCACGTCGATGCCGAGTGCCTGGCCGGCGCGGAGCGCGACGCGGGTGTGCCCCTCGGCCGAGAGGTGGAGCCGGTCGTCGTCCCAGGCCCTGCGGTCCTGGATGGACTTGAGGGACCACAGGTCGAGCATCGCGCACCCGTGCCGGTCGGCGATCGCGCGCACGTGCATGTTGTACGTGGCGATCTTGCCGCGCAGGTGCTTGAGGACGGCCACGTCGCGGGTGTCGAAGCCGGTGGCGACCATGACGGTCCCGGCGGCCTCGGAGAGCCGGACCACGGCCTTCTCGAAGCGCTCGGCCACGTCGTCCGGGTCGGTGCCGGGGCGGATGATGTCGTTGCCGCCGGCCACGAGGGTCACCAGGTCCGGGGCGAGTTCGATCGCGCGCGGGAGCTGGTCCTCGACGATCTGGTCGATGAGCTTGCCGCGCACGGCGAGGTTCGCGTACTGGAAGGTGTCCTCGGGCACGCGGTCGTCCAGGAGGACGGCGAGCCGGTCGGCCCACCCCACGAAGCTGCCGTCGGGTCCGGGGTCCCCGACGCCTTCGGTGAAGCTGTCCCCCACCGCCGCGTAGGACCGAATCGTGCCGCCGCTGAGTGATCTCGATTCGTTTGCCACGACCACACATCTTTCACCCTGGGATGTGACCTACGCGACCGTAACCAGGGGTTGACGAGTGGTGACAAAGCCCACTCGGCACCCGGGGAATAACCGGGTGCCGAGCGATCACAGCAGTTCGGGCGAGGTCAGACGGTGACGCCGTGCTCGCGCAGGTAGGCCAGCGGGTCCAGGTCGGAGCCGTAGGTGGGCGAGGTGCGGATCTCGAAGTGCAAGTGCGGGCCCGTGACGTTGCCGGTGGCGCCGGACAGGCCGATCTGGCTGCCCGCGCCGACGCTCTGCCCGGCGGAGACGCCGACCGAGGAGAGGTGGGCGTACTGCGAGTACTTGCCGTCGGCGTGCTTGATGACGACCTCGTTGCCGTAGCTGCCGTCCCAGCCGGCCGAGACGACGGTGCCCGCGGCGATCGACTTGATGGCGGTGCCGGTGGCGACGGTGAAGTCGGTGCCGGTGTGGTAACCGCTGGACCACATGGAGCCGTTCTGGTGGTACGGCGTGCCGACGGAGGCGTCGACGGGCTTCACGTAGGAACCGGTGGCCGTCGTGGTGCTCGCCTGGGTGGCCGTCGCGGTGGACGTGCCCGCCCCGGCCTTGAGCGTGAGCTTCGCGCCCGGCTTGATGTAGCCGGCGTCAGAGCCGATGACGCCCTTGTTGGCCTGGTACAGCTGCTTCCAGCCGCCCTCGACGTGCTGCGCGTCGGCGATCTTCGAGAGCGTGTCACCGGCCTTGACGGTGTACGTCGTCGCGCCGGCCGTGGCGGCCTGGGCGCCGGTGGCGCCGATGAGGGGCAGGGCGAGTGCGGCCCCGCCGACCGTGGCGACGGCGGCGGCCCGGGTGGCGCGCTGGGACTTCGGACGGCGGTGCTTTCCCTTGGCGGGCATGGCGGATTTCCTCTCCGTCGCCTGCGAGGTGAGCTGTCGGGTTCGGACTGGAGATGTCCGGCCGGGCCCGGTGCACGGGCTCGGCTCCACCCCGAGCCGCACTGGGGAATTCCCTCGGCGGCATGGTGCCTGTGGGTCCCCCGCTCCTGCCGTCACGGGTCGTCGTTCGGAGTCCGGGCGGCGGCAGGACTAGGCGTTCCGTCCGGATTGATTGGTGACCGTAAAGCAGGAGGAAACGCGGCGACAAGCGCCGAATTCGCTTGTGGTGGCGCTTTCTTGATCGTCTGGGAGTTCGCTGTGTCACCCTGCGTCGACGGCGCCGCTTTACCGGCGCCATACCTTCGGGAATTCCCCGGAGAGGAATGCCCGGCGACCGCCACGGACGGTCACCGTTATGAGCCTGCTCACGCACGTACCGGCAAACACCCTTGAACTGCGGACAGTTGACGCCGAACACCCCAAATCGGACAGATGGTTGCCTCGGAAACCCATGTCGTATCGTCGGGAGCGCGACCGCCCGCGAGCAACGCGGGCGAACCGACCGGGAGGAGCCCCCCGTGACGCAGCACGCCCCGTCCACCGAGCCCGAACTCACCGGAGTGCGCAACTTCCGCGACGTGGGCGGCCTCCCGACCGTGGACGGTCGGCGCGTGCGCCAGGGAGTGCTCTTCCGCAGCGGGCACCTCGCCCACGCCACGGACGCGGACGCGGCGTTCCTCACCGGGCTCGGACTGCACACGATCTTCGACTTCCGCAACGCGGCCGACCAGAGGCTGGAGGGCGCCGACGTGGCGCTGCCCGGCGTGCGGAACGTGAACCTGCCGCTGACCGACCCGGCCGACGGCGCCGAGTTCTGGGAGATGGTCCGCGACGGCGACATAGTGCAGCTGCGCTCCCTGCTCTCCGAGGGCCGCGCGGCGGACCGCATGATCACCTCGTACCGCACGATCATCAGCCGGCGCACCGGTGAGCACAGCCGGGTCCTGCACGCGATCGCCGAGGACAGCGTGCCCGCGCTCATGCACTGCGCGGCGGGCAAGGACCGTGCGGGCCTGTCGATCGCGGTGACGCTGCTCGCGGTCGGCGTGGAGCGCGACGCCATCGAGGCGGACTACCTGGAGTCGAACGCGAAGCACCGCCGCTACCGGGTGCACCGCAACAACAACACGGCGTCCGACGCCTACTCCCCCGAGGTCATGGAGCTGCTCAGCCCGCTCTTCGACGCCCGCGCCGAATACCTGCACGCGGCCTTCGAGACCATCGAGCAGACCTGGGGCAGCACCGACCGCTACCTCGCGGACGGCCTGAAGCTCAGCGCCGCCACCCGGGACCGGCTGACCGAGCGCCTCCTCGGCTGACCGCCGGCCTGCGCTACTGGCCCCCGCCCAGCGTGAACAGCATGTAGATGAAGGCCGCGAGGGCGTGTCCCGCGAAGACGTAGACGAGGACGCGGACCCAGATGCCGCGCGGCAGCTTGTCCTCGATGTCGCGCCGGGCGGACCGCCCGGCCGGCTCGACGTCCCCGGTCGTGTCACTCATGTCGCTCATCTCGCTCATGTCAGGCCTCCCGGATCGGGCCCGCGGCCGGGCCGAGGCAGAGCGCCGCGGTCGGGCTCTGCAGCAGGGTGTGTACGAAGAGGAGCTCGGCCCCGCTCTCGTCCGCGGCGGCGATCCGGTGCGGGGTGAGCGAGTCGAAGTGGGCGCTGTCCCCCGGGTCGAGCCGGTAGGACGTGTCGCCGAGGCGCAGTCTGAGCCGTCCTTCGAGGACGTACAGCCACTCCTCGCCGGGATGCACGCGCACCATGTCGCCCTGGGAGCCGTACGGCACGTGGACCCGCAGCGCCTGCATGCCGCGGCCGGGTGACCCGGCCTGGAAGTACGTCCAGCCGCCCGCCTCGGTGGCTTCCATGGCCCGCGCCCTGACCACGGACTCGCGGTCGGCCGGGGTCTCGCCGAGCAGTTCCGAGACCGTCGTACCGTAGATACGGGCGAGGGCGAGCAGCATCGGCAGCGAAGGCTGACGCTGGCCGGTCTCCAGGCGGGACAGGTGCGCCGGGGAGAGACCGGCGGAGCGGGCCGCGGCCTCCAGGGTGAGGGAGGCACGGCGGCGCAGGGCGCGCAGCTGGGGCGCTACGGCGGGCAGCTCCGGGGGTTCCGGAACCTCCTCCGGGAGGGCAGGGCTCATGCTCTCGATTCAGCCAGAACCCTGCCCCAGCGGCAAATTCTTTGCCTCAGAGGCAAACCGCCCTCATCGTCGCCTCTTCGGCGCCTCTTCGTCGCTCAGCGGTTGGCCACCGCCTGCTTGATCAGCGTCTTGCTGAAGTCCCACATGAGCCCGCCACCGCTGTGCGCGTCGTCCATGACGGCGGTGAACGCCTCCACGAATCGTTCCACATCGGCCTCGTCCACGACCAGCGGCGGGATCAGCTTGATCACTTCGAGGTGATCGCCGGAGACCTGCGTGAGGATCCGGTGCTTCTGCAGCAGCGGCACGACGACCATCTGCGCGAACAGGCCCTTGCGCGCGGCCTGCAGCATCGTCCAACGGCTGCGCAGCTTCAGGGACCTGGGCCTGCCGAACTCGATGCCGATCATCAGGCCGCGGCCGCGCACGTCGCTGAGCAGCTCGTAGCGGTCGACGAGCGCGGCGAGCCGGGACCGCAGGAGGCCGCCCATGGCGCGGGCGTTCGCGACGGTCTGCTCGTCCTCCATGACCGACAGGACGGCGAGCCCGGCGGCCATGGCCTGCGCGTTGGACCCGAAGCTCGCCGAGTGCACGAGGACCCGGTCCATGGACGAGTAGACCTTCTTGAAGATCCAGTCCTTGCCGAGCGTGGCGCCCACCGGTACGTAGCCGCCCGACAGCGCCTTCGCCACGCACACGAGGTCCGGTTCGACGCCGTCCTCGTGCTGGTACGCGTAGAAGTCGCCGGTGCGGCCGAGCCCGGTCTGCACCTCGTCGGCGATGAGCAGCGCCTTGTGCTTGTGCAGGAGTTCCTGCGCGGCCCGCAGGTAGCCGGGCGGCGCCTCGTGCACGCCCTTGCCCTGGATCGGCTCGACGATCAGACCGGCGACGTCGCCCTTCTTCAACTCCCTTGCCAGGGCGTCGAGATCGCCGAGCGGGACGGCGGTGTCGGGCAGCAGCGGGGCGAAGCCGTCGCGGAACCCGTCCTCGCCGTTGACCGACAGTGATCCGGTGGTCAGGCCGTGGAAGGCGTGCACGCAGTACAGGACCCGCGGCTTCCCGGTCGCGTACCGCGCGAACTTCAGCGCCGTCTCCACGGCCTCCGTCCCGCTGTTGCCGAAGAACACCCGGTCCAGGTGCGGGCTGTGCGCGATCAGCTTCTCGGCGAGCAGGCCCGGCAGCGGCTGGCAGTCGAACCGGGTCAGGTCGGCGAGCGAGGCGTCGAGGACGTCGTGCAGCGCCTTGCGCACGACCGGGTGGTGACGGCCCAGGCCCATGACGCCGAAACCGGCGAGCATGTCGAGGTAGTCGTTGCCGTCCGCGTCCCAGAAGTGCGCGCCCTCGGCCCGCTCGTAGACCTTGTCGAAGCCGATGGTGTGGAGCATCTTCGGCAGCTGGTGGTTGAGGTACCTGGCGTGCAGCTCGTACCGTTCGGCGCCGCGCTCGGCCAGCAGCGTGCCGAGGTCGAACTCCTTGCTCATGCGTCGTTCTCCTTGCCGGCCCTGCGGCCGAGACTCGTACCGATCCGCCCCGCGATCTCGACGGGCGTCAGACCGATGTCGGCGAGCACCTCGCTCCGTTTCGCGTGCGCCAGGAACTGCTCCGGGATGCCGAACCGCCGTACGGGGACGTCGACGTCGGTCTCCCCGAGGGCGAGTGCGACCGCCGAACCGACGCCTGCCGCCTTGCTGTTGTCCTCGACCACGGCGACGAGGTCGTGCGCGGCGGCCAGCGGCGCGAGGTCCGGGTCGACCGGCTTGACCCAGCGCGGGTCCACGACCGTGCAGCCGATGCCGCGCGCCGCGAGCAGCTCGGCCGTCTGCAGACAGACCGGGGCCATCACGCCGACGGACACCAGCAGCACCCGCGGATCCTCCGCCCGGTGCAGCACGTCCATGCCGCCCACCCGGTCCACCGCCGGGATCGCGGGGCCGACCGACTCCTTCGGGAACCGCAGCATGGTCGGCGCGTCGTCCACGGCGACGGCCTCACGGAGCTGGGCGCGCAGCTGGTCGGCGTCGCGCGGCGCGGCGATCCTGAGGCCCGGCACCACCTGGAGCACCGACATGTCCCACATGCCGTTGTGCGAGGCGCCGTCGACGCCGGTCACCCCGGCCCGGTCGAGCACGAACGTCACCCCGCAGCGGTGCAGCGCGACGTCCATGAGGAGTTGGTCGAAGGCCCGGTTGAGGAAGGTCGCGTAGACGGCGACCACGGGATGCAGCCCGCCGGTCGCGAGGCCGGCGGCCGAGACGGCGGCGTGCTGTTCCGCGATGCCGACGTCCCACACCCGGTCCGGGAACTCCTCGGCGAACCGGGTGAGGCCCACCGGGTGCAGCATGGCGGCCGTGATCGCGACGACGTCCTCCCGCTCCCGCCCGATCGCCGCGATCTCGTCGCCGAACACCGAGGTCCAGGACGGCCCGTTGGACGGCGCGAGCGGCTCGCAGGTGAGCGGGTCCATCACGCCGACGGTGTGGAACCGGTCAGCCTCGTCGGCGAGCGCGGGTTCGTAGCCGCGCCCCTTCTCGGTCAGACAGTGCACGAGCACCGGCCCGTGGAAGCGCTTCGCGCGCCGCAGCGCCGACTCGACGGCTCCCACGTCGTGCCCGTCGATCGGCCCCACGTACTTCAGGCCCAGGTCCTCGAACATGCCCTGCGGCGCGAACGCGTCCTTGAAGCCCTTCTTCGCGCCGTGCAGCGACTCGTACACGGTGTGCCCGACGACCGGGGTCCGCAGCAGCACGTCCTTGCCCCAGGCCAGCACCTTCTCGTACGAGTCGGTGGTCCTGAGGGTCGCCAGGTGGTTGGCGAGGCCGCCGATGGTCGGCGCGTACGAGCGCTCGTTGTCGTTGACCACGATGATCAGCGGCCGGTCCTTGGCGGCCGCGATGTTGTTCAGCGCCTCCCACGCCATGCCGCCGGTCAGCGCCCCGTCGCCGATGACGGCGACGACGTGGCCGCGCTCCCCCTGCACCTGCCGCGCCTTGGCGAGGCCGTCGGCCCAGCCGAGCGCCGTCGAGGCGTGCGAGTTCTCGACGATGTCGTGCTCGGACTCCTCGCGGGACGGATAGCCCGACAGGCCGCCCTTCCCGCGCAGCTTGCTGAAGTCCTGACGGCCAGTCAGCAGCTTGTGCACGTAGCTCTGGTGGCCGGTGTCCCAGACGAGCCGGTCCACCGGTGACTCGAAGACCCGGTGCAGTGCGATGGAGAGCTCCACCACCCCCAGGTTCGGTCCGAGATGACCGCCGGTCCTCGCCACCGCATGGATCAGGAACTCCCTGATCTCCGCGGCCAGTTCGTCGAGCTCCTCCTCGCTCAGCGCTTTCAGGTCGCGCGGCCCCCGGATGGTTTCCAGAATCGTCACGCTCGAGCCCCCTTCCCGTCCGTCCTCAAGAACTCAGCTCACGGTGACGTCGGGCGGGCCCGACGCGACGCCGTCCTGCTCCATCTGCTCGGCGATCTTCATCGCCTCCTCGATGAGCGTCTCCACGATCTTCGACTCGGGCACGGTCTTGACGACCTCGCCCTTCACGAAGATCTGCCCCTTGCCGTTCCCCGACGCGACGCCGAGGTCCGCCTCGCGCGCCTCGCCCGGACCGTTCACCACGCACCCCATGACGGCCACCCGCAGCGGCACCTCCATGCCGTCGAGCCCGGCGGTCACCTCGTCGGCGAGCTTGTACACGTCGACCTGGGCCCGTCCGCACGACGGACAGGACACGATCTCCAGCCGCCGCTGCCGCAGCCCGAGCGACTCCAGGATCTGGATGCCGACCTTGCACTCCTCGGCGGGCGGCGCCGACAGCGAGACGCGGATGGTGTCGCCGATGCCCTCGGCCAGCAGCGCCCCGAAGGCGACGGCCGACTTGATGGTCCCCTGGAACGCGGGACCGGCCTCCGTGACCCCCAGGTGCAGCGGATAGTCGCAGGCGGCGGCGAGCTGCCGGTAGGCGTTCACCATCACCACGGGGTCGTTGTGCTTGACCGAGATCTTGATGTCGCGGAAGCCGTGCTCCTCGAACAGCGACGCCTCCCACAACGCCGACTCGACGAGCGCCTCCGGGGTCGCCTTCCCGTACTTCTGGAGCAGCCGCCGGTCCAGCGAGCCGGCGTTGACGCCGATCCGGATGGGGGTGCCCGCTTCGGACGCGGCCCGCGCGATCTGCTTCACCTGGTCGTCGAACTTCTTGATGTTGCCCGGGTTCACCCGGACCGCCGCGCACCCGGCGTCGATCGCGGCGAAGACGTACTTCGGCTGGAAGTGGATGTCGGCGATGACCGGGATCTGCGACTTGCGCGCGATGGTCGCGAGCGCGTCCGCGTCGTCCTGCGTGGGGCACGCCACCCGCACGATCTGACAGCCGGAGGCGGTCAGTTCGGCGATCTGCTGCAGCGTGGCCCCGATGTCCGAGGTCCGTGTCGTCGTCATCGACTGCACGGACACCGGTGCGCCGCCTCCCACGGCCACCGGTCCGACCTGGATCTGACGGCTGACCCGCCGCTCTGCGATCGGTCGGACCGGTACCTCGGGGAGGCCCAGTGAGACGGGCTCTCCGGAACTCATGACGTGGTCACCCGCGATTCGACGCGACGGTCTCGGTCATGGCCCGCAGCGACTCCTTGAGCGAGCCCATGGTGGCGAGGACGGCGGTCGGCTCGTAGCCGCAGTGCGCCATGCAGTTGGCGCAGCGCGGGTCCTTGCCGCGGCCGTACGCGTCCCAGTCGGTCTTCTCGATGAGCTCCTTGTACGTGGTCACGTACCCGTCGCTCATCAGGTAGCAGGGCTTCTGCCAGCCGAACAGGGAGTAGTTCGGGATGGCCCACGCCGTGCACGGGAAGTCGACCTTGCCCTCGAGGAAGTCGAGGAACAGCGGCGAGTGGTTGAGCCGCCAGCGCCGCCGGTTGCCGCCCGCGAATGCCTTCTTGAACAGCTCGCGCGTCTGCGTGACGCCGAGGAAGTGCTCCTGGTCGGGAGCCTTCTCGTAGGCGTACGCGGGCGAGATCATCATCTCGTCGACCGCGAGGTCGTCGTTGAGGTAGTTGAGCACCTCGATGATGTTCTGCGGGGTGTCCGTGTTGAAGAAGGTCGAGTTCGTGGTGACCCGGAAGCCGCGCCGCTTGGCCTCCTTGATCGCCTCGACCGCCTCGTCGAAGACGCCTTCCTTGGCGACGGACTCGTCGTGCCGCTCCCGCATGCCGTCGATGTGCACGGTGAAGGCGAAGTACGGGGACGGCTTGAACTTGTCCAGCTTCTTGCGCAGCAGCATCGCGTTGGTGCAGAGGAAGACGTACTTCTTCCTGGCCACCAACTGCCGCACGATCTCGTCGATCTGAGGGTGCATCAGCGGCTCGCCGCCGGCGATGGACACCATCGGCGCGCCGGACTCGAGGACGGCGCCGACGGCCTGCGCGACGGGCATGCGCTGCTTGAGCACCCCGGCCGGGTGCTGGATCTTTCCGCAGCCTTCGCACTTCAGGTTGCAGGCGAAGAGCGGCTCGAGTTCGACAATGAGCGGAAACTTGTCCCGCTTGCGGATCTTCTGTTCGGCGAGATATGTCGCAACCTTGATGGACTGACGCAGCGGCATGGCCATCTGGGCTCACCTCCGAGGGAGCAGCAAAGAACGGTGCCATTCGAAAAAAGCGGGAAGGACGGCACGAAGGACACGGAAAGCCGATAGTCCACCGCGAAACGTGCCGATCCGGACGAGTTCATGTTCTGGAGCGTCCACGACCACCCGGACGGCCGCAACAGGACGGCCCTCCTGCGCGGCGGCCGTGCGCAGCGTGGCCGCCGACTCCATGTCGACCGCGATCGCGCCGGTCGCGAGCAGGTCACCGCGCTCGTGACCGCGCACGACGTGGTCGGAACCGGTGAGCGGGCCGGTGTGCACGGTTCTCCCGGGCACGGCCTTGACCAGCTCCTTGACCAGGAGTTCCGTACCGGCGCACGGCGTGCTCCCGTGCGCGTCGCGGGTCTCCTCGGCCACGACCAGGTCACCGGGGTGCATGCCGGGCGCGAGCCCGGCGCAGAACCCGGTGGCGAGCACGGCGGCGTCGCTGAGCGCGGCGTCGCCGAGGGCGCGCGTCATGGCCCGTTCGGCGGCCCTGGGACCCATGCCCGTACGGAGCAGGGTCACCGGGGTCCGCGCACCGGCACGGCTGCCGGTGCGCAGGGCGACGTGCTCGATGCCCAGCGCGCAGGCGACGAGCAGCGGCGCGGTCTCCGGCGGGCGCGGGCCCGCCGGGTTGCCGGTCATCAGCTCCCCTTGGCGGACGCGTCGGCGGACACGGTGGCGGACACCTTGGCGGACACGTTCGGTCCCTGGGCGCTGAAGGGCTCGCCGTGGACGAACCGGCCGAGCGCGGTCAGCGGGAACACCTGCCGGTACAGGTGGTAGTTGATCGAGAAGTCCCAGGGGAAGCCGGTGCCGGTGAAGTACGGCTCGTCCCAGGTGCCGTCCGCGGTCTGGGTCTCGACGAGGAAGGCGATCCCCCGCTCGACGGCCTTGGAGTCCCGCTCGCCGGCCGAGAGCAGCGCCATCAGCGCCCACCCGGTCTGCGAGGCGGTGGAGACACCGTGGCCCTTCCAGTCCTCGTAGCGGTACGAGCGCAGGTCCTCGCCCCAGCCGCCGTCGTCGTTCTGCACCGACTCCAGCCAGTCGACCGCGCGCCGGATCGCGGGGTGCGAGGCGGGCAGCCCGGCCGCGACCAGCGCGGGCAGCACCGATCCGGTCCCGTAGACGTAGTTGACGCCCCAGCGGCCGAACCAGGCGCCGTTCGCCTCCTGTTCGGCGAGCAGCCACTCGATGCCGCGGCGGGTGCGCGGATCGTGCGACATGCCCTCGACGGCGAGCATCTCGACGACGTGTCCGGTGACGTCCGCGGACGGCGGGTCGATGACCTCGCCGAAGTCGCAGAACGGCAGCCGGTTGGGGAACGGGCTGGTGTTGTCGACGTCGAAGGCGGCCCACGCCCCGTTCCTCGACTGCATCCCGAGGTTCCAGCGCACCCCCCGCTCGATGGCCTTCTCCATCCGCACCGTGTCGGGGTGCCGGACGCGGCGCAGGGCGAGCACGACCTCCGCCGTGTCGTCGATGTCGGGGTAGTTGTCGTTGTGGAACTCGAACGCCCAGCCGCCGGGCTCGACGCGGGGCTTGCGCACCGACCAGTCGCCGGGCCGGTCGATCTGCTCGTCCAGCATCCACGTCGCCGCCCTGATGAGGGCCGGGTGGTCGGCGGGCAGCCCCGCGTCCGCCAGCGCGATCGTCGCGAGGCAGGTGTCCCACACCGGTGACTGGCAGGCCTCGATCATCCGGGCCCCGTCCTCGCGCCACACGGCGAACCGGTCCAGGGACTCCAACCCGGCCTTCAGGACCGGGTGTTCGAGGTCGTAGCCGAGCAGGTGCAGGGCGATGACCGAGTAGACGGCCGGGGGCTGGATGCCGCCCCAGCAGCCGTCGTTCTCCTGCCGCTCGATGATCCAGCGGGCCGCGGAGTTCATGGCGGCCTTGCGCAGCCGCTTGAGCGCCACCTTCTGGTAGCCGTGCATGAGCTTGTCGAGCCGCTGGAACGCGCCGTCCCAACTCGCCACGGGGGCAAGGGGTTTGGCGGGGTTGGGGTTCCGGGCGTCGGTGTGCAGCTCGTCGAGCGGGAACGGTGCGGGCCGCACCGGGCGTTTCGCGGACACGATGGTGAGCGGCACGATGGTCTGCCGCGCCCAGCATCCGAAGTCGTAGATGTTGAGCGGCATCCACTTCGGGAAGTAGATGAGCTCCGGCGGAAGTTCGGGGAGGTCGTCCCACTTCCACCAGCCGAACAGGGCGAGCCAGATCCGGGTGAAGACGCGGCTCGCGGCGATGCCGCCGCGCTCGCGGATCCAGGCGGAGGCCCTGGCCATGTGCGGGTCGTCGGGTGCGTCGCCGGCCAGCCGCAGGGCGACGTACGCCTCGATGGTGGTGGAGAGTTCGCCCGGTCCGCCGTGGAAGGTGGCCCAGGTGCCGTCGTCGCGCTGCTCGCCACGGATGAAGAGGGCGGCGGCGGTGGTGGTGGCCTCGTCGCGGATGCCCAGGAACTGGCGGAGCAGCAGGTCCTCGGCGTCCATCGTGACGTTGGTGTCGAGGTCGCCCTTCCACCAGCCCCGGTCGTCCTGCCGGGCCAGCAGGAAGTCCGTGGCGCGCTGTATGGCCCGGTCGGCGGCGTCGTGCGTCCCGGCCGCCTCGGGGGTCGTGTCGGTCAGTGGGGCAGTGGTGGCCGAGGTCGCTTCGGGAGCTACTGCTCCGGTGCTTCCGTCGGTCGTCGCTGTCATGGCTATCCCTTCATGCAGTGGTGCTGATGCTGGGTAACCGTCGGCCGATGCCCTGGAGGGACACCGGCCGGCGACGCGAGTCATATGCGGCCGATAGTGATCATCTCTTCCGTACGACGACGAAGTCGGCGAGCGCCGCGAACTGGGCGCGCACCGTGGCGGGCATCTGGACGGAGTCCAGCGCTTCGAGGGCGACCGTGTGCTGGCGCCTGGCCTCCTCGGCGGTCCACTCGCGCCCGCCGGCCTCCTCGATGAGGGCGGCGCGGGCGGCGAAGTCCGCCTCGGTGAAGGTGTCGAAGTCGGCGTTCTTGGCGTCCGCGGCGAGGATCTCACCGAGCCGCTCGGAGGCCGGGCCGCCCGCGCCGAGCGCGGCGACGACCGGCAGCGACTTCTTGCGCTGGCGCAGGTCGCTCCAGGTCTGCTTGCCGGTGGACTCGGGGTCGCCCCAGATGCCGAGCAGGTCGTCGACGGCCTGGAAGGCGAGGCCCAGGTGGTAGCCGTACTTCTCCAGGGCGTCGGCCGTCGCGTCGTCGGCGCCGCCGAGGACCGCGCCGATGGAGGAGGCGCAGGCGAGCAGGGCGCCCGTCTTGTTGCCCTCCATCTCCAGGCACTCCACGACGCTGACGCGCTCGCGGTGCTCGTAGGAGATGTCCTGGGCCTGCCCGTCGATGAGGGCCCGGGTGGCCGTGGTGAGCCGGCGCGTGGCGCGGCCCGCGTCCACGGACTCCAGCTCCAGCAGTATTTCGTTGGCGAGGGCGAACAGGGCGTCGCCGACCAGGATCGCCTGGGCCGGGCCGTGCACCTTCCACACGGTGTCGCGGTGGCGGCGCTGCTCGTCGCCGTCCATCAGGTCGTCGTGCAGCAGCGAGAAGTTGTGCACGAGCTCGACCGCGACGGCGCCGGGCACCCCGACCTCGGGGGCGGCACCCGCGGCCTGCGCGGAGAGCACGGCGAGGGCCGGTCGCACGGCCTTGCCGCCGTCGCCGTCCGCCGGGTTGCCCTCGGCGTCGATCCAGCCGAAGTGGTAGGCGGCGACGGTGTCCATGGGCGGTGCGAGGCGGTCGACCGCCTTCTTGAGGACCGGTGTGGCCAGGGTTCGGCCGCGCTCCAGAAGCGCGGTCACGTCCACCGCGTCGGCAGCCTGCTCGGCCGAGGGCACAGGTGGCACAGTCTCTCCTTGATATGGCGTTCCAGCCGGTGTCGGCGTTCCTACCGTGGGAAGTTCGATGCTCACGCCGCCTCCCGGTACAGATGGCCGCGCGGGCGGCCGAGTGCGGCGAGCGCCGCGTCCGCGGCACTGACACCGCTGCGGACCGCGCTTTCCATGGTCGCGGGCCACCCGGTGGCGGTCCACGCGCCGGCCAGGTAGAGGCCGGAGGCTCGGGTGCGGGCCGAGGGCCGCAGGGCGCCGACGCCGGGGGTCGGCGCGAAGGTCGCCGTCCGCTCCCGGGTGACGAAGAAGTCGTGGATCTTCGCGCCGCGAGCGGCGGGCAGCAGCCGCTCCAGCTCGGGCAGATAGCGCTCGCGCAGCACGGCGACGGGCGCGTCGATCTCGTCCTGTGCGGCCGACTGGGAGACCGCGAGGTACTGGCCCTCGGTCAGGCCGGAGGCGTCGGTCCGGTCGAAGACCCACTGCACCGGGGAGCCGAGCGCCGTGAAGAAGGGCCGCTTGAGGACCTTGCGGTCGTAGACGACGTGCAGGTTCAGGATCGGCGCGGTGCCGATCCCGAGCAGCCGGTCCTGATCGTCGAGCGCGCCGTCGGGCAGCAGGTCGTGGGTCTCGCGCTGCGGTACGGCGAGCACGACGGTGTCGGCCGTGACGATCCGGCCGGACCCGTCCGGGCCCTCGGGAACCTCGACGGCCCAACGCCCGTTCTCCGTACGGGAGATGGAGGTGACGCGTGTACGGAGTTCGGTACGCACGCCCGCGGTGTCGAGCGCCTTGCGGGCGAGAGTGTCGTGGAGTTCACCGAGGGGTACGCGGGCCCACCCGATGTCGGCGGCACCGGGGTCGGACAGCAGCCCGGTCTTGAACACCATGGCGGCGAGCCCGAGCGAGGACTCCCCCGCCACCGCGTTCAGGGTCGCGACGCCGACCAGGTCCCACAGCGCCTCGATGGCCCGCTGCGACTGACCGTGCTCGGCCAGCCAGGAGCCGAAGTCCCGCTCGTCGAGCGCCGGATCGGTGAGGTCGAGGCCCTTGAGGGCGAGCGCGGCCCGGCCGACGTTGGCCCGCTCGGCCAGCGACAGATGCGGGTAGGTGGCCAGGCTCCTGGCCAGGTGCAGCGGTACGGGCAGTGCCGTGCGCCGCAGCCGTCCGAGCCGGTTCTTCTCGGCGTCCAGCACCGGCACGTCGAGACGTTCCTGCAGGGGCGCGAGCGACGTGGCGTCGATGCGGTCGAGGAACCAGCGGTAGGCGGTGCAGCAGCGCAGGTACACGTGCTGGCCGTTGTCCACGGTGAGGTCGCCGCGCTTGAAGGAGAAGGCGAGCCCGCCGAGCCGGGGGCGGCCTTCCAGGAGCGTGACGTCCATGCCCCCGTCGGCGAGCGAGAGCGCCGCGGTGACTCCCGCGATCCCGCCCCCGACGACCACCGCGGTGGGTCGTTCGTGGGACGCGGCGGGATCCGCGTCGAGCTCCTCGGGAGCCGTGTTGCCGTGGGTCATGCACCCTCCCCCTCGACGGTGCCGATGGTGCGTACGGCCAGCGTGCGGCGGGGTTCGACGGGTGTGACGAACACGTGACCGGCCGTTGCATGCAGGGACGCCACGCCACCCCGGAGGGTTGCGCGCCATTTCTCGGCGGTGCCGACATCCCGTGCCCGAATGCCCATCAGGCGCGCCTCCTGAGGGCGGTACGGGAGACGGTGCGGGTGTCGAGGCCGGACAGGCCGCGCACGGCGACGTACGCCTTCTCGCGCCCGGGCAGCGAGACGCGGCCGCGCAGCACGGCCTCGGGCTCGCGCTCGATGCGGTCGAGCAGCCGCCGGTAGATGCCGGCCATCGCCGCGACGCAGGCGCCGGACCTGCGGTCGAGCAGCGGAAGCAGCTGGTAGCCCTCGGCGAACAGGGCGCGGGCGCGGCGCACCTCGAAGTGCACGAGCCCGGCGAAGTCCGAACCGGGGGGCGGCGTCGGCCCGTCGAACCCGGCCGAGCAGCCGAACTTGGCGAGGTCGTCGGCGGGCAGATAGGTCCGGCCGTCGGCGGCGTCCTCGCGCACGTCGCGCAGGATGTTCGTCAGTTGGAGCGCGAGCCCGAGCGTGTCCGCATACTCGGGCGCGCGGTCGGCACCGCGCGCCCCCGGTTCGGTTCCGAACACGCCCAGGGAGACCCGGCCGATGGCGCCCGCGACGCACCGGCAGTACACCTTCAGGTCGTCCCAGGTCTCGTACGTCTCACCGCGCAGGTCCATCAGGACGCCGTCGATGAGCTCGTCGAGACCGCCGAGCGGGATCGGGAACCGGTCGGCGGCGTGCGCGAGGGCGACGGCCACCGGATCGGTGTCGTCCTCCTCGACCTTGCCGTCGCGGACCCGCCCGAGCAGGGCTCTGGTCTCGTCGAGCCGCTGCGCCTTCACGTCGGGCGCCAGCGTGCCGTCGCCGATGTCGTCGACGCGGCGCGAGAACGCGTACACCGCCGACATGGCTCGCCGCTTGGCGGTCGGCAGCAGGCGGATCCCGTAGGCGAAATTACGGGCCTGCTGTCCGGTGACGGTCTCGCAGTAGCTGTATGCGGCGAGCACCGGTGCCGACGCGTACTGGTCAGACTCCACGGCCTTGCTCACCCCTCTCCTCGCAGAGTCGCTCCCACCTCGCGCAGCAGCCGCGGCTTGGTGGGCTTGGGCGGTCCAGAAAGTACGTCGTACCGCGCGGCGGTGATCGCGTGGACCGCCGCCTTCCCCCCTGCCACGAACCCGGCCAGCAGCAGCTTCAGCCTGCCGTGGACGCTACCCACGAGGGGGGTGCCTTCATTCAGGAGGCGGAGGGCGCGTTCCGCTTCGAACGCGACCAGGGCGCGCACCGATGCGCCTGTGGTCGGTGCGGCGAGATCCGACTCCTGGACGTGGAACTGTTTCATGTCCTCGGCGGGCAGGTAGATCCGGTCGCGGCCGAGGTCCTCGGCGACGTCCTGGAGGTGCTCGACGATCTGCAGCCCGGTGCAGACCGCGTCGGAGCGGCGGATGCGCTCGGGGGTGGCGGTGCCGGTGATGGCCAGCACGAGGCGGCCGACCGGGTTGGCGGAGAGCTCGCAGTAGGCGAGCAGGTCGTCGTACGTCTCGTAGCGCGCGACGAGCTGGTCCTGGCGGTTGGCCTCGATGAGGCCGAGGAACGGCTCGGGGGTCAGCGAGCGGTGGCGGACCGTGGGCTGCAGGGCGCGCAGCAGCGGATGCCGGGGCTCCCCGTCGAAGACGCGGCGCAGGTCCGCCTCGAAGGCGTCCAGCATCGCGAGCCGGTCGTCGGCCCGGTCGGGTGCGACGCCGAGGAAACGGGCGTCCGCGCCGCCGGGGGCGAGGTCGCCGTCTCCGATGTCGTCGACCAGCCGCGCGTACCCGTAGACGGCCATGAGGTCGTCGCGCCAGGCGCGCGGCAGGAAGAAGGGGGCCACCGGAAAGTTCTCGTCGGCGGCCTTGTCGAGGGTGGCGCTCTCCGGGCTCCGAGGGCTCGCGGGGCGCACACGGGGGGTTGCGCTCACCGGGTGCGGCTCGCGTCCGGCACAACGGCGAAAGCCTCGTGGACCTGGAGAGTTTCCGTAGCCATTGCCGTCACATCTCCCGTTCTACACTGCGGACCCAATACATCCTATTTCGGACACGCCGCCCGGCCGCCCGTGCAGCCGACCCTCCCCCACCGGGCCAGGATGCCGCGCATTATCGCCCCACTTGCCGCGAATCGGCACCGGTACAGCTTACGTTGTACAACGATCGCCGCCACGTCGGGGTGTTCCGCACATCACAACAACACACCGATTGACGCCAAGATTCCTTCAGGGCAAGGAAGTTGACCCACCCTTGACCGTGATCGCCAAGTAGTTGGCAACTACAGGCATATCAGAGGCCCCACCGAGTGGAGTTCGGTGGGGCCTCATATGACGCCGTCGGAAGCGGGGCGGTTACTTGCCCGTGAACTTCTCGTACTCCTTGAGTACCTCGGCCGTCGGACCGTCCATACGCAGCTCCCCGCGCTCCAGCCAGAGCACGCGGTCGCAGGTGTCCCGGATCGACTTGTTGTTGTGGCTCACCAGGAAGACCGTGCCGGCCTCCTTGCGCAGCTCGCGGATGCGGGCCTCGGAGCGCTTCTGGAACTTGCGGTCACCGGTGGCCAGCGCCTCGTCGATCATCAGCACGTCGTGGTCCTTGGCGGCCGCGATGGAGAACCGCAGGCGCGCCGCCATGCCGGACGAGTACGTGCGCATCGGCAGCGTGATGAAGTCGCCCTTCTCGTTGATCCCCGAGAAGTCCACGATCTCCTGGTAGCGCGCCTTGATCTCCTCGCGGGACATGCCCATCGCGAGACCGCCGAGGATGACGTTCCGCTCGCCCGTCAGGTCGTTCATCAGGGCCGCGTTCACCCCGAGCAGCGAGGGCTGGCCGTCGGTGTAGACCTTGCCCTTCTCGGCGGGGAGCAGGCCCGCGATGGCCCGCAGCAGCGTCGACTTGCCCGAGCCGTTCGAGCCGATCAGGCCGATGGCCTCGCCCCGGTAGGACGTGAAGGAGACGCCGCGCACGGCGTGCACCTTGCGCACGCCGCGCTCCTCGCCGCGCTTGACTATCCGGCTGAGCGCCGAGGTCGCACTGCCCTTGCCCGTCTTGGCGCCGTTGACGCGGTACACGATGTGCAGCTCGTCGGCGATCACCGTCGGGATGCGGGCGTCGTTCTTGTCCAGCTTGTCGAGATCAGCCACGGCCGTACCGCTCCTCGGACTTCCAGAAGTAGACGAAGCCGCCGGCGGCGACCAGCACGGCCCAGCCCAGCGCGACCGCCCAGACGTGCGGGGGCAGGTTGTCCGAGCCGTAGCCGTCGATCAGCGCGAAGCGCATCAGGTCCATGTAGATCGCGGCCGGGTTCCACTGCAGGACGTCCGCGATCCAGGTCGGCTTGTCCTTGAGCATGATCGGGATGGAGAACATGACGCCGGACGCGTACATCCAGGTCCGCATCACGAACGGCATCAGCTGCGCGAGGTCGGGCGTCTTCGAGCCCGCCCGCGCCATGATCAGCGCCAGTCCCATGTTGAAGAGGAACTGCAGCAGCAGGACCGGGATGATCAGCACCCAGGACAGGCTCGGGAAGCTGCCGAAGGCGCACGCCACGATGAACAGCACGATCATCGAGAACAACAGCTGCTGGAGCTGCTGGAGCGCGAAGGAGATCGGCAGCGAGGCGCGCGGGAAGTGCAGCGCACGCACCAGGCCCAGATTGCCGGAGATGGCCCGCACGCCCGCCATGACGGAGGACTGCGTGAAGGTGAAGACGAAGACACCCGTCACCAGGAACGGGATGTAGACCGACTTCTCCATGCCCCGGTTGGCACCGAGGATCAGGCCGAAGATCAAGTAGTAGACCAGCGCGTTGAGCAGCGGCGTGGCCACCTGCCAGAGCTGGCCGAGCTTGGCCTGGCTGTACTGGGCCGTCAGCTTCGCCTGCGAGAAGGCGATGATGAAGTGCCGCCGGCCCCACAGCTGCCGTACGTACTCGAACAGGCCGGGGCGGGCACCGCTGACGGTCAGACCGTACTTGGCGGCGAGCTCGGACGCGGAGAGCCCGTCGTCGGGCGACGGGGCCGCGCTCACCGCGACACCGCCGTCGTGCGTTGTCTCACTCACAAGGGGAACTTTCGTCTTCAAAAGCGCAGCCTGGTCGGGCATAGGCGGGAGCCAGGGACCGGGTTCGGCCCGATGCTCTCAGACCCGAGCTTGTCAGATGACAGGAGGTCGGCCCAGTCGGGTCAGGCGCCACACCGTACGCCACTTCATGGGACGCCTCGGGCCGCAAGGCGTCGTCCAGCCTTCCTTGAATCCGCCGAACCAGGCCTTGAGGGCCGGGCCCGAGGGCCGGCGGGCCAGCGTCAGGAGCAGCCAGACGCCCAGGTACACGGGGACCAGGGGCGCGGGCAGGTTCCGGCGGGCCAGCCAGACCCGGTTGCGGGCCACCATGCGGTGGTAGACCGCGTGCCGGGACGGCGCCGTGGTGGGGTGGTGCAGCACCATGTCGGAGCGGTAGTCGATCATCCAGCCCGCGTCGAGGGCACGCCAGGCGAGGTCGGTCTCCTCGTGGGCGTAGAAGAACTCGGCGGGCAGCGGTCCGGCCTCGGCGATGACCCGGGTGCGGACGGCGTTGGCGCCGCCCAGGAAGGTCGTCACGCGCGAGGAGCGCATCGGGTCGGCGGCGCGCAGCCGCGGCACGTGCCGGCGCTGGGTCTCGCCGGTGTCCGGGTCCGCGATCCGGAAGCTGATGATGCCGAGCTTCGGATCGGCGGCGAAGGCCTGCCGGCACAGCTCGGCCGTGTCGGTGAGCGGCAGCAGGCCGTCGTCGTCGAGGAACAGCAGGATGTCGACGCCGGAGCCGGAGGGCCCGAAGGCTTCGATGCCGACGTTGCGACCGCCGGGGATGCCGAGGTTCTCCGGCAGTTCGACGGTCCGGACGCCCTCGGGGACGTCCGGCACCGGCGAGCCGTTGCCGACCACGACCACCTCGACCGGGTCGCCGTCCTGCTTGGCGACCGAGTCGAGGAGGGCGCGCAGCTCGGCCGGCCGGTTGCCCATGGTGATGACGACCGCGCCGACCTTCGCCGAAGGTGTCCGCGTACTCACTTGAGCCTGCTCGACGCGAGGATCGACACGAGGTGCAGCAGGGTCTGGAGGAGCGCGATGCCCGCCAGGACGGCCACACCCAGGCGCGAGAAGAACAAGTCGCCCCGGATCTGGTCCACGATCGCGAGGACCAGGATGAGGAGCGTCGCCTCGATGCCGAGGATGAGCCGGTGGAACTTGAACGCGGCGGCGGCCCGGCGGGCCAGCGCCATGCCGGAGGAGCGCATCTCGGACGCGGACTCCTTGACCTGCTCCTTGCCGGTCGCCGCGCGGGCGAGGCCGACCAGGTCCGTCTCGGCCTTGATCATGATGGCGCCGAGCGCGGCGAGCGTGCCGAGGAAGGCCCACAGCCAGTCGATCCGGCCGTCGCCCCACAGGTCCGCGGCGCGCAGGCCGAAGCCGACGAGCACGGCGGCGTCGGTGAGGTACGCGCCGACGCGGTCCATCCAGACGCCGGCCAGCGAGTACTGCTTGCGCCAGCGGGCGATCTCGCCGTCGACGCAGTCCAGCAGCAGGTACAGCTGCACGGCGATCACACCGAGGACCGCGCCCCAGATGCCCGGGACGAGCAGCGCGGGGGCCGCGAGGACGCCGCAGACGGTCATCAGGTAGGTCAGCTGATTGGGCGTGACCTTGGTGTTCACCAGGTGGCGGTCGACACGCAGCGAGACCTCGCGCATGTAGAGCCGGCCCATCCAGTGCTCACCGCTCCTGCGGTCCTTCACCCCGGCGGGGTGAACGACCGGGCGGAGTTCAGCTACCGATGGCTTTTGCATAGTCGGCGTAGGCGTCCCTGATCTGGTCGGTGGACAGGTCGAGGTGTTCGAGGATCGTGTAGCGGCCGGGCCGGGTCTGCGGAGCGAACTCCACGACCTTGACGAACTCGTCCACGGTGAAGCCGATCTCCTCGGGCGTCACGGGCAGGCCGTGGCGGCGCAGCACCTCGACCATGAACGCGGACTCGTCGCGGGCACCGCGCAGGTGCATCGCGAACGCCGCGCCCAGGCCGCACTGCTCGCCGTGGCTGGCGGCGCGCTTGGGATGGAGGAGGTCGAAGGCGTGGTTGATCTCGTGGCAGGCACCGGAGGCCGGCCGGGAGTCGCCCGACACGGACATGGCGATGCCGGTGAGGACCAGGCCCTCGGCGAGCACCTGGAGGAAGCCGTCGTCGCCGACGCCGCCCGGGTGCCGCATGACGGCCTCGCCGGCCTGGCGGGCCATGGCGGCCGCGAGCCCGTCGATGTCCTCGCCGCGCTCACGGGCGGCGAGCTCCCAGTCCGCGACCGCGGAGATGTTGGACAGGGCGTCGCCGATGCCGGAGCGCACGAAGCGGACCGGAGCCTCACGGATGATGTCGAGGTCGATCACGACGGCGATCGGGTTCGGCACGCCGTAGCTGCCGCGGCCCGCGTCGTTGTCGAGGGTCGCGACCGGGGAGCACAGGCCGTCGTGCGACAGGTTCGTCGCGACGGCGACCAGCGGCAGCCCCACCCGGGCCGCGGCGAACTTGCCGCAGTCGATGATCTTGCCGCCGCCGAGACCGACGATGGCGTCGTAGCGCCCCGCCTTCTTGACCTCGTCGGCGAGCTTGATGGCGTCGTCGAGCGTGCCGCCGCCGACTTCGAACCAGTCGGCACGGGGCAGCGAGGGCTCGAGACGGGCGCGCAGGGCGGCGCCCGAACCACCGCTGATCGCGATGGCCAGGCGCCCCGTGGACGACGAGATCCTCTGGTCGGCGAGGACCTTGGCCAGGTCGTCGAGCGCCCCCGGCCGGATGTCGACGACGACCGGCGAGGGAATGAGCCTCGTCAGTACTGGCACGCGATCTCCCGCCCCTTGGCCAGGTCGTCGTGGTTGTCGATCTCGACCCACGGGACGTCGCCGATGGGCGCGACGTCGACCTTGAAGCCGCGGTTCACGAGCTCCTGGTAGCCGTCCTCGTAGTACAGCTGCGGGTCGCGCTCGTACGTCGCCTTCAGGGCGTCGGCCAGCTCGTCGGCGGCCTCGCCCTCGATGAGGGTGACGCCGATGTACTCGCCGGTCGCCTCGGCCGGGTCCATCAGCTTCGTGATCTTGCGGACGCCCGTCTCGGGGTCCACGACGACCTTCATCTCTTCCTCGCCCAGGTTCTTCACCGTGTCGAGGGCGAGGATGATCTTCTTGCCGTCACCGCGGGCGGCCAGCAGCGTCTTCTCGACGGAGACCGGGTGCACGGTGTCGCCGTTGGCCAGGATCACCGAGTGCTTGATCGCGTCGCGGCCGCACCACAGGGAGTAGGCGTTGTTCCACTTCTCCGCGATGTCGTTCTCGATCAGCGTCAGCTTCAGGCCGTACTTCGCCTCGAGCGCCGCCTTGCGCTCGTAGACGACCTCCTTGCGGTAGCCGACGATGATGCCGACCTCGGTGAGGCCGATCTCGGCGAAGTTCTTCAGGGTGAGGTCGAGGACGGAGAGCTCGTTCTCGGTTCCCTCGCCCACCACGGGCACGAGCGCCTTGGGAAGCGTCTCGGTGTAGGGGCGGAGCCGGCTGCCGGCGCCGGCGGCCAGGACGAGGCCGATCATGCGGGTTCTCCTTCATCGTGTACGGCGGGTGCTCCAGCAGAGACCCAGAAGCGGATGCTCTCGGCGAGCACCACAAGTGCCACGAGCACGGCGCAGACCGTGAGCGCGACGGTGAAATCTGTGTTTGTGAACAGCGCGGCCAGCACCGTGACCACCAGCGTTCTGCCTTCGTGCCCGCCGATCGCCCGCACCAGCCAGTGCGGGGGCGCTCCGGTGCCGCCGCGGATGCGGTACACCGTGTCGTAGTGATGGTAGGCGACGGCGGCCACCAGCCCGAAAGCCGCGGGCAAGGCCCCGTTCACGTCCGAGCGGGCCGCGAGGACCAGGATCGTCAGGTACTCGGAGGCCCGGAACAGAGGGGGAACGAGCCAGTCGAGCGCGCCCTTCAGGGGGCGGGCGACGGCGAGGCCCGACGTGACGCAGTACACGAGCGCGGCGACGATCGGCCACCCGCTGCCGACGTCCGTGAGAGCACTCACAGTGACGACGACCACGCCGCCGAGGGCGGCGACGACGGGGGCCATGACGCCCTTGCCGGTCTTCGCGACGGCCCGGGCGATCGGGCCGGAGTCGGCGAGGTCCGCGAGGGCCTGGGCGGCACGGTCGGTGCGGCGGGCCTTGCGGGTCAGCGAGCGGAGCAGGCGCCCCGCGGTGGTGTAGCAGGCGGCGAGCGCGCAGCCGACGATCAGGACGACGAAGGTGATGCGCGGGGTGGTCAGCGCGGTGAGGATCGCGATCAGCGCCCAGCGTTCGCCGATCGGCAGCACTATCATCCGGCGCACCCAGACCGTCCAGCCGACGCTGTCGAGCTTGTCCGAGAGGGCGGCGGTGGGGCTGGCCCCGGCCAGTTCGCCCAGTGCGCTCGCGTCGTGGTTCGCCTCGTTGAAGGAGAAGTCGACGACGTGGCGGCAGGTCTGCAGGACCATCGCGCCGAGCGCCAGGGCCCATACATCGTCGCTGCCGCCGTTCGCGTTCGCCGCGCCGAGCGCGAGGCCCGCGTAGTAGGCGTACTCCTTGGCGCGGTCGAAGGTCGCGTCGAGCCAGGCGCCGAGCGTCGAGTACTGCAGGGAGTAGCGGGCGAGCTGCCCGTCCGTGCAGTCCAGGACGAAGGAGAAGAGCAGCAGCAGACCGGCGGCGACGAAGCCGGGCCGGGTGCCGGTGGCCGCGCAGCCCGCCGCGATCAGCGCGGTGAGCAGCGATGCGGTGGTGACCTGGTTCGGGGTCAGGCCACGCCGTGCGCACCAGCGCGCGATGTAGCGGGAGTACGGGCTGATGCAGTACGTCGTGAAGAAGCCGTCCCGCGCCTTGACCGCCGTGCGCAGCCGGATCGCCTCGTCGTCGACGGCGGCGACGGCCTGCCGGGCCTCGTTGCGGGCCTGCGGGTCGGCGGGCACCGCGGCGACGAGCTCACCGAGCTCGGGGCGGTGCACTTCGGTGCCGGCCGCCTCGATGCTCTTGGCCACGGCGTCGGGGCCGGTGCCGGCCTCCTCGACCGCGCGGTTCAGGGCCGGGCGGGCGGAGGGCAGCACGGTCGTCGCGCCGGGGATCGCCGAGGCGTGGAAGCGGGGGTCGGTGAGGCCGAGCCGCAGGGCGTGGACGTGGCCCACGAAGGCGGCGTCGACGAGCGCGACCCGCTGGTCGCCCGGGACGGCGGCGAGCGCCGCTTCGGCGTCCGCGGCGCCCGGGGCGAGCCGCACGTCGAAGCCGAGTGCCCGCAGATCGCCCTCCAGGGACGACCCGGGCACCGGCTGACCGGTGACGATGGCGGTCGACAGACGAACTCACTCCTCGGGTGCCGACGCGAGCGCGCCGGGCTCATGCATGACGGGGTGCCCTGGTCCGACGGAGGCGGCCGGGCGGCATGTCGGCAGAGGCTATCGGATGATGAGAAGCGGACGTTCACCGCCCGTTTACGGCCCGATTGACCCCTGTCCCACACGGTCTGCGTGGTCGGGACCGCCCGTTCATCATTGTCGATCAAGGCCCCGGGCCACAAACCAGCGACCGGTCCCGGCCCGCTTAGGGTGGTGCGTCATGACTTGGCTGATCACCGGCGGAGCCGGATACATCGGGGCACACGTGGCACGCGCGATGGCGGGTGCCGGGGAGAGCGTCGTCGTCCTCGACAACGTCACGTCCGGGGTGCCGGACCGGCTGCCGGCCGGCATCCCGCTGGTGCGCGGCTCGGCCCTGGACGCCGATCTGGTCCGCCGGGTCTGCGCCGAGCACGCGGTGACCGGGGTCGTGCACCTCGCCGCGCACAAGCAGGTCGGCGAATCGGTGGCGAAGCCCGAGCTCTACTACCGGGAGAACGTCGGCGGTCTTGCCACGCTCCTGGAGGCCGTCGCCGCGGCGGGCGTGCGGCGCTTCGTGTTCTCGTCGTCGGCCGCGGTCTACGGGAACCCCGACATCCCCGTCACCGACCTCATCACCGAGTCCACGCCGTGCGCGCCCGTGAACCCGTACGGCGAGACCAAGCTGGCGGGCGAGTGGCTGGTGCGGGCGGCCGGGCAGGCACACGGGATGGCGACCGTCTGCCTGCGGTACTTCAACGTGGCCGGCGCCGCCGAGCCCGCGCTCGCGGACACCGGTGTCTTCAACATCGTCCCGATGGTCTTCGACCGGCTGACCCGGGGCGAGGCCCCGCGGATCTTCGGCGCCGACTACCCGACCGAGGACGGCACCTGCGTGCGCGACTACGTGCACGTCTGCGACCTCGCCGAGGCGCACCTCGCGGCGGCCCGCCGGCTGGCCCGGCCGGACGCCGGCGGCGACCTGACCCTGAACATCGGCACGGGCCGGGGCGTGTCGGTGCGCGAACTGGTCGACGTGATCGCCGAGGTGACCGGGGACCGGACGCCGGCGATCGTCGAGCCGCGGCGGCCCGGTGACGCGCCACGCGCGGTCGGTTCCTCGGCGCTGGCCGAGAAGGAGCTCGGCTGGACGGCGAGCCGCGGGGTGCGCGACATGGTCGCGTCGGCATGGGCGGGCTGGTGTCTGCGGCACCCGGAAGCGGCTTCCCGCTGATCGTCGAAGCGCCCTGACCTGCGGACTCGCAGACGTTCATGGAAGCGTTCGTTTCCGCAGGTCAGGGCACATGACAACGGTGTTCAGTGCAGTGTTTGCAGATACCCCCTCCCCGTAGTTCACTGTGATCGCCGCCCTGGACCGGGGCGGCACGGCGAACCGATACGGAGGGCGGTTTCGATGGGGGCCGGACACAGCCACGACCACGGGCACGGACCCACGACCGGGACGGCGGCCGCCGCCCACAGGGGGCGGCTGCGGATCGCGCTCGGCATCACGCTGACCGTGATGGTGGTGGAGATCGTCGGCGGGGTCGTGGCCGACTCGCTCGCCCTGATCGCGGACGCGGCGCACATGGCGACGGACGCGCTCGGGCTCGCGATGGCGCTGCTCGCGATCCACTTCGCGAACCGCCCGGCGAGCGAGCAGCGCACCTTCGGCTTCGCGCGCGCCGAGATCCTGGCGGCGCTGGCCAATTGTCTGCTGCTGCTCGGCGTCGGCGGCTACGTCCTGTACGAGGCGATCCAGCGCTTCATGGAGCCGGCCGAGACGGCGGGCGGGCTGACGATCGTCTACGGCCTGATCGGCCTGACCGCGAACATGATCTCGCTCTCGCTCCTCGTGAAGGGCCAGCAGGAGAGCCTGAACGTGCGCGGCGCCTTCCTGGAGGTGGCCGCGGACGCGCTCGGATCGGTGGCGGTGCTCGTCTCGGCCGTGATCATCCTGACCACGGGCTGGCAGGCCGCCGACTCGATCGCGTCGATCGTCATCGGCCTCATGATCGTGCCGCGCACGGTGAAGCTGCTGCGCGAGACCCTGAACGTGCTCCTCGAATCGGCGCCCAAGGGCGTCGACATGGCGGAGGTCAGGTCCCACATACTGGCGCTGCCGGGCGTCGAGGACGTGCACGACCTGCACGCCTGGACGATCACCTCGGGCATGCCGGTGCTCTCCGCGCACGTGGTCGTCAGCCCGGACGTGCTGAGCGCGATCGGCAACGAGAAGATGCTGCACGAGTTGCAGGGCTGCCTCGGCGACCACTTCGACGTCACCCACTGCACCTTCCAGCTGGAGCCGAGCGGGCATGCGGAGCACGAGGAGAGGCTCTGCCACTGATCACGTTCCGTGCTACCTTGGCCATTGATCTTTGAGGAGGTGGGTTGATGACTGTCGTCGCGGTGACCGCTGCCGTGCGCAGCGACAGGTGCATCCCCACGTCCCGGGCCGTCTTCGGCTGAGCGACCTCTCGCCGGCCGGGCCCCTTCACTCAAAGGCTCATCACGTTGACCGACGACAACGTCGTACATGATTCCGTCCCCCGTCCCACGGACGGGTGGACCACCCGACCCGAGACGGCCGCCGATCGCGCCGCCGTGCACGCCGTCAATGCCACCGCCTTCCCGACCGAGGCCGAGGCCGACCTCGTGGACGCCCTGCGGCTCGACGCGGACGCGTGGCTGGACGGCCTGTCGTACGTCGCCGAGGCGCCGGACGGCAGTGTCGTGGCGCACGCGCTGATCACCCGCTGCACCGTGGACGGGCGGCCCGCGGCCGCCCTCGCGCCCTGTGCCGTACGTCCGGAGTGCCAGCGCACGGGCGCCGGATCGGCCGTCGTACGCGCGGTGCTGGACGCGGCACGCACGCGCGGGGAGCGACTCGTGCTGGTTCTCGGCCACCCCGAGTACTACCCGAGGTTCGGCTTCACGCCCGCCTCGGCGTACGGCATCAGGCCCTCCTTCGAGGTGCCGGACGAGGCGATGATGGCGCTCGTGCTGGACTCCGGCGACGGTTCCTGGCAGGTCCCTCGGGGCACGATCTCCTACCCGGCCCCGTTCGGCGTCTGACCCCCGCCTACGGTGGTTCCGCCCGGCCGCGCGGCCGGGCGGGACATGCCAGGGGTGCGCGGCCGTGCGAAGACTGTCCGTTCTGTACGGCAGACTTGGGGGTCGAGGACCGAAGCGAAGGATGGGTATGCCGATCACACCTGCCACCGCGGCGAACAGCTCGTCGAACGGCACCGGAGAAGCGATCTTGCTGGAACTCGTCGACGAGGACGGCAGGACGATCGGCACCGCGGAGAAGCTCGCCGCCCACCAGCCGCCGGGGCAGCTGCACAGAGCGTTCTCGGTGTTCCTCTTCGACGAGCAGGGCCGGCTCCTGCTCCAGCAGCGGGCGCTGGGCAAGTACCACTCCCCCGGCGTCTGGTCGAACACCTGCTGCGGGCACCCGTACCCGAGTGAGGCCCCGTTCGCGGCCGCGGCCCGGCGCACCTTCGAGGAGCTGGGTGTCTCGCCGTCGCTGATGGCGGAGGCCGGCACCGTGCGCTACAACCACCCGGACCCGGCGTCGGGCCTGGTGGAGCAGGAGTTCAACCACCTCTTCGTGGGCATGGTGCAGGCGCCGCTCGACCCGGACCCGGAGGAGGTCGGCGAGACGGCGTTCGTGACGGCGGCCGAGCTGGCCGAGCGGCATGCGAAGGACCCGTTCTCCGCGTGGTTCATGACCGTCCTGGACGCCGCGCGCCCCGCGGTCAGGGAGCTGACCGGTCCCGGCGCGGGCTGGTAGCCGGGCGCTCAGACGGTCGCGGGTTTGAGGGGCAGGGCGGCCCAGATCACCTTGCCCCCGCTCGCGGTGTGCTCGACGTCGCAGACGCCGCCCGCCTCGCCGGTGATCTCCCGGACGAGCAGCAGACCGCGGCCGCCCGTCTGGCCGCTGGTGGCCTCCAGCGCCGTGGGGCGGTAGGGGTGCTCGTCCTCCACGGAGACCCGCACCCACTCCGCCCCGACCGCGACCTCCACGGCGAGCATCGGCGAGAGCAGGGCGGCGTGCTTCACCGCGTTCGTGACGAGCTCGGAGACGATCACGAGCAGTCCGTGCACCAGGTCGTCGGAGGCGGGCACGCCCTGCCGGGCGAGCAGTTCGCGCACCGCCCGCCTGGCCTGCGGCACGGAGGCGTCGATCGCCTGGGCGGTGAACCGCCAGACCCCCTCGTACGGCAACGGCCCGCCCGATGGCTGATCGGGGGGCACGCTCCCGTGCTCGCTCATCGTCCGGTCGCCGCCCTTGCGCTCGATTGTCACCACCCTTCGAGTGTTGGGAATCAGCTGGTCCGGACCGGATGACTGACCAGAAGTCAGCGAGTATCGACGGAATTTGACCGCTGCCGCATGACCAGGTCAGCCCTGCGACCGGTCCTGCCCCAGTTGTTCCTCTTTCGGCGGCTCTTCAGCTTGTTCTACGAGGTGGACGATGCGCCGGCCGCCGAGGCCCATGGCCAGCAGGCCCAGGCCGTCGAAGAGCAGGGCGAGCGAGAAGAAGAAGCCCAGGACGTACCGGCTGGACTCCGGCCAGTTGCCGAGGACCAGCACGCCGAGCAGGATGCCGAACGCGCCCTGCACCAGCGTCCAGCCGAACTGCGGCCCCCGTACGACGAGTCCGCCCACGAGCCGGAACACTCCGCCGGTGAGGAAGAGCAGGGCCGCGAACATGGTGAGGGCCTCGGCCGTGCCCTCGGGGTGGCGGATCACGACGACGCCGGCCGCGAGATTCAGGGCGGCGACCACGACGGCGAGCCAGAAGAAGCTGGTGCCGCGCGACTGGATCGCGTGCAGCAGGCCGACGAGTCCGCCGATCAGCAGCAGCCAGCCGAAGAGCAGCATCGAGGTCAGGGTGGCGAACGCGGTGTAGGCGAGGCCGATCAGACCGGCGAGGACGAGCAGTCCGCCGAGCACGGCGAGCCAGCCGAGACCCCGCCTCAGTTTCTTGTTCTGTGCTTCGGGCATGGGCGCCTCCCGTCCTGTCGGCACCCCCTTCCCGATCGTACGTTCGCCCGGGGCGGATAGCATCCGGCGCATGTCCGAGCTGTCACCGCCCCAGATCACGTACTCCGTCGCGGACGGGGTGGCCACCGTCGTCATCGACCATCCGGCCAAGCGCAACGCCATGACCGACACCATGTGGGCCGCGCTGCCGCCGCTGCTCGCGGGGCTCGCGGCGGATCCGGCGGTGCGGGCCGTGGTGCTCACCGGGGCCGGTGAGACGTTCTGCGCGGGCGCCGACATCTCGACGCTCAAGGCCGGTGCGGCACAGGGGCTCGCGGTGGCGGCCGAGGAAGCGCTCGCGGCGTTCCCGAAGCCGACGCTCGCCGTGGTGCGCGGCTACTGCGTGGGCGGCGGCAGCCAGCTGGCGGCCGCCTGCGATCTGCGGTTCGCCGCCGAGGGCGCCCTGTTCGGGGTGACCCCGGCCAAGCTCGGCATCGTCTATCCGGCGTCGTCGACGCGGCGGCTCGCCTCGCTCGTGGGCCCGGCGACCGCCAAGTACCTTTTGTTCTCGGGTGAGTTGATCGACACGGAGCGGGCGTTGCGGTCCGGCTTCGTGGACGAGGTGTGGGCCGGGGCCGAGCTGGACAAGCGGGTCGCCGAGTTCACACGGGTGCTCGCCGCCCGCTCGCAGCTGACGCAGGCGGCGGCGAAGGAGTTCGCGGCAGGGCGCACGGACCGGGACGCGTACTGGGCCGAGCAGGCCCGCGGCAGCGGCGACACCGCGGAGGGGGTCGCCGCCTTCCTGGAGCGCCGGGCCCCGGACTTCACCTGGACCGTGTGATCCCGCTGCCCGTCACGTCAGGATGAACCGGCTCTTGGTGCGGAACTCCTCGACGAGATGGGCGGGCGCCTTCTGCGGGGAGCCCGCGTCGTAGGGCGGCTGCGGATCGTACTCGGTGAGCAGCTGCACGGCCTGGGCGTGCTCGTCGCCCGCGATCCGGCCGAGCAGCGTCAGCCCCATGTCGATGCCGGACGACACCCCGGCCGCGGTGACGTACTTGCCGTCGAGGACGACACGCTCCCCCGTCGGCTCCGCGCCGAACTGCTTCAGGAAGTCCAGGGCCAGCCAGTGCGAGGTGGCGCGGCGCCCCGCGAGCAGTCCCGCGGCGGCCAGCAGCAGCGATCCGGTGCACACGGACGTCGTCCAGGTGCTGTGCGCGTCGGCCTCGCGCAGCCAGGCCAGCAGCGCCTCGTTCTCCATCTGCGGGGTCTGCCCGGGGCCGCCGGGGACGATCACGATGTCCGGGTGCGGCACCTCGGCGAAGGACCGGTCGGCGACGAGCGCGAGCCTGCCGGTGTCGCTGCGCACCGGTCCGCGCTCCTCGGCGACGAAGACGAGGTCGGCGTCGGGCAGGCGCCCGAGGGTCTCGTAGGGGCCGACGGCGTCGAGGGCGGTGAAGCGGTCGAAGAGGACGACGGCGATCTGCATGGAGTTCCCTTCCATGGTCGGACGGTCAGGTGGTGGCGCGCGGCGCGTGGAACCGGCGGCGGTACTCCGCCGGTGACGTGCCGAGGGTCTTGAGGAAGGCGCGGCGCATCGCTTCCGAGGTGCCGTAGCCGGTGGACCGGGAGATCTCCTCCACGCCGTCCGTGGTGTCCTCCAGGAGCCGGCGGGCGTGTTCCACCCGGACGCGCTCCACGTACTTGCCGGGGGTCAGGCCGGTCTCGGACTGGAAGGCGCGGGCGAAGTGCCGGGGCGAGAGGCGGGCGCGGGCCGCCAGGGAGTCCACCGACAGGTCGTGGCCGGGGTGCTCGGTGATCCACTGCTGGACCTCGCGGAGCGGCTCGCGGCGGGCCGTCTGGGCGGCGAGCTGGGCGCTGAACTGGGCCTGGTTCCCCGGGCGGCGGAGGAAGACGACGAGGTGGCGGGCGATCGTGAGGGCCACGTCCCTGCCGTGGTCCTCCTCGACGAGCGCGAGGGCGAGATCGATGCCCGCGGTGACGCCGGCGGACGTGGCCACGTTCCCGTCGCGTACGTAGATGGGGTCGGGGTCGACCTCGATCTCCGGGTGGTCCTGCGCCAGCTTGGCGCAGTACGCCCAGTGGGTCGTGGCCCGGCGGCCGTCGAGGAGGCCCGCGCGGGCGAGCAGGATGGCGCCGGTGCAGACCGAGACGATCCGCTCGGCGCGCGGGGCGGCCGTGCGCAGCCAGTCGACCAGCCGGGGGTCGGGGGTGCGCGTGCCCTGGCCGCCGGGGACCAGCAGGGTGTGCGGGGCCGGGGCGTCCGCCAGGGCGTGGTCGGGCACCAGGGTCAGACCGCTCGACGTGCGCACCGCGGCCCCGTCCAGGGAGGCCGTGCGGACCCGGTACCCGGCGGTGCCGGTGGCCGGTCCCGCTCCCGCGAACACCTCGACGGGGCCGGTGACGTCGAGGCTCTGGACGTCGTCGAAGAGGAGGACCAGGACGGTGCGTGGCGGCATGACCTCATTCTTCGGCCGGTGCCGCCATGGCCGCAATGACGAGTTCCCCTCCTTTCCTGCCATGGTCGGGTCCCCCGCGTCGCCACCCGTACCAACCGGTCGGTAACGTGCGGGCATGACTCCTGACCCGCGCCTTCGTGACGCCCGCCGCTGTCACAACGTGCTCAACCCGTTCCACTCGACGCACTACTTCTCGCCCGACCTGGGCAGAGAACTGGCCGCGGTCGGCGTGCCGGACCGCAGCGCCGCCTACCTCGCGGTGCGATCCGCCCCGATGGGCGCCGTCGGAGCCGGCACGGTGACGGCCACCTTCTACAACTTCAAGCACGACCTGGTCGCGCGGCACGTGCCCGAGGTGTGGAAGGCCGCGTCCCCGGAGACCGTCCTCGCGGCACGCGCGCGTGCCGTCGACACGACGCTGCGCCGGCTGCTCGGCGACGAGGTGCTCGCCTCCAAGGAGATGGCCGAGGCCGCCGCACTCGCCCTGCGCGCGACCGAGGCGTGCACCCGGCACGCCCGGCCGCTGTACGCGGCCCACGCCGACCTGCCGGTCCCCGAGGCGCCGCACATGGCGTACTGGCACGCCGCGACCCTGCTGCGCGAGCACCGCGGCGACGGTCACCTCGCCGCGCTGCTGGCCGCGGGACTCGACCCGGTGGAGGCCCTCGTCAGCCACGTCGCGACCGGCAAGGGCATGGCACCGAAGTTCCTGCTCGCCACGCGCGGCTGGAGCCGCGACGAGTACGACGCGGCGGCCGGCCGGCTGCGCGCCCGTGGACTCCTCGCCGCCGACGAGGAGTTGACGCTCACCGAGGAGGGCGTCCGGCTGCGCGCCGAGATCGAGACACGCACGGACGTCCTGGACCACGCCCCGTACGAGCACCTCGGCGAGGACGGCGTGGCCCGGCTAACCGAGCTGGCCGCGGGGTTCATCGGGGCGGCGCTGGAGAACGGGGCGTTCCCCGCGGACCTGATCGGCAAGGCCGCCTGACGTCCCAGCACGTCTGGGCACGTCTGAGCACGGCGGGGCACGGCGGGGCACGGCGCCCGGCGCGTCTGCCCCGGTCGGCGCCCTGATCCCCCGTTGTCGGTGTCACCTGCCACAATTGCCGCGCAACCTCATTCGACATAGGCGGTACGGGATCGTGGCGACACCCACTGTTGGGTCCATCGAAGGCAGGATTGCCGAAGAACTCGGCGTACGGGAGCGGCAGGTGAAGGCCGCCGTCGACCTCCTTGACGGCGGTTCGACGGTGCCCTTCATCGCTCGTTACCGCAAGGAGGCGACGGAGTCGCTCGACGACGCCCAGCTGCGCACCCTGGAGGAGCGGCTGCGGTATCTGCGCGAGCTGGAGGAGCGGCGCGCCGCCGTCCTCGACTCGGTGCGCGAGCAGGGCAAGCTGACCGAGGAGCTGGAGGCGCAGATCCGCGCCGCCGACACCAAGGCGCGCCTGGAGGACATCTATCTGCCGTTCAAGCCGAAGCGGCGGACGAAGGCGCAGATCGCCCGCGAGGCGGGCCTCGAACCGCTGGCGGAGGGGCTGCTCGGCGATCCGACGGTCGACCCCCAGGCCGCCGCGGCCGCGTTCGTCGACGCCGACAAGGGCGTCGCGGACCCGCAGGCCGCGCTCGACGGCGCGCGGGCCATCCTCACCGAGCGGTTCTCCGAGGACGCCGACCTGATCGGTGAGCTGCGCGAGCGCATGTGGGTGCGCGGACGGCTCGCGGCGAAGGTGAAGTCGGGCAAGGAGGAGGCGGGCGCCAAGTTCGCCGACTACTTCGACTTCGCGGAGCCCTTCAAGGAGCTTCCCTCGCACCGCATCCTCGCGATGCTGCGCGGCGAGAAGGAGGATGTGCTCGAACTCGTCCTGGAGCCCGAGGAGCCGGTCGAGGAAGGTCCTTCGTCGTACGAGCCGATCGTGGCCGACCGGTTCGGGATCAGGAACCAGGGGCGTCCGGGCGACAAGTGGCTGCAGGACACGGTCCGTTGGGCGTGGCGCACCCGCATCCTGGTGCACCTCGGCATCGACCTGCGGCTGCGGCTGCGCACGGCCGCCGAGGACGAGGCGGTGAAGGTGTTCGCGGCGAACCTGCGGGACCTGCTGCTCGCCGCCCCCGCGGGCACGCGCGCGACGCTGGGCCTCGACCCCGGTTTCCGTACGGGCGTGAAGGTGGCGGTCGTCGACGCGACGGGCAAGGTCGTGGCGACCGACGTCATCCACCCGCACGTCCCGGCGAACCGCTGGGACGAGGCGATCGCCAAGCTGGCGCGGCTCTCCAAGGAGCACGCGGTCGACCTGATCGCGATCGGCAACGGCACGGCGTCGCGCGAGACCGACAAGCTCGCGGGTGAACTCATCTCCAAGCACCCGGAGTTGAAGCTCACCAAGGTGATGGTGTCCGAGGCGGGTGCCTCGGTGTACTCGGCCTCCGCGTTCGCCTCGCAGGAGCTGCCGGACATGGACGTGTCGCTGCGCGGCGCCGTGTCCATCGCGCGGCGCCTCCAGGACCCGCTGGCCGAGCTGGTGAAGATCGACCCGAAGTCGATCGGCGTCGGGCAGTACCAGCACGACCTGAGCGAGGTGAAGCTGTCCCGTTCGCTGGACGCGGTGGTCGAGGACTGTGTGAACGGGGTGGGGGTCGATGTGAACACCGCCTCCGCGCCGCTCCTCGCGCGCGTGTCGGGCATCGGCGCGGGCCTTGCGGAGAACATCGTGGCGCACCGCGACGCGAACGGCCCGTTCGGCAACCGCAAGGGCCTCAAGGACGTCGCCCGGCTCGGCCCGAAGGCGTACGAGCAGTGCGCGGGCTTCCTGCGGATCCGGGGCGGCGACGACCCGCTGGACGCGTCGTCCGTGCACCCGGAGGCGTATCCCGTGGTGCGGCGGATGGCCACGTCGACCGGGGGCGAGGTCGGTTCGCTGATCGGCGACACGGGGAGGCTGCGCTCGCTCAAGGCGGCGGACTACGTGGACGACACGTTCGGTCTGCCGACCGTGACGGACATCCTGAAGGAGCTGGAGAAGCCGGGGCGCGACCCGCGGCCCGCCTTCAAGACGGCCACCTTCAAGGAGGGCGTCGAGAAGATCTCCGACCTGGAGTCGGGGATGGTCCTGGAGGGCGTGGTGACGAACGTCGCCGCCTTCGGGGCGTTCATCGACATCGGTGTGCACCAGGACGGGCTGGCCCATGTGTCGGCGCTGTCGCGGACGTTCGTGAAGGACCCGCGCGACGTGGTGAAGCCCGGTGACATCGTCAAGGTGAAGGTCCTCGACATCGACGTGCCGCGCAAGCGGATCTCGCTGACGCTGCGGCTCGACGACGACGCCGCCTCCGGCGGTCAGCGGGGGTCGCGCGGGCAGGGCGAGCGGGACGGTGGCCGGGGCCGTGGTGGTGACCGTGACCGGAAGCCGCCGCAGCAGAAGTCCCGCCGGGGTGGTTCCGGCGGTTCGGGTGGTGCCGGTGGTTCCGGTGGCGGCGGTGGCGGTCGGCCGCGGTCCGCTCCGGCCGCGGCGAACTCGGCCATGGCCGATGCGCTGCGCAAGGCGGGGCTGGCCTAGGCGCCGTAGGGGCTGATGTCTCATGGGGAACTGCGGGCCGGTCGTGGCCGGTCGCGCAGTTCCCCGCGCCCCTGAAGGGGCGCCCTCGTCCGGGGCTCGGGCTTTCGGGGCTCGGGCTAGACCTCCGTCACCTTTCCCTCTGCCACCTCGAAGCGCCTCGTCGTGCGGACCGCGTTCAGCATTCTGCGGTCGTGGGTGACCAGGAGGAGGGTGCCCTCGTAGGACTCCATGGCCGATTCGAGCTGTTCGATCGCCGGGAGGTCCAGGTGGTTCGTCGGCTCGTCGAGGACCAGGAGGTTGACGCCCCGGCCCTGGAGGAGCGCGAGGGCGGCCCGGGTGCGTTCGCCGGGTGAGAGCGTTGCCGCGGGGCGCAGGACGTGGTCCGCCTTGAGGCCGAACTTGGCGAGCAGCGTGCGGACCTCGGCCGGCTCCGTGTCGGGGACCGCCGCGCAGAATGCGTCGAGCAGGGCCTCCGGGCGGTGGAACAGGGCGCGGGCCTGGTCGACCTCGCCGACCACGACGCCCGAACCGAGCGTCGCGTGGCCGGAGTCGAGCGGAAGCCGGCCGAGCAGGGCGCCGAGGAGCGTCGACTTGCCCGACCCGTTCGCCCCGGTGATCGCGACGCGGTCGGCCCAGTCGATCTGGAGGGTGACCGGTCCGAAGGCGAAGTCCCCGCGGCGCAGTTCGGCGTCGCGCAGGGAGGCGACCACGGCGCCGGAGCGCGGGGCCGCCGCGATCTCCATCCGCAGCTCCCACTCCTTGCGGGGCTCGTCGACCACGTCGAGGCGCTCGATCATGCGCTGCGTCTGACGGGCCTTGGCGGCCTGCTTCTCGCTGGACTCGCTGCGGAACTTGCGGCCGATCTTGTCGTTGTCCGTCGACTTGCGCCGCGCGTTCTTGACGCCCTTGTCCATCCAGGAGCGCTGCATCTGGGCGCGGCCTTCGAGCGCCGACTTCTTGTCCGCGTACTCCTCGTACTCGTCGCGGGCGTGCCGCCGGGCGACCTCGCGCTCCTCCAGGTAGGCGTCGTAGCCGCCTCCGTAGAGGTTGATCTGCTGCTGGGCGAGGTCGAGTTCGAGGACCTTGGTGACGGTGCGGGTGAGGAACTCGCGGTCGTGGCTGACGACGACGGTGCCCGCGCGCAGTCCGCGGACGAAGTTCTCCAGGCGCTCCAGACCTTCCAGGTCGAGGTCGTTCGTGGGCTCGTCCAGGAGGAAGACGTCGTACCGGGACAGGAGCAGCGACGCGAGGCCCGCCCGCGCCGCCTGGCCGCCGGACAGCGACGTCATGGTCTGGTCGAGGCCGACGGTGAGGCCCAGCTGCTCGGCGACCTCCTCGGCGCGCTCGTCGAGGTCGGCGCCGCCGAGGTGCAGCCAGCGGTCCAGGCTCGTGGCGTACGCGTCGTCGGCGCCCGGTGCGCCGTCGACCAGGCCCTGGGTGGCCTCGTCCATGACGCGCTGGGCCTCGGCCACGCCGGTGCGGCGGGCCAGGAACTCCCGGATCGTCTCGCCGGGGCGGCGGTCGGGCTCCTGCGGGAGGTGGCCGACGGCCGCGGTCGGCGGGGAGAGCCGCAGCTCGCCCTCCTCCGGGGTGGCGAGGCCCGCGAGGAGGCGGAGCAGGGTGGACTTCCCTGCTCCGTTGGCACCGACGAGCCCGATCACGTCACCGGGGGCGACGACGAGGTCGAGGCCGGAGAAGAGCGAGCGGTCGCCGTGACCGGCGGCGAGGTTCTTGGCTACGAGAGTGGCAGTCATCAGGGCGTCGATCCTAGTCGGCGCCGGTTTCACAGCAGACCGGCGAGCTTGTAGAGGACGAGGGAGCCCGCGACGGCGACGTTCAGGCTGGCGCCGTGGCCGACCATCGGGATCTCCACGCAGACGTCGAGGAGGTCGAGCGCCTCCGGCGGGATCCCGGACTGTTCGTGGCCGAGGACGACGACGGTCGGCTCGCGGGCGGTGGGCAGGTCGGCGAGGCGGACGGCCTCGTCGGCGAGTTCCACGCCGACGATCCGGGCGCCGCGCTCCCGCTGCCGGCCCAGCCACCCCAGGGGGTCGCCGGTCCAGTGCGTGCACAGCGGGCGGCGCAGCGTGTTGCCGCGCGCCACCGCCTCCGGCACCCATGGGAAGCGGGGCACGGTCAGGCACGCGCCGACCGCGTCGCAGGTGCGGGCGAGCGTGCCCAGGTTGGCGCCGTGCAGCGGCCACAGCGGGGCCGCGTACAGGTGGTCCCAGCAGGAGTGGGCTCGGTTCCGTCGGCCCCGGCGCAGTTCGTCGGGGGTGCGGGGGCGGATCCGCGGGCTCATCGGCCCGTGGAGGCACGCCTCACGGTCTCGGCAGGATGCATCGTCGTACGGCGATCAGCGGCTCGCCGGGGCCGGTCAGGGGCAGAGGCAGGGTGGGTCAGCGCGCCATCGGCGCCACCAGCACGCTCCCGGTGGTGCGTGCCACGAGGAAGGATTCCCCCTTGGTCGCCTTGTTGTCGAGCGGAATTCGGTGCTTGCCGGGGTCGAGGACCTCGTCGAAGACGTCGTGGGCGTGGGCGCGGTAGAGGCGGTCGAGGCGGTAGGCGGTGAGCTGGACGCGGCAGGTGGAGGTGACCTCTATGCCCGCCTCGCCGTCGGCGGCGACGAGCCGGGTCAGACGGCGCCGTTCCTGGGGGCTGCGGTCGAGGGCCGCCTCGATCTGGGCGACCAGGAGGGGGATGATCGGGGCGAGTCCGTCGACGTACGCCACCTCGGCGCCGGCCCGCTCGAACGCCCGGCGCACGGCGTCCCGTTGGGTCTCATCGACGGCGCGACCGAAGGCGACGGCGCCGTACGCCCGCAGCTCCTCGGGGGGCACGCCGGCGGCGTCGTGGGTGATGTCCGCGCCGATGCCGATGGTGCGCAGCGCGGCGGCGAGTTTCGCGAGGACGGCGACGCGGGCGCCGATGAGCAGCACCCGGCGGCGGGCGGCCGGTTCGGTGGGGCCGGTGAGCAACTGGCCGAGGGCGGCGCGGTATTCGGTGCCGCGGAAGCGGAACGGGCCGATGCCGTGGTAGCCGTTGAGCTCCAGGTCGGCGTGGTCGTCGGTCTGCCAGGCGAAGTCGCGCCAGACGAAGTCGTCACCGGACCGCTCGATGACGGCGGTGACGGCGCCGCACTCCAGGCCCTCGCACTCGGGGCAGCCGTAGATGACGTAGCGGCCCTGCGCGAGCGGCGCGTCGGCCTCCAGGAGCAGGCTCCTGACGTGGTCGGTGAAGATGGCGGGCGGGATGTCGGCGGCCAGCGGGGAGACCGCGTCGAGGTCGGAGAGCTGGAACAGCAGCGGGCGCCCGTCGACGATGAAGTCCACGAAGTCCCGGTGGACTTGGTAGTCACCGTTGGCGAGAACTCCACCGGCGCGCATCGCCGGTGCCAGGCCGAAGGTCGCGTACTCGGCAGACATGGTGTGAGTATCCCCACCTGACACCCGTGTTGAGCACGGCATGACACATTCCGCTACGGTCCGGGCGTGGACAGTGATGCGAGCGGTGACGTGATCGTGATCGGCGGCGGGGTCATCGGCCTGTCGACCGCCCTGGTTCTGGCGGAGCACGGCCGGCGGGTCCGGGTGTGGTCGCGGGAACCGGCCGAGCGGACCACCTCGGCCGTCGCGGGGGCGTTGTGGTGGCCGTACCGGATCGATCCGGTGGAGCGGGTGGGTCCGTGGTCGGTGCGGTCGCTGCGGCGCTACGAGGAGTGGGCGGGCCGTCCGGAGGAGACCGGCGTACGGATGGTCGACGGCGTGCACGCGGACACCCGGCTTGCCGGACTCGGGGCGTGGGCCGGGGAGGTGGCGGGGCTGCGCGAGACGGACCGGGGGCTCGCGGCGCGGCTGCCGCTGCTCGACATGCCGGCGCATCTGGGGTGGCTGCGGGGCGAGTTGGCGGCCGCCGGGGTGCCGGTTGAGGTGCGGGAGGTCGGCTCGCTCGACGAGGCGTTCGGGTGCGCGCCGGTCGTCGTGAACTGTACGGGGCTCGGGGCGCGGGAGCTGGTGCCCGATCCTGCGGTGCGGCCGGTGCGGGGGCAGCTCGTGGTGGTGGAGAACCCGGGCGTACGGGACTGGTACACGGCGGCCGATCCGGCGTCCGACGCCACCACGTACTACTTTCCCCAGCCGGGCGGGCTGATCCTGGGCGGTACGGCGGAGGACGGCGCGTGGTCGTTGGTGCCGGATCCCGGGGTGGCGGAGGCGATCGTTGCGCGGTGTGCGGGGGTGCGGCCGGAGATCGCGGGGGCGCGGGTGCTGGGGCATCGAGTGGGGTTGCGGC
>NZ_JAMOLN010000090.1 GCF_024448165.1 Streptomyces longispororuber
CCCAGATGCTGCGCGGAGCCGCCCTCTCCCCGTTCAAGCGGCCTCGCCCGGACGCCCCGCTCCCCGACGGGACGACCCTCACCGTGCCCCGGCTCCGGATCGACCAGAGCCACCTCACCGCCTACGAACGGGTCTGCGCCTTCCCCACGGAGCGCGACGAACTCCCCCTCACGTATCCGCACGTCCTGGGCTTCCCGCTCGCGATGCGCCTGATGGCGCAGCGGACGTTCCCGCTGCCGCTGCTCGGCCTCGTCCACACGTCGATCGAGATCACTCAGCACCGGGACCTCGCCCCCACGGGACCGTACGAACTGACCGTCAGGACGGAGGAGTTGGTGCCGCACCAGCGCGGCACCGAGGCCGTCGTCGTGACCGAGCTGCGCGGCGGCGACGCCGACACCCCGGTCTGGCACTCGACCAGCACCTACCTGGCCCGCCACAAGACGTCCGAACCGGCCGCGGGGGCGCCGAAGGACACCGGGGCCGAGCCCCTGCCCACGCTCACGGAGTGGACCCTCGGCGCCGACCTGGGCCGCCGCTACGCCGCCGTGTCGGGCGACCGGAACCCGATCCACCTCCACCCGCTCACCGCCCGCCTCTTCGGCTTCCCGCGCGCCATCGCCCACGGCATGTGGACGGTGGCCAGGTGCCTGGCGGAGTTCGGCGCGCACGGGCCCGTACACGTACGGGCCGGGTTCCGGGCGCCGGTGCTGCTGCCGGGTTCGGTGGCGTACGGGGCGCGGGGCCAGGACTTCGAGCTGCGGGCGGCGAAGGGCGGGCGCGTGCACGTCACCGGTGAGGTCCGCCCGGTGACGGACCGCGGCTAACGGGGCGACCAGCGCCGCCCGTCCATCAGACTGCCGAGCCCCGCCCAGGCGAAGTTCATCATCGTGGCGGCGGCCTCCCTCGCGGAGACGGACGGGTCCGTGTTCGCCCAGCCCGCGAGCGCCTCCGCGGCGCCGACGAGGGCCTGGGCGAGCCCCGCGACCTCCCGCTCGGCCAGCTCGGGATCGTTGTGCGCCTCCCGGGCCGCCTCGGCGATCAGCGAGGTCACGAAGGCGACGATCTCGTCGCGCATCGCCCCGACCTCGGCGACGAACGGCTCACCGCCGGTGCGCGCCTGGCTGTGCAGCACCGCCCATCCGTCGGGGTGTTCGGCGGTGTGCGAGAAGAAGGCGGTCAGGCCCTCCCACAGCTGCCGGTCCGCGGGGGCGTCGAGCCGCACCCCGGCCCGCACGGCGGCGATCAGCGCCGCCGCCTCCCGCCGGATGCAGCCGGTGAAGAGCTCTTCCTTCGAGTTCAGGTACAGGTACACCAGCGGCTTGGAGACGCCCGCCAGATCGGCGATCTCGTCCATCGAGGCGGCCCGGTAGCCCCGTTCCCCGAACACCCGGACCGCGGCGTCCATCATCTGCCGCTCCCGCTCGGCCCGAGGCATCCTCTTCTGCCGCACCGCCCCGGCCTTCACGTCGCCGCCCACCCCAGCCGCCTTTCCTCCACACGTCCTGCACCGCTCAGCCTACGCAGCCCGGCGCACGCGACTGTGCCCCGCGCCCGGAGTCCGGGGCGGGGCACAGTCGGTGGTGCGACGGGCCGGGGGACGTCAGACGGTGGCGGGCACCGGCTGCGACTCGTCGCGCGGGGAGTGCTCGTAGACCTCGATGTCGTCGTCGAAGCCGGACGCCGTGGCGCTGTCGTACTTCGTGCGGTCGAGGATCTTCTCGCGGGCGGAGACGATCACCGGGACGAGCGCCTGGCCGGCCACGTTCGTGGCGGTGCGCATCATGTCGAGGATCGGGTCGATCGCGAGGAGCAGGCCGACGCCCTCCATGGGCAGGCCCAGGGTGGAGAGGGTCAGGGTCAGCATCACGGTCGCGCCGGTGAGGCCGGCCGTCGCGGCGGAGCCGATGACGGAGACGAACGCGATGAGCAGGTACTCCTTGATGCCCAGCTGCACGTCGAAGATCTGGGCGACGAAGATCGCGGAGATCGCCGGGTAGATCGCGGCGCAGCCGTCCATCTTGGTCGTCGCGCCGAACGGCACGGCGAAGGAGGCGTAGTCCTTCGGGACGCCGAGGCGGATCGCCGACTGCTGGGTGACCGGCATGGTGCCGACCGAGGAGCGGGAGACGAAGGCCAGCTGGATGGCGGGCCAGGCGCCCTTGAAGAACTGCAGCGGGTTCAGCTTGGCGACGGTCGCGAGGAGCAGCGGGTAGACGCCGAAGAGGACCAGGGCGCAGCCGACGTAGATGTCGATGGTGAACGTCGCGTAGTTGCCGAGCAGGTCCCAGCCGTACTGGACGATGGCGCGGCCGATGAGGCCGGCGGAGCCGATCGGGGCGAGCAGGATGACCCACCACAGGGCCTTCTGCAGCAGCTCCAGGACGGACTCGGAGAGGCTGAGGATCGGCTGGGCCTTCTCACCGATCTTCAGGATGGCGATGCCGGCGACGACCGCCATGAAGACGATCTGCAGGACGTTGAGCTGCGTGAACGGCGTGACGACGTCCGTCGGGATGATGCCCGTGAGGAAGTCGAGCCAGCTGCCGGCGTGGTCGGGCTTGGCGCCGTCGGCCGGGGTGAGGTCCGAGCCGTTGCCCGGGTTGGTGAGCAGGCCGATGGCGAGGCCGATGACGACCGCGATCAGCGACGTGATCATGAACCAGAGCAGGGTGCGGGTGGCCAGGCGGGCCGCGTTGTTGACCTTCCGCAGATTGGTGATGGACACCAGGATCGCGAAGAAGACGAGCGGGGCGACGGCCAGCTTCAGGAGCTGGACGAAGATGCCGCCGACCTTGTCGAGCGTCGTGGCCAGCCACGCGACGTCGTAGGTGCGGGCGACGTAGCCGAGGACCAGGCCGACGACGAGACCGAGCAGGACCTGGGCCCAGAACGGGATGGGTATGCGGAAGCCGCGCTTCTGCTCGGCGGCGGGTGTGTTCGCGGACACGGATGCAACTCCAGTGGTGACACGCGGGGACAGGAGGGGGACGTGCAGGAGCGGCGACCGCAAGATGAGGTCAACGGCGCCGCTGCATCGGGAAGGTCGCGTCAGGCGCGACAGGCCGCGGACATGCAGCGGCAGAGATCGACATGCAGGCGCGCCACGAGCGGAACGCTCATGGCAGTACGGTGCGCGGCTGATGTCTTCATGTCAGGAACGTTAACACCAGCCCTTTGAGAACATCAAAGGCCTTCTTTGGGGCACGGCGACTGCTCGTATGCCCCTTAAACCGCATTTACCTTGAAAACACAGGCGGCCCCGGCACCTGTACGGTGCCGGGGCCGGGCCTGTCTGTGACGTAACTTACGAGCCGCGCGGGCCTTACGAGGCGCGCTGCGCGCGGGCGGCGTCGTCGGCGTCGTCCTCCATGCGGCGGTTGGACTCCATGTTCGCCTTGGCGCGGTCCACGCGGGCGACGATCCCGACGGAGGCGCGGTCGCGTTCGCCGCGCAGCAGCACGAAGCTCAGCGGCGCGGAGACCACCAGCGCGAGCAGCGCGATCCACAGCCAGTAGGAGCCCCCGATGCCACTGGGGACGATGCCGGTGGCGACGAGACCCCAGACGACGAGGAAGCAGCCCACGAAGACCCCGAGGCGCATCAGCGTGTAGCGGAGCATGTCAATCCACTCTTCCGTTCCGAAAAGGTGCCCTTACAGGACGAGCGCCCCTCCAGTGAAGCACGCGGAGGAGCGCCCGAACTCAGCGGGGGTTGCGGCCGTCAGATCAGCCACCGGTTCCTGCGGACGATCGGCAGCCGGGCCCAGGCCCGGCCGAGGCCGAAGTAGCCGCCCGCGCCGGTGGCCGCGGTGGCCAGCAGCACCAGGGCGATCATCCAGTGGTCGTCCAGGAACGGGTTCGTGCCCGGCCACAGGGTGACCAGCCACATGAAGGCCATCATGAGCGTGCCGGCGCCGGCGGCGATCCGCATGCCGATGCCGAGGATCATCGCGAGGCCGACCCCGAGCAGGCCGGCCATGAAGAGGGTGTCGAGCCACCAGGCGCCCGCGACCGAGTCAAACATGTGGGCGAAGGGGCCGGTCGTGCCGTGCAGCAGGAAGCCCTCGGTGGGGTGCCCGCCGTTCAGCCAGCTCCCGCTCGACGGGGTCGACCTGCCGAAGCCGAACGTCTTGTCCAGGAACGCCCACAGGAAGTAGAAGCCGACCAGGACCCGGGCGGCGGCGAGGACGCCGCGGGCCGCGGCCGAGCGGACGACGACGCCGTCCTGGCTGCCGGCGTTGCGCCGCGGGGTGCCCGCGGCGCTGTGGCGGGTGGGTCGTTCCGACGCGTGGAGAGCCATGACGGACGCCTTCTTCCTCTGCTCTTCCGGCGCCCCTTCCGGCGCTCGTGAATACATTCACAAGCTACGCCCGTCGTTTACCCCGCCCCTATGGCCACAGGTCCCGAAATGGACGGCCGAACGTCACCGGCGTCCCCGCGTCTACGCTCGCCCTCATGTCGCTGCACTTCGAACTCGACCCTGCCGTCACTCCTGACCTGCGCGACGGGCTGCTCGCCCTGTGGGCGGACGTCTCGAACGCGGGCGGGGCCGTCGGCTTCGTCCCTCCGGTCACCCCCGACGACATACGCCCGGAACTCCTCAGGCACCTGACCGGGATCGCGGAGGGGCGCATCCGGCTCCTCGTCGGCCGGGACGCGGAGGGGGCCGTCGCGGCGACGGCGTTCCTCGCGTTCAACCAGCACCGGCTGATGCGGCACCACTTGTGGCTGTACACGGTGATGGTGCGGCCGCGGCAGCAGGGCAAGGGGTACGGGCGTGCGCTCATGGCGGCCGCGGAGGAGGCGGCCCGGGGGTTCGACGGGGTCGAGGCGCTGCGGCTCACGTGCCGCGGGGGTACGGGGGCCGACGCGTTCTACTCGGCGTGCGGCTACAAGGAGGTCGGCCGCATCCCCGGGGCGATCCGCGTCTCCCCCGGCGACGACCGCGACGACATCCACATGCTGCTGCCGCTGTGACCGGGATTCATCTGCGGGCCGGTGGCGGCTGGTCGCGCACTCCGTGCGCCTTTCAGGGGCGCGGGGAACTGCGCGACCAGCCACGGATCACCCGCACCCGGCGACGCTGAACCACAAGGCGGACGAGAACCCGCCCACCCGTCGCCTCAGACTCGCATCGGCTGGGGCTCGTCGCGGCGCCCGGCGTCCGGCCCCTCGAACTCCCGGATGATCTCGTAGCGCGTGTTGCGCTCGACGGGCCGGAACCCGGCGTCGCGGATCAGGTCGAGCAGATCCTCACGGGTCAGCTTGTTCGGCGTCCCGTAGTTGTCCGCGTCGTGCGTGATCTTGTACTCGACGACCGACCCGTCCATGTCGTCCGCACCGTGCTGCAGCGCGAGCTGCGTGGTCTGCAGCCCGTGCATGACCCAGAAGCACTTCACGTGCGGCACGTTGTCGAACAGCAGCCGCGAGACCGCGAAGGTCTTCAGCGCCTCGGCGCCCGTCGCCATCGTCGTACGGGCCTGGAGGCGGTTGCGGACCTTGCCGTCCTTCATGTCGACGAAGTCGTGCTGGTAGCGCAGCGGGATGAAGACCTGGAACCCGCCGGTCTCGTCCTGGAGTTCGCGCAGGCGCAGCACGTGGTCGACGCGGTGCCGCGGCTCCTCGATGTGCCCGTAGAGCATCGTCGAGGGGGTCTTGAGACCCTTCTCGTGCGCGAGCCGGTGGATCCGCGACCAGTCCTCCCAGTGGGTGTCGTGGTCGACGATGTGCTGCCGGATCTCCCAGTCGAAGATCTCCGCGCCGCCGCCGGTGAGCGACTCGAGGCCCGCGTCGATCAGCTCGTCGAGGATCTCGGAGGCGGAGAGCCCCGAGATCTTCTCGAAGTGGTGGATCTCCGTGGCCGTGAACGCCTTCAGGCCGACGTTCGGCAGCGCCTCCTTGAGGGCCTTCAGGGAGCGCGGGTAGTAGCGCCACGGAAGGTTCGGGTGCAGGCCGTTGACGATGTGGAGTTCCGTCAGGTTCTCCGACTCCATCGCCTTGGCGAGCTTGACCGCCTCCTCGATGCGCATCGTGTACGCGTCCTTCTCGCCCGGCTTGCGCTGGAACGAGCAGTACGCGCAGGAGGCGGTGCAGACGTTCGTCATGTTGAGGTGGCGGTTGACGTTGAAGTGGACGACGTCGCCGTTCTTCCGGGTCCGCACCTCGTGGGCGAGGCCGCCGAGCCAGGCCAGGTCGTCCGACTCGTAGAGCGCGATGCCGTCCTCGCGGGACAGCCGCTCACCGTCTCCGACCTTCTGCTCCAGCTCGCGCTTGAGCCCTGCGTCCATGCCCGTACCTCTCCTCGACGACACGACCCGTAGGTCCGCTCCACCGTACGCTCACGCCTCTTCGGGAAGCTCCCCGACCCGGTTCTCCCACTTCGTGGAGAGCACGATGGTCGTCCGGGTGCGGGAGACGCCCTTCGTGCCGCTGAGGCGACGGATCGTCCTCTCCAGTCCGTCGACGTCACTGGCCCGCACCTTGAGCATGTACGAGTCGTCGCCCGCGATGAACCAGCAGTCCTCGATCTCGTGCAGGTCCTTCAGGCGGTGCGCGACGTCCTCGTGGTCCGCGGCGTCGGAGAGCGAGATGCCGATCAGCGCGATGACGCCCAGGCCGAGCGAGGCCGAGTCGACGGTGGCGCGGTAGCCGGTGATGACCCCGGCCGCCTCCAGACGGTTGATGCGGTCCGTGACGCTGGGTCCCGACAGGCCGACGAGTCGGCCCAGTTCCGCATACGAGGCGCGGCCGTTCTCGCGCAGGGCCTGGATGAGCTGCCTGTCCACGGCGTCCATAGGTCCAAAGCCTTTCATTAATCAGCGTTGACGCGAGTTTACGTGTAGAATCTAAGGCACGCGGGGGCGACACCCCGCAAGATCTAAAGCTCAGTCACCGGATCACTGAAGATCCATCGAATTTCAGGAGTGTTGTCACCGTGTTCACGATCGAGATGGCCTACGCCCGCATGCGCGAGTTGCAGGACCTGGCCAATCGCTCGCGTGTCCACCAGTCCGCCACCACCGAGCGCCGCGCGGCGAAGAAGCACGCCGCCCGCGCCAAGAAGCGCTAACCCTCCCGAGAGCCTCCCCCCAGCTCTCCCTCCCAACGGCGGTACAGCGTGTGCGGCACTCCTGCCGCGTCCAGCGCCCGCCCCGCGACGAAGTCCACCAGATCCTGGATGTGCGTCGCCCCCGCGTAGAACGCCGGCGAGGCGGGCAGCACGACCGCGCCCGCCTCGTCGAGCGTCACCAGGTGCTTGAGGGTCTGCCCGTTCAACGGCGTCTCCCGCACCGCGACCACCAGCCTGCGCCCTTCCTTGAGCGTCACGCTCGCCACGCGCTGCAGCAGGTCCTTCGAGAGACCCAGGGCCACGCCCGCCACGCACGCCGTCGAGGCGGGCACGATGATCATGCCCTTGACCGGGTACGAGCCCGACGACGGCCCCGCCGCGAGATCACCGGCGGCCCAGTACCGCACGTCGTCCAGAGCGATCCCGGTGAACGTGCCCGGCTTGCCGTCCGCGCCGCGCGCCAGCCACTCGGCCAGGTCCTCGCGCCAGTGCGCGTCCCGGAACGCGATCCCCGTCTCGTCGAGCAGCGTGAGCCGCGAGGCCCGCGAGACGACCAGGTCCACGGACTCACCCGCGGCCAGAAGGGCGCGCAGCACGGAGGCTGCGTACGGGGTTCCCGAGGCGCCGGACACCCCGACGACCCAGGGCCTGCGGCTGCTTGCGTTGACGTGCTCCACACCACGAGCCTATCCGGCGGGCCATGATGGGAACTTGCGCAGGGGCCGTGGGCGTTGGGTCCGTGACGGGCGGGCCCGGGGGTGGGGGCTGAGATGGCGTACGAAGGATCACCGGGCGCGACCCGGAAGTGGCCGGCGGGCGAGCGGGCGGTGACGGCCGGCAAGGTGATGGTCGGCTGGGTGGCCCTGCTCTGGCTGCTCGAAGTGGTCGACGTGGCGTCGGGCCACGCGCTGGACCGGTTCGGGATACAGCCGCGGCAGACGTCGGAGCTGGTCGACGTCGTCCCCGCGTCCTTCATCCACTTCGGCTTCGGGCACGTCGCGGCGAACTCGATACCGCTGCTCGTCCTCGGCTTCGTCGCGGCGCTCGGCGGACTGCGCCGGTTCTTCGCCGCGTGCGCGCTGATCGTCGTCGCGGACGGGCTCGGGGTGTGGCTGGTGGCCCCCGACCACACGAACACGGCGGGCGCCTCCGGCCTGATCTTCGGCCTGTTCGGCTTCGTCGTGCTCAGCGGCTTCGTGGAGCGCCGTCCGCTCGGCATCGTCGTCGGCCTGGTCATCGCGGCCTACTGGGGCACCACGATCCTCGCGGGCCTCTCCCCGGCCAACGACGGGGTGAGCTGGCAGGGCCACCTCATCGGTCTGCTGGCCGGCGTGGCGGCGGCGTTCGTGTTCCGCCGCCCCGCCGGGCCCCGGCGGGCGATACCCGCTACACGGTGAGCCCGCGCACCAGCAGGTCGAGCAGCGCGCACACGAAGAGGGCGATCCCGATGAAGCCGTTGACCTGGAAGAACGCCCGGTTGAGGCGGGACAGGTCGTGGGGCTTCACGATCGAGTGCTCGTAGAGGAAGGCACCCGCGACGATCACCAGGCCGACCCAGAAGAACGTTCCGGCGTCGGTGGCCAGCGCGTACCAGACGAAGAGGGCCGTGGTCAGGAAGTGGCAGACGCGGGCGCCCCAGATCGCGGCCGGGATGCCGAAGCGGGCCGGCACCGACATGACGCCGACCTCGCGGTCGGTCTCCACGTCCTGGCACGCGTAGATCAGGTCGAAGCCGCCGATCCAGATGCCGACCGCGAGACCGAGGATCACCGCGTCCCACGACCACGAACCCGTGATCGCGATCCAGGCGCCGATCGGGCCCATCGCCTGGGCGAGACCGAGGATGGCCTGCGGGAAGTTCGTGAACCGCTTGCCGTACGGGTAGACGACCATCGGGATCACCGCGATGGGCGCGAGGGCCAGGCAGAGCGGGTTCAGGAGCGCGGCCGAGGCGAGGAAGATCACCAGGGCGATCAGGGCGCCGGTCCACGCCGACTTCACCGACACCGCGCCCGTGACGAGCTCGCGGTGCGCGGTGCGCGGGTTACGGGCGTCGATCTCGCGGTCGATGATCCGGTTCGCCGCCATCGCGAACGTGCGCAGGCCCACCATGCAGATGGTGACCAGCAGGAGGCGGCCCCAGTGGATGTTCTTGTCCAGCTCGAACATCGCGGTGAGGGAGGCGATGTAGGCGAAGGGCAGCGCGAACACCGAGTGCTCGATCATGACCAGCCGCAGAAAGGCCTTGGTGCGTCCCGGCTGCTGCGGGATCGCTGCTGAAGCGCTGCTCACTTGAGTCCGTACTCCTTCCAACGGCGGTCCACGAGGGCCGCCGTCCGAGGGTCGGAGGTGACCATCTCGGGCCATCCGCCGTCCCGGGTGTAACCCTCCTCGGGCCACTTCTTCGTCGCGTCGATGCCCGCCTTGCCGCCCCAGAACTGCTGGTAGGAGGCGTGGTCGAGGTGGTCGACCGGGCCTTCGACGACGGTCAGGTCACGGGCGTAGTCCGTGTTCCCGAGCGCGCGCCACGAGACTTCATGAAGATCGTGGACGTCGCAATCGGAGTCGACGACGACGATCAGCTTGGTCAGCGACATCATGTGCGCGCCCCACACGGCGCTCATGACCTTCTGGGCGTGCTTCGGGTACTTCTTGTCGATCGAGACGATCGCGCAGTTGTGGAAGCCGCCGGACTCGGGCAGGTGGTAGTCCACGATGTCCGGGACGATCACCTTGAGCAGCGGCAGGAAGAAGCGTTCCGTGGCCCGGCCCAGGGGCCCGTCCTCCGTCGGGGGACGGCCGACGACGATCGACTGGAGCAGCGGGCGCCTGCGCATCGTCACGCAGTCGATCTTCAGCGCGGGGAAGGGTTCCTGCGGGGTGTAGAAACCCGTGTGGTCGCCGAAGGGACCCTCCGGCAGCATCTCGCCCGGCTCCAGCCAGCCCTCGATGACGACCTCGGCGTTCGCCGGCACCTGGAGCGGCACCGTCTTGCAGTCGACCATCTCGATCCGCTTGCCCTGGACGAAGCCGGCGAGCAGGTACTCGTCGATGTCGCCGGGCAGCGGCGCGGTCGAGGCGTACGTGACGGCGGGCGGGCAGCCGAAGGCGATCGCGACGGGCAGCTTCTCGCCCCGCTTGGCGGCCACTTGGTAGTGGTTGCGGCTGTCCTTGTGGATCTGCCAGTGCATGCCGATGGTGCGCTTGTCGTGGCGCTGCAGCCGGTAGAGCCCGAGGTTGCGGACGCCGGACTCCGGGTCCTTGGTGTGCGTGAGCCCCAGGTTGAAGAAGGAGCCGCCGTCCTCGGGCCAGGTGAACAGGGCCGGGAGCTGCTCCAGGTCGACGTCGTCGCCGGTCAGCACGACCTCCTGGACGGGGGCCTCCTTCACCTTCTTCGGCGGCACGTGGACCATCGAGCCGAGCTTGCCGAACGCCTCGCGCATCCCGACGAAGCCCTGCGGCAGTTCGGGCTTGAGCAGACCGCCGATCTTCTCGCTGATCTCGTCGTACGACTTCAGGCCGAGGGCTTTGAGGAGCCGCCGGTCGGTGCCGTACACGTTCATCGCGAGGGGCATCGCCGAGCCCTTCACGTTCTCGAAGAGGAGGGCCGGACCGCCGGCCTTGTTCACCCGGTCGACGATCTCACCGACCTCCAGGTACGGGTCGACCTCGGCCTTGATGCGCAGCAGGTCGCCCTCGCGCTCCAGCGCCCGGAGCAGGGAGCGAAGATCGTCGTAAGCCATGCGTTCCAGTTTGTCATCCCCCTCCACGGATCCCGGCGGGGGCTGTCACCCGTTGCCGCTACCCTGTGCGTCTCGTCTCACTAGGGGGTTGTCCGGCCGTGCTGAGGTATCTGCCGTTCCTGTTGGTCCTGGCGTTGTGGATCTACGCCTTCATCGACTGCCTCAACACCCCCGAGGAGGAGGTGCGCGGCCTGCCGAAGGTGGTCTGGGTCATCATCATCCTGCTCTTCGGCGAGGTGCTCGTCGGTCCGATCGCCTGGCTCGCGGCGGGCAAGCGGCGCCACGCGCCCGCCGGGGGCGCCACGCCCTCCGAGTGGCACCGCAACCACCGGACCCAGTACATCGCGCCGGACGACAACCCCGAGTTCCTCGCCTCCCTCAAGGAGGAGAACAAGAAGGACGAGGCGCTCCTCAAGGACTGGGAGGCGGACCTGCGCCGCCGCGAGGAGGACCTCAGGCGCCGCGAGGGCGAGCGCGAGCCGGGCACCGAGTGACCTGGGGCCCGTCCGGGCAGCGAGTGACCTAGGACCTGCCAGAGCGGCGGTGCGTGTACCGCACACTGGTAGGCGGAACCCGTCCCGCCCCTGCCCCCCGTAAAGGCCCATGTCCAGACCCACGCACGCCTCCGCGCCCGCTCCCGACGTCGCCACAGGACCCGAGCGGCTGATCGCCGTCGAGGAGCACGGCGCGGAGCCCGTGCCGCACGACAAGCGGCACGGCAGCCCCCGCCAGCTCCTGTGGACCTGGGCCTCGCCGCAGGTCGGCTTCGCCACCCTGTTCATCGGGGTGCTGTCCGTCTCCGCCTTCGGCCTGAGCTTCTGGCAGGCCGTGGCCGCGCTGGTGCTCGGCGCCGGGCTCGGCTCGCTCGCGCACGGCGTCCTGTCGACGGACGGGCCGCGCTTCGGCGTCCCGCAGATGGTGATCGGCCGGCTGTCGTTCGGCCACCGGGGCAACGCCCTGCCGTCCGGGGTGAACGCCTTCGTCGCCGGTGTCGGCTGGTTCGCCGTGAACACCGTCGGCGGCGCCTTCGCACTCAACTCCCTCACCGGGCTCGCCCCGCTGCCCAGCCTGCTGATCCTCGTCGTCCTCGAGATCGTCATCGGGTACGTGGGGCACGACCTGGTGCACCGGTTCGAGAAGTACGCGTTCCCGGTCCTCGCGGTGATCTTCCTGATCGCCGCGGTGTGGATCTTCAAGGGCGCCGACATCGCCGGTTCCGGCGCGGCGGCGAGCGGCGGCTTCGGCGGGTTCATGCTCGCCTTCAGCGCCTGCTTCGGCTTCACCGCGGGCTGGAACCCGTGCGCCGCCGACTACGCCCGCTACCTCCCCGCGGACACCCCGCCGCGCGCCACCGCCTGGTACGCGGGCCTCGGCCTGTTCGTGTCGATCGCCGTGGTGTCGGTGATCGGCGCCGCGTCCGGCACGCTGGCCGCGCCCGAAGGAGCCAGCCCCACCGACGCGTTCGTCGGCCAGCTGCCGGGCTGGCTGGGCAACCTCACGCTCGTCGCGATCATCCTCGGCGCGATGGCCGCGGCCACCCTGAACGTCTACTCGGCGGCCGTCTCCATCTCCTCGCTCTCCCTGCCGCTGCCGAAGTGGCTGGGCCGCGCCTCGCTCGTCGCGATCGTCGGCGCCGTCGGCACGGCGGCCGGCTGGGCCTCGCTCGCCGACGCCGGCCACGCCTTCGAGAACTTCCTGCTGGTCATCGCCTACTGGATCGCGCCCTGGCTGGGCGTCGCCCTCATGGAGCACTGGCTGCGGGCGCTGCCCGAGGACGCGCTCGCCGGGCGGCTCCAGGACCGGACGTTCACCAATCCGGCGGGCCTGATCGCGCTGCTGGCCGGCGTCGCGGTGTCCGTGCCGCTGTTCTCCAACCAGACTCTGTTCGTCGGCTGGGTGCCCGGCACCTGGCCGGCCGTCGGCGATCTGACCTGCCCGGTCGGCTTCGCCGTCGGCGCCCTCCTGTACGCGCTGCTCCGGCGGCGCGACCGGGCCGGCACCCCCGCATAGACCCGCTCAGACCCCGCGCAGAAAGGCCCGTACGTCATGGATCTCGATCTCGCCCGCACCTGGCTCGCCACCGCAGTCGAGGAGGCGAAGGCCGGTCTCGCCGAGGGCGGCATCCCGATCGGCGCCGCCCTCTACTCGGCCGACGGCAAGGTGCTCGGCCGCGGCCACAACCGGCGCGTGCAGGACGCCGACCCGTCCGTGCACGGCGAGACCGACGCGTTCCGCAACGCGGGCCGGCAGCGCTCGTACCGGGGCACCACGATGGTGACCACGCTCAGCCCCTGCTGGTACTGCTCGGGCCTGGTGCGCCAGTTCGGGATCTCGCGCGTGGTCGTCGGCGAGGCGCGCACGTTCCACGGCGGGCACGACTGGCTGGCCGAGCACGGCGTCGAGATCGTGCTGCTCGACGACCCGGAGTGCGTCGGCCTGATGGAGGACTTCATCGCGGCGAAGCCCGAGCTGTGGAACGAGGACATCGGCGAGTGAACCGCCGGGTGCCGTGGACCGGTTGCCGAGTGTTCGCTGTGCGTCGTACAGTCTGAACCCTCGGGTGTTCGTCGTGCGACGAACACTGTCGGTCCGGCGGAAGGCGTGTGTCATGCGTGCGGTGCGATTCGGTGAGTACGGCGGCCCCGAGGTCCTTCGGGCGGTGGACACCGACGTCCCCGAGCCGGGCCCCGGCCAGGTGTCGATCGACGTCGCGTACGCGGGGGTGAACTTCGCCGACCTCAAGGCGCGCGCGGAGGGGTACCGGGTGACCGCGCTCCCGGTCGTGCCCGGCCTGGAGGTCTCCGGCCGGATCCGCGCCCTCGGCCCCGGGGTCGAGGGACTCGCCGTCGGCCAGGAGGTGGCCGCGCTCACCGAGGGCGGCGGCTACGCGGAGGTCGTCGTCGCCGACGCCGTCACCGTCTTCCCGCTGCCCGCCGGCCGCGATCTGCGCGCCGCCGCGACGCTGCCGACCGTGCTCCCCACGGCGTACGCCCTGCTGCACTCGGTGGGCCGGCTGCGCGCGGGCGAGAGCGTGCTGGTGCAGGGCGCGGCGGGCGGAGTCGGCACCGTGGCCGGGCAGTTGGCGCGGGCGGCCGGGGCGGGCCGGGTCATCGGGATCGCCTCCAGCGAGGCCAAGGCCGCGTACGCCCTCAAGTACGGCTACGACTCCGTCCTCCCCGGCACCCCCGGATTCGCGGCCGCGGCACGGGAGTTGACGGACGGGCGCGGGGTCGACCTGGCGCTCGACCCGGTCGGCGGCGAGACGTTCCGGGAGACCCGGGAGGCGCTCGCCGTGTTCGGCCGGATCGTCTCCTTCGGCAACGCGTCGTCCGCCCCGGCGTGGCAGGTGGGCCAGCCCGAGCTGTTCCCCACGGCCAACCTGGTGGGCGGCTTCTCGATCCTCACCCTGGCCAGGACCGCGCCCCAGGAGCTGCGGGCGCTCGCCGAGCGGGCCTTCGCGGTGCCCGGCGTCGAGCTCCCGGTCACCGGCGAGTTCGCCCTCGCCGACGCGGCCGAGGCCCACCGGCTGATGGGCTCGCGCACCAGCACAGGGAAGCTGCTGCTGCGGGTGACCGGCTGACCGGCGCCGCCGGGTGCCCGTCCCCTGCGGCCCGCCCCGCTACAGCCTGACCCACTTCTGCCGGGCGCCGCCGAAGCAGGCGGCGGTCGTCAGCCCGTCGCCGTAGCCGACGGTGTCGATGCAGCCGCCGGTCTTGGTGCTGCGCAGCGATCCGTTCGCGCCCCAGTTCCACACGATGCCGAGGTCGCAGCCCGCGACGGTGAGGTTCTGGCCGTCGTAGGAGTTCGTCAGGCACATGCTGAGCGTCGCGTTGTACAGCTTGAAGCTGCCGCCGTTGCTCACGAGCTTCCAGGTGGCGTCGGCGCCCGAGCAGGCGCCCAGGGCGACGGTGGGGCCCGACGACCGGACCAGGCACGTCCCGGTGTCACCGTTCTTGAGCCGGTACGAGCCGGAGTCCGGTGGCGTGCCGCCCCCGCCGGCGCCCGCCGAGCCACCGCCGGACGCGGACCCTCCGCTCGACGAGCCGCCGCCCGAACCGTCGCCGGAGGTGTCCGATCCGCCGCCCCCGGCCTCGGCGCCACCGCCCGATCCGGCGCCCGAGGCCCCGGCCTCGTCCGCCGACCCCCCGGACTGGTCCTTCGGCTTGCCCGAACCCTGGTCCGCGTCCTCGTCCTTGCCCTTGGCCTTGTCCTCGCCCTTCCCCGAAGGTTTCGCCGAGGGCGAGGCCGAGCCGCCCGGGTCCCTGTCGCCCGCGGGCCCCGCGGTGGCGGTGACCCGGGCGCTCGGCGTCGCCGCCGCCTCCGCGCCACCGCCCTCGTACGGCAGGTTCCGGATCGCGAGCGTGGTGCCGGCGGCGACCACGACGACCGGGACCACGGCGAGGAACACCCGGGTCCTGCGCCGCCGTTCGCGCGGCTTCTCCGCCGGTTCCTGCGGCTCGGGCGACCCGGTGGCCCCGGCGGTGGTGCCGGCCTCGGAAGGCGGCGCGGGTGTCCCCTCCGGCACCCGCGCCGCGAACTCCGCCCGTGCGGCCAGGAGTTCCATGACGGGGCCGGGCCACACCCCGTCGGCCGTCCCGGAGTTCCCCGCCGCGCCCGCGAGCTCCACGAGCTCCGCGGCCGTCGGCCGGCCCTCCGGATCCTTGTCGAGGCAGGACGCGACGATCCCGGCGAGCTCCGGGTCCCGCTCACGCACCGGCCCCAGGTCCGGCTCGTCGTGCACGATCCGGTAGAGCGGACTGCCCTCGCCGCCGTCCCCGAACGGCCAGCGGCCGCCGGCCGCGTAGGCGACGAGCAGCCCGAGCGCGAACACGTCCGACGCACCGGTCAACCGCCGTGACCCCGAGGCCTGTTCGGGCGACATGTACGCCGGCGTGCCGACCACGAGGCCGGTCTGCGTGAGCTGGCTCTGCTCGGCGGCGCGGGCGATCCCGAAGTCGATGAGGGTGACGCCGTCGGCGGTGAGCATCACGTTCGACGGCTTGAGGTCCCGGTGCACCATGTCGAGCGCGTGCACCGCGGTCAGGCCCTCGGCGGCCGTGCGCAACAGCGACCACAGGCCTCGGCCGTCGAGCGGTCCCCCGTGCCGCTCGACGGCCTCGGCCAGGGTGATCCCGGGGACGTACGCCGTGGCGAACCACGGCGGTTCCGCGTCGCGGTCACCGGCCAGCAGCGGCGCGGTGGCGTCCTCGGGAAGCCTTGCGAGATTGTCCAGTTCCTGTCCGAACCGGCGCACGAAGCCCCGGTCCTCGGCGACGACCGACGCCAGCATCTGCTTGACGGCGGCGAACCGCCCGTCGACGACGCCCAGGTACACCCGGCCCATGCCGCCGGAGCCGAGCCGGCCCACCAGCGCGATCTCACCGATCCGCCGCGGGTCCCGGTCCCGCAGCGGCTCGGCGCCGCTGCCCGTCAGATCGAGGGCGCCGCCCTCCCCCGCCCCGGTCACCGCGCGTACGAGCCCAGGCCGACGAGGCAGTACACGTACTCGTTCACGACCGCCCCGTTCATCGTGTAGCGGGACGAGAACGCGTACTGCGTACGGGAGTTGCTCTCGCAGCGGCTCATGTCGGAGGTCAGCGGAATCGTCTCGATCACCTGGTAGTGCGCATCGGACGCGGAGCAGTCGACCTCGTCGACGTCGTCGACCTCCTGCGCCGTCGTGGAGTCGGGCAGCGTCCCGTTCAGACAGGTGCCCGAGGTGTACGGGCTGGGGTCCTCGGCGCTGGGCGTGGCGTACGGGTCGCTCGACGCGTACGGATCACTGGACGCGTACGGGTCGCTCACGGCCGGGGACGAGTAGGCGGGCGACGAGTACGCCGGGGACGAGTACGCGGACGACGCCGAGTCGTCGCTGCTGTCGTCGTCACCGAGCCGGCTCAGCAGGAACGCCACGAAGGCGATGGCCGCGACGGTGGCGACCGCGGCCAGGCAGCCGCGGGCGTTGTTCTGAGGCGGGCGGCCCGGTTGCGGTGTGGGGGGTATTGGCTGTTGGGACACGGTGATCAGTGTGACGCAGAGGATCTCCTTATTGGAATAATTTTCTAGAACTTCACTCTAGAAACCACGAACGGAATGCGGTGTTCTAGGCTGGTCGGCACCATGAGTCCCAAGCAACAGCGCGGCGCCGAGACCGCCGACCGGCTCCTCGACGCCGCCCTGCGGGTGTACGCGGACGCGGGCGAGGACGGCATCACCGTCAGCGCCCTGACCAGGGCGAGCGGGGTCAGCCTCGGCAGCCTGTACCACCACTTCGGCAGCGTCGACGGGCTGATGAACGCCCTGCTGCTGCGCTGGCTCGGCCGGCTGCTCGGCGACCTGAGCGCGGCCCTCGGCCGCTCCCGGACCGCGCGGGGCGGGATCCGGGCCCTGGTGGAAACGTATCTGCGGTTCATCAGGGAAGACCCGGACGCCGCCCGGCTGCTGCACTCCTCGTACGCCGACCGGCTCGGCATGGCGCAGGCGAAGCAGCTGCGCGACGCCCAGGAGGCACGCCTGTCGCCGCTGGCGCTGTGGATGGAGGAGCGCGTCGCGTCCGGCGAAGTCGCCCCGCTGACCGGCCCGTTGGTGGAGATCCTGGTGATGGGCCCGATCATCGCGACGGCCCGGCGCTGGCTCTCCGGCATCGACGACATCGACCTGGACCAGGCCGCGCGGGTCCTGCCGGACCGGATCTGGCGCTCGCTCGCGCCCTGAGCACCGGCCGTCCGGGGGCGCGCGCCGCGTCCCGCCGTGCACCGTTGCCCCGGTGTTTCCGCGCCCCCGAGAGTGGACGCATGACCGCTTCCCCGGGCACGCCCCGTATCCCCACCATCGACCTGCGGCCGTGGCTGTCCGGCGACCCGGACGCCCGCGCCGAGATCGCCGCGACCGTGGACGACGCGCTCAGGACCGCCGGGTTCCTGCTGGTCACCGGGCACGGTGTCGACCCCGCGCTGCGGACCCGGATCCGGGAGGCGGCCCGCCCCTTCTTCCGGCTGCCCGCCGCCGCGAAGGAGCCGTACGCGGTGCGGGTCGGCGGCCGCGGCTGGCTCGGCCCGGGCGCCGAGGCCAACGGCTACGCCGAGGGCACCGAGACCCCGCCCGACCTGAAGGAGTCCCTGTCGTACGCCACGGACAGCGCCTTCGCCGATCCGGCCGTGCACGCCGAGTGGTCCGGCACGAACGTCTTCCCGGACCGGGCTCCCGGGCTGCGCGCTCCGGTGGAGGCGTACCTGGCCCACATGCGGGCCCTGTCCGACCAGTTGCTGGAGCTGCTTGCGGTCGCGCTCGACGAGCCCGGCGACTTCTTCACCCGGCACACCGGACACCCCACCTGGGGCTTCAACATCAACTGGTATCCGGGCACGGAGGTCGTCGGCCCGCCCGAGCCCGGCCAGTTCCGGATCGGCCCGCACACCGACTTCGGCACGGTCACCGTCCTCGACCGGCAGGCCGGCAAGGGCGGCCTCCAGGTCTTCACCGACGCGGGCGGCTGGGAGGACGCGCCGTGGGACCCGGACGCGTTCACCGTCAACATCGGTGACCTGATGGCCCGTTGGACCGGCGACCGCTGGCGCTCAGGGCGCCACCGGGTACTGCCACCGCCGGCCGACGCGCCCGCCGAGGAACTGATGTCGCTCGTCTACTTCTACGAGTGCGATCCGCGCACGAAGGTGGCGCCGCTGCCCGCCCCGAAGGGGAGGGTCGCGTACGAGCCGGTGGACTCGCACGTGTACCTGCGGGCGAAGCTCGACGCGATCACGGTCGGCTGACGTACCCGTCGCACGGCCGCTGTCAGGGGGTTTCACCGGGGGTGCCGACGATCGCGCGGCCCATCAGGGCGGTGCCGACGACGACGTCGCCGGGCCGCAGGGTGTCGCAGGAGTTCGCCGGTGCGGCCGTGTCGACGGTGGCGTCCCCGAGGAACGACAGGTCCTTCTCGCGGAAGACGAGCTCGGCCCGGGTGCCGGGTTCCGCGGGCAGCGCGACGGCGACACCGGTGCGGCCCGCCGCGTCCTTCGCCGCGTCGACGACGAGGAGTCCGGGCAGCCGGGCCAGCGCCCGGTACACCGCGGCCTCGACCCGCGGCGGCAGCCACGACGTGCTGAGCAGCCGGCCCGCGTTCTCGAACGTGGCGCGGTCGCCGGCGCCGCCCCGCGCGCGCAGCCAGCGCGCCATGCCGGCGGTGTCGGTGGGCAGCTTCCGGGCCCTGGCGTACGACGTGTCCGTGTACTGGCCGTTCCTGACGATCGGCCGGTCCACCGGACGGCCGCCGGTGTCCCGCTCCCGGCGCAGGCCGGTGTGCTCGCCGTCGGCCGACACCCACAGCTCCACCAGGCCGTGCTCGTGGCCCTCGCTCGTCGTGGCGCAGTCACCGCCGGGCCTCTTGTCCGGGTCCGTCTTCCAGTAGTAGGCCACGCGCCTGAGGTAGACGAACTCGTCGTCGGCGGCGGGGGGCGCGGTGCGCCGCTCGGCCCGGTCGGCGATCCGCTCCAGGAGCTTCGCGGCGTCCCGCGAGCTCGTCGCCGTGCTCGGCGCGCCGCTCGCCGCGCCGCCGTGCGTACCGCCCTCCGGCCGGACGGACGAGGCGTCCCGCGTCACTGTGACCCCGACGACCACGGCGATGGTCAGCGCCGCGGCGGCGGCCGAGGCCAGGAAGGCCGGCCGGCGCCAGGACGGCCGTACCGGTGCCGGCCGTTGCGGGGCGATCTCGCGCAGCAGGTGTTCCCGCCGGGCGCGGTGGCGGCCCGGCGGCAGGTCCCGGTCGTGGGACGGCGGGATGGCGGTCATGGGCGTCCCTCCTTCGGCGGCCCGGCCGCGGACGACCGGTCGCCCTTCGTCTGTCCTGGCCCGGCGGCGAGTTCCTCGGTGAGCCGGGCCCGGGCCCGGGACAGCCGCGAGCGGACCGTGCCGACGGGGATGCCGAGGGCCTCGGCGGCGGCCGCGTAGTCGAGGCCGCCCCAGACGCACAGGGCGAGCACCTCCCGCTCGGCGCGGCGCAGCCGGTGCACGGCGGTGCGGACGGCGCGCAGGTACGCGGCGTCGTCGAGGCGGCCCGCGACGTCGTCGGCGATGTCACGGACCGGCTCGGGCGGCGGGACCCGGGACAGCGCCGCGGCGTGCCGGCGGGCGGTGCGGCGGGTGTTGCGGGTGACGTTCGTGGCGATGCCGAGCAGCCATGGGCGCAGCGAGCCGCCGTCCGGGGCGGTGCGGGCGCGCAGCCGCCACGCTTCCAGGAACGTCAGCGAGACGACGTCCTCGGCCACCGACCAGTCGCCGGTCAGCCGGAAGGCGTGGTTGTGGACGCTGCGCGCGTACGCGTCGAAGAGCTCGGCGAACGCCCCGGCGTCGCCGTCCCTGATCCGCGCCCGCAGCGCGGACCGGTCCCCCTGCTCCGTCTCCACACCCTTCAACTGTCCGTACGGCGAAGGCCGGTTCCCGTGACGTGCGTCACAGGGAACCGGCCTTCGGTGTACGGGAGTTGCGCGTCACACCCCGGCGTACGAGTGCTTGCCGGTGACGAAGATGTTGACGCCGTAGTAGTTGAAGATCCAGCAGGCGAAGGCGATCAGGGCCAGGTAGGCGGCCTTGCGGCCCTTCCAGCCGGCCGTCGCGCGGGCGTGCAGGTAGGCGGCGTAGGCGACCCAGGTGATGAACGACCAGGTCTCCTTGGGGTCCCAGCCCCAGTAGCGGCCCCAGGCGTCGCCCGCCCAGATGGCGCCCGCGATGATCGTGAACGTCCACAGCGGGAAGACGGCCGCGTTCACCCGGTAGGAGAACTTGTCGAGGGACTGCGAGGCGGGCAGCCGCTCCATGACGGAGGTCGCGAACCGGCCGGGCTTGCCGCCGCTCGCGAGCTTGTTCTCGTAGCTGTCCTTGAAGAGGTACAGGATCGTGCCGACCGCGCCGACGTAGAAGACCGCGCCGCAGAAGATCGCCGTCGAGACGTGGATGTACAGCCAGTACGAGTGCAGCGCGGGCACCAGCTGGTCGCTGGCGGTGTACAGGACGGTGACGGCGAGACCGAGGTCGAGCAGGACCGTGGTGACCAGCGGGAGGCCGAGCCAGCGGACGTTCTTCTTCAGCGCGAGCAGCGCGAGGTACACGCCGACGGCGACCGTGGAGAACGTGATGTTGAACTCGTACATGTTGCCCCACGGGGCGCGCTCCACCGAGAGCGCCCGGGTGACCACACCGACGAGCTCGACGAGGAAGCCGAGCGCCGTGAGCGAGATGGCGATGCGGCCGTAGAGGTCGCCCTGCTCGTCGCCGCCGGAGGCACCGGGCCCGTCCGGTACGTCGCGGGCGCCGGCGGCGGCGCGGGTGACGACCTGGGGCCGTTCCAGGACGGCCGTGCCGCCGTTCTTCTGCTGCACCGTGACGGCGGGCGCGGCACCCGCGGCCGCGGCGGCCCCGGCCTTGCCGGTCAGGGCGGCGGCGGTGCGGCCCACCTTGCTGCGGCTGCCGAAGATCCACTCGGCCATGTTCGCGAAGAAGGCCAGCAGATAGACGGCCATGGACGAGTAGATGAGGACGTTACTGGTGTGCGCCAGATTCTCGTTGGCTGCGGCGGCGAGAGTCACTTCTCAGCCCCTTCGGCGGCAGGAACAGCTGTGGATGAGTCGGGGGTTTCGGGGGCGCTGGGCGCCTCGGTGTGCAACTGGTCGACCAGGTGGCCGAGCTCCTCGGGGAGCTTCGCGGACTCGCTGCGGCCGAGGCCCGCCATCTCGACGACGGTCACCCCGTCCGCGCCCCGGACGGCCCGCACCCAGACGCGGCGGCGCTGGATGAACAGGGAGCCGGCCAGACCGAAGATCGCGGCGACGGCGCCGGTGAGCGCCCAGCCGTCGCCGGGCTGGTGGGTGATCTGGAAGCTGGCCCACTCCTTGACGTCCTTCTCGAAGGTGATCGAGCCGGCGCCGTTCGGCAGCTTCATGGTCTCGCCGGGCAGCAGCCGCTTCTTGAGCAGTTCCCCCTTGGAGTCCTTGAACTTCTTCATCTTGGAGGTGTCCAGCTGGTACACGTTCTGCGGGATGCCGGAGTCGACACCCAGGCTGCCGTGGTACGCGGACAGCGCCAGGACGGGGAAGTCGAGCGCGGGGAACTGGGAGAACATGTCGCCCTTGCCGGAGCCCGCGAAGGTCGGCACGAAGAAGGCGTTGAAGCCGAGCTGCTCCTTCTTGCCGTTCTTGTCGCGGTAGCCGTCCATGACCTTGATGGCACCGCTGGAGGTGACGTTGGAGTCCATGGGCAGCAGCGCGACGGACTGCCGGGAGACGATCTTGCCCTTGCCGTCGCGGACGGTGACCGTCGGCGCGTAGCCGTGGCCGTTCAGATAGACCTTGGTGCCGTCGATCTCGAGGGGCTTGTTCACCTCGATCGAGGTCTTCTTGTCCTTGCCGTCGGTGCCCTCGCTGTACGTGACGTCGGCGCGGTAGGTGCGCGGGGTGCCCTTGTTGGGACCGTTGCGCTCGTAGGTGCCGACGAACTTGTCCAGCTGGAAGCTGAACGGGGCGAGGTCGGTGTCCGTGTCGAAGAGGCTGCCGGACTTGAAGTCGTCGTACATCGACAGGGTGTTGGAGAAGCCTCCGTCGCCCTCGACGATCAGCTTGCCGCCCTCGGACTTGAACAGCTGGCCCCAGGCGAAGGCGATCAGCATCACGATCAGCGCGATGTGGAAGATCAGGTTGCCGGCCTCGCGCAGATAGCCCTTCTCGGCGGCGACGGCGTCACCGGCGACGTGCGAGCGGTAGCGGCGCTTCTTCAGGATCGTGAGCGCGGCCGCGCGGACGTCGTCCGGGGCGGCCTCGGTGCGCCACGTCGCGTACGCGGGCAGCCGGGTCAGGCGCTTGGGCGCGGCCGGTGCGCGGCCGCGGAGCTGGCCGACGAACTGCCAGGTGCGCGGGACGATGCAGCCGATCAGCGAGACGAACAGCAGGATGTAGATCGCGGAGAACCACACCGAGCTGTAGACGTGGAAGAGCCCGAGCTTCTCGTAGATCGGGGAGAGGGTGGTGTGCGCCTTCTCGAAGTCCTCGACCTTGAGCGGGTCCGTGCCGGTCTGCGGGATGAGCGAGCCGGGGATCGCGCCGAGGGAGAGCAGGAACAGCAGGATCAGCGCGACCCGCATCGAGGTCAGCTGCCGCCAGAACCAGCGCACCCAGCCGATGACGCCGAGCTTGGGCAGGGTGGGCGCCCGGTCCTCCGTGGGGGCCGTGCTCAGCTGGGACGCGGCTTCGAGCTCGGTGGCCTCCGCACTCGCCGCCGACTCCTGCTCGGCGGGCTTGCGGTCGTTCGTCGTCTTGCTCATGGATCAGATTCCCACCGTGAAGCCGTTGGACCAGGTCTGCATCTGCTGCACGAGGCTGTCCCAGACCCCGGTGAGCAGCAGGACGCCGGTCAGGATCATCATGATGCCGCCGATCCGCATCACCCAGGCGTAGTGCTTCTTCACCCAGCCGAAGGCGCCGAGCGCCTTGCGGAAGGCGATCGCGGCGAGCACGAAGGGCACGCCGAGTCCGATGCAGTACGCGACCATCAGTATGGCGCCGCGGCCCGCGCTGCCCTCCTGGAACGCGAGGGTGTTGACCGAGGCGAGCGTGGGACCGATGCACGGGGTCCAGCCGATGCCGAACAGGGCGCCGAGGACCGGGGCTCCCACCAGGCCGGTCACCGGCCGCTTGTGGAAGCGGAATTCGCGCTGCGTCATCCACGGCATGAAGCCCATGAAGAAGATCCCCATGAGGATCATGAGGACGCCGAGGACCTTGGTCAGGACGTCCTGGTACTCCTGGAGCGTCGAGCCGAAGTAGCCGAAGAGGGCGCCGCCGGAGACGAACACGGCGGTGAAGCCGAGGACGAAGAGGCCGGCGCCGGCCGCCATCCGCCCCCGCCGGGCCTCGACCAGGTCGGTGCCGCTGACCCCGGTCACGTAGGACAGGTAGCCGGGGACGAGCGGCAGGACGCAGGGCGAGAAGAAGGAGACCAGGCCGCCGAGGACGGCGACCGGGACGGCGAGCAGCAGGGCACCGCTGGAGACGGTGTGGTTGAGACCGTCCTCAGCGGCGAGCGCGACGAGTGTGGGGGACACCGCCGATCACTTTTCCGCGATGACGGGGTCGATCATCTCGCGCAGCTTCTTGTCGTTGAGCGCCTGCAGCGAGCGCGCGGCGATCTTTCCGTCGCGGTCGATGACCAGGGTGTTGGGGATGCCCTGCGGGTTGAGCGTGCCCTTGTCGAACTTGAGGAGCAGCTTGCCCGAGGGGTCGTAGAAGCTCGGGTAGGTGACGCCGTAGTCCTTCTCGAAGGCGATGGCCTGGTCGGACTGCGGGTCACGGGTGTTGATCCCGATGAACTGGACGTCCTGGTCCTTGGTCTGCTCGGAGACCTTCGCGAAGTACTTCGCCTCGGCCCGGCAGGGCGCGCACCAGGAGCCCCAGACGTTGACGACGAGGACCTTGCCCTTGTAGTCCGCGGTGCTCAGGGCCTTGCCGCTGAGGTCCTTTCCGGCCAGCACGGGCGCGTCGTGGCGGTCGCCCTGCTTGACGGTGGAGATGCCTCCGGAGTTCGTCACGAAGTTCGTGTTGTTGCCGCCCCCCGAGGTGCCGCCCGAGCTGCACGCCGTCAGCGCGAGGGCCGCGACGGCGGCTCCTACGGTCAGCTTGGCGGCGCGGCGCGTGGTCGCGGCAGTGCGGGGGGCGCGGCAGGCGGCACTCATGTGAAAAGTTTCGCATGTCTGTTTAGGGGATCTTCCGCACCCCCCTCGTGGCGAGAAAAGGCCACTTCAGGAGGGGTTTGCGAGGAACTTCTTCCAGCCCTGCGCGGGCCGCTGACCGACGTCCAATGTGCGCATTTTGTCCAGGACTTCGGGGTCCTGCGCGTCCATCCAGTCGACGAACTGGCGGAACGAGACGAGCCGCACGTCCCCGTGCTTCTCGGCGGTCCCCGCGATGTGCTTCAGCGCCTCCTCGACGGCATCCATGTAGATGCCGCCGTTCCACTCCTCGAAGTGGTTGCCGATGAAGAACGGCGCCCGGTTCGTCTCGTACGCCCGCCGGAACCCGGAGATGTACGCCTGGGCGGACTGCTTGCGCCAGCCCGGATAGTTGTAGGACGGCGCACGCGTGGTGTTCAGCGACTGGTTCGCCAGCATGTTGTAGTCCATCGACAGGACCTCGAAGCTGCGCCCGGGGAACGGGACGGCCTGCAGCGGCAGGTCCCACACGCCCTGTTTCTTGTCCGGCCAGCGCTGGCGGCCGCCGGGCGAGGACGCGTCGTAGCGCCAGCCGAGCTCGCGGGCGGTCGGCAGCAGGTTGCTCTGGCCGAGCAGACACGGCGTACGGCCGCCGACGAGTTCCTTGTCGTAGTCGAAGGGCAGCGAGGGCAGGTCGTGCCGGCCCGTGTTCGTCCGCCACTCCTTGACGAAGGAGGTGGCCTGGTCGATCTCGCTGCGCCACTGCGCGGGCGTCCAGTTGGCGACGGTGCCGGTGCCCGCGCAGAAGTGGCCGTTGAAGTGCGTGCCGATCTCGTGGCCCTCCAGCCACGCCCGGCGGACGTACTTCAGCGTCTCCTCGATGTGGGCGTCGGTGAGGTAGCCGATGTCGGAGGCGCCCACCGCGTTGTTCGGCGGGTGGTAGAGGCGCTTCTTCGACTCCGGGAGCAGGTACAGGCCCGAGAGGAAGAAGGTCATGTGCGCGCCGTGGTCCCGGGCGAGGTCGAGGAAGCGCGGGAACAGTCCGTTGCCCACCTCGCCCGCGCCGTCCCAGGAGAAGATCACGAACTGCGGTGGCTTCTGGCCCGGTTCGAGCCTCTCGGGCGCGGCGGGCTGGTGCGGCTGCCTGCCGGTGTACGACGTCGAGCCGTCACCGATGGGTTTGCCCGCCGGCTTCCTGGGCGGGCCGGGGTGGCCCTGCCGGCCGGGCGTGACGGTCGGGGGTTCGCCGGTGCCCGATCCGCAGCCGGCCAGTGCCAGGGCCGCAGCCGTACCTGCACCGATTCCGATTAGTCCCCTGCGACTGACATCGCGCATACCGTCCCCATTCGTCGCGCCGTGCACCCATTCATGACGGGCACACAGTTAGAGGGCGCGACAAACACGCAGGTTCCGATAAGTCGGACGTATTTGCGGTGTTTTGGTGGGGGAACGGCGCGGACCACCGGTTGACGGCGGTCCGCGCGGAGTCCGAGCCGTCAGGCGCCGAACGCCTTGTCCTTGCCCTTGACCGGCTTGGCGCCGGCCAGCAGGTGGGCGGGGACGAGGTCGCGGGCCGGCTCGGTGTAGCCGACGGACACGATCTTGTCACCCCGGTACGTGAACGTCGTCAGCGAGGCGAGCGTGCACTGCCGCTTGCGCGGGTCGTGCCACAGGCGCCGCTTCTCCACGTAGCTGCGCACGATCCAGATCGGCAGCTGGTGGCTGACGCAGACCGCCTCGTGCCCGCGCGCCGCGTCCTTCGCCGCGTCCAGCGCGCCCATCATCCGGACGACCTGGTCGATGTAGGGCTCGCCCCACGACGGCTTGAACGGGTTGACGAGGTGCTTCCAGTTCTCCGGGTTCTTCAGCGCACCGTCGCCGACGCCGAAGGTCTTGCCCTGGAACACGTTCCCCGCCTCGATCAGCCGCGGGTCCGAGTCCAGGTCGAGGCCGTGCGCCTTGGCGATCGGCGTCGCCGTCTCCTGCGCCCGCTCCAGCGGGGAGGCGACGACGTGCGTGACGTCGCGCGAGGACAGGTGCTCGGCGACCCGGTCGGCCATCCGCCGGCCGAGGTCGGAGAGGTGGTAGTCGGGCAGCCGCCCGTACAGGATCCCCTCCGGGTTGTGCACCTCGCCGTGGCGCATGAGGTGGACGACGGTGATGTCGTCGTTGCTCTTTACGCTCATGCCGTGGCCTCCGCAGCCGCCCGCGCGGCAGCCGGGAGCGCGGCGGCGATGCGCTCGACCGCCCGCTCGTCGTGGGCGGTCGAGACGAACCAGGACTCGAAGGCCGACGGCGGCAGGTAGACGCCCTGGGCCAGCATCGAGTGGAAGAACGGGGTGAAGCGGAACGACTCCTGCGCCTTGGCGCCGTCGTAGTCGCGCACCTCGTCCTCGGTGAAGAACACGGAGAACATGTTGGAGGCGTTCTGCACGCGGTGCGCGACGCCCTCCTTGGTGAGCGCCTCGGTGACGAGGCCGCGCAGCTGCTCGCTGACCGCGTCGACCTTCGCGTATGCGGCGTCGTCGAGCAGCCGCAGCTGGGCGAGTCCGGCGGCGGTCGCGATCGGGTTACCGGACAGGGTGCCCGCCTGGTAGACGGGACCGGCCGGGGCGAGGTGGGCCATCACGTCGGCGCGGCCGCCGAAGGCCGCGGCCGGGAAGCCGCCGCCCATGACCTTGCCGAAGGTCATCAGGTCGGGGACGACGCCGTCGACGCCGAACCAGCCGGCCTTCGACGTACGGAAGCCGGTCATCACCTCGTCGGAGATGTACAGCGCGCCGTTCTCCTGGCACACCGCCTTCAGCCCGGCGTTGAAGCCGTCGCGGGGCGGCACGACGCCCATGTTGCCGGGCGAGGCCTCCGTGATGACGCAGGCGATCTCGCCGGGGTGCGCGGCGAACGCGGCCCGCACGGCCTCGATGTCGTTGTACGGCAGGACGATCGTGTCGCCGGCCTGCGCGCCGGTGACGCCCGGGGTGTCCGGCAGGCCGAACGTGGCGACGCCCGAGCCGGCGGCGGCCAGCAGCGCGTCGACGTGCCCGTGGTAGCAGCCGGCGAACTTGACCACCTTGGCGCGGCCGGTGAAGCCGCGGGCGAGCCGGATCGCGGACATGGTGGCCTCGGTGCCGCTGGACACCAGCCGGACCTGCTCGACCGGAGCGATCCGGTCGACGATCTCCTCGGCGAGCGCGACCTCACCCTCACCCGGCGTGCCGAAGGACGTACCGCGCGCGACGGCCGCCTGCACGGCCGCGATGACCTCCGGGTGGGAATGGCCGAGGATCATCGGCCCCCACGAGCAGACGAGGTCGACGTACTCGCGTCCGTCGGCGTCCGTCAGGTACGGACCGGTACCGGACACCATGAACCGGGGCGTACCGCCGACGGCGCGGAACGCACGCACCGGGGAGTTCACGCCACCGGGAGTGACCACGGCCGCACGGTCGAAGAGCCCCTGCGAAACGGGTGCCTCATAGGGATAGGGGGTGTTGTTCGCCTCTGCCATGCCTCTCAGCGTACGGCCCGTCCACTCGGCCCCCTCCGCACGGACCCGCGGCGCCCTAGACTCTGCGTATCAGAACCCCGTGGGCCGGCACTCGCGCAGTTGTTCCGTCCCGACGTTTCGGCGAGTGACCGTGGGGGAGGTCACTGACACGATGATCGGGTTGCGCGTCGGCGGTCGCGCGGCCTAGAAAAGGGCGTGGCGCCCTGGAACAGCAGTCGGGTGGAGATATGCATCGCGGTGGCGGCGGACTGGGTGAGGGGACCGATGACCTGGGCCCCCGGCGTGCCCGGCGGGGGAAGCACCGGCGCGACGACCGCGGCATGGCGGCGGGGAGCGGAAGCGGGAGCGCGAGCGGGAATGGTGGCCGGGTGGGGGTGACGTACAAATACTTCGGCGCGCCCGACGGCGCGACGGCGGCCCGCGTCCCGATCTCCATGCGCCCCGAGGAGCTCGGCGGTGACGAGCTGGGCATGGGCGGCATGTTCACCAAGATCAAGCCGGAGACGATGGCCGCGATGGTCCTCACCGGCATAGAGGGCATACCCCTGCACAAGGTCCCGCCGCTGGAACTGGTCGTCCTCCACCCCGACTACGCGGTGGTCAAGCTCCCCATGACGGTCGTCGACCCGCTGCGCGGGCTCGGCGAGGAGTCGGTGGGCGCGGCGGCGTTCATCTGGTCGACGGTCCCGGACCGCGGCGGCCCCCGCGACGCGTTCAACGTGTACCAACTCCTGCACGAATGGCAGGACTTCAGCCACCGGCTGCACGACGCGGGCCACCAGGCCTACTGCCTGGTCTGGCCCTGACCGGTCTCCGGGTCCACCGGACCGCCGAGGTGCACGGGCCCCGGCACCGCGTCCAGGCACGCGGCCGAGCAGGCCTGCACGAGCAGCGGCAGCACGTCCGTGGCCACCTGCCGTGACACCCACCCCCACAGCGCCCGCCCGTCGGCGAGCTCCGTGTCGCAGACGCTGCAGCGCCGCCCGGCGGGCACCGGCTGCGGCCGCCGGGACACCCGCGGGAACGGCGGGCGGTACTTGAAGTTGCCGTACAGGGCCCGGGTGCTGACCGTGCTGTCGCGCAGCCCGGCGCAGCGCGTGATCTCGTACGGGAACCAGTGCAGCCGGTACGAGGTGTACGGGTCGAACTGCTCCAGGCCCGTCATGGCGCCGATCTCCGGCGGGATCCGCACCAGGTTGCTGCCGTACAGGAGGAAGTGCCTGACCTCGGTGAGCTTCGCGATCGTCGGCGGGAGCGTGACGATCTGGCGGCGCTCGTCCGGGGCGAGCTCGGTGAGCGGCCGGAACACCTCGCGGCCGTCGGCCGCCGCCTCCTCGACCAGCTCGAGGAGGCGCAGCCAGCCGGGGGCCGAGGTGTCCTGCCGGTCGGTGTGCAGCTCCACGGGGCGGCCGGGCCCCGCGAAGCAGTCGCACCGGTCGACGGCGCTCGGCCCCTCCCCGGCGAAGCGGTTGCCGTACACGCGCGCAGGCGGCTCCGGCCGCTGATCATCCCCACCCATGGCGGCACAGTAACGGGATCACAGCCGCGGCGGACCCGCTTCGATGCGCCTCAGCACGGCCTCGTACGCATCGATGAACCCGCCCGTCTGCAGCTGTCGTTCGTCCCACCAGGTGGCGCCCGCGTCGGCGAGCGGGCCGACGACGTCGAGGGCCCCCGACCGGTCGGCGGGGGTGAGCCCGCCGACGACGAACTCGAAGGGCGCGTCGGTGACTTCGCGGTGCTTGCGCACGTACGCGACGACGTCCGCCAGCTGGTCGGGGCGCGGCGGGACGCCGTGCAGCGCGTCGGCGAACAGCGGGGCCGCGCCGTCCCAGCGGGCCGCGCGGCGCATCGGCCGGCGGTTCGGCCAGAAGCCGCCGATCCAGACGGGCGGCCGGGGCTGCTGCGTGGTGGCCGGCAGCAGCTGGGTCCGGTGTACGCGGTAGTGGGCGCCGTCGTGGTCGACGGTCTCGCCCGACCAGTAGCGGGTGAGCAACTCAAGGCCCTCGTCGAGGCGTTCGGCGTGCACGGTCCGGTCGACGGTGTCGCCGAAGCTGCCGTACTCGTCGTCGGCGGGCCCGCCGAGCCCCGCCCCGAAGACCACCCGGCCGCCGCTGAGCGCGTCCAACGTGGCGACCTGGCGGGCGAGTTGCTCGGGCCGGTACCGGGGCACGGCGGCGACCAGGGGGCCGACGCGGAGCCGGGACGTGGCGAGGGCCGCCGCGGTGAGCAGCAGCCACGGGTCGGCGAACGGCTTGCCCCGCTGGACCTGCTTGTCGTGGACGACGTGGTCCCACACCAACAGGCCGTCCCAGCCCGCCTGTTCGGCCGCGACCGCGGTGCGGGCGACGGTGCGGGCGTCGGCGAAGTCACCGAAGTTCGGGATGTTGATCGAGAAGCGCATGACGGCATCGTGGCCCGGGGCGTGCGGGACGGCCACCGGATTGACGGCTCCCGTCAAGCGCACGGCTGCCGTCAGGCCCGGGGTTCCCGTCAGCCACCGCCGGGCGCGGGCCGCCGGGCGCCCTTCACCGTGAACCCGATCACCGCTCCCCCGCCGGCCCGCCGGGCCGCGAACGGCACCCCGTCGTGCGCCGCCGCGACCTCCCGCACGATGGACAGACCGAGACCGGAGCCGGGCAGGCTGCGGGCGGCGGGCGCCCGGTAGAAGCGGTCGAAGACGCGGTCCAGGTCCTCCTCGACGATGCCGGGACCGCGGTCGAGGACCTCCACGCGGACGCCGCCGCTCGTCACCCGGGTGACGGCGATCTCGATGGGGTGCCGGCCGTCGACGTCGAACTTGGCCGCGTTCTCCACCAGGTTGGACAGGGCGCGCTGGAGCTGCGCGGGGCGGCCCTCGATCGTCGTGTCGCCCTCGGTGCGGACGGTGACGGTGCGGCCCGTGCGTCGCCTGGCCAGCGTGGCGACGTCCTCGGCGGTCTCGGCGAGGGCCACCTCGACGACCGCCTCGTCGCTCTCCCGGCCCGCCGCCAGGTGCACCAGCTCGTTGACCAGGTCGGTGAGTTCGCGGGACTCGTCGGCGAGGTCGGCGACGAGTTCCTCGCGGGCCGCGGGCGGCAGCTCCTCGATCCGGCGCAGCAGGGAGATGTTCGTGCGCAGCGAGGTCAGCGGCGTACGGAGCTCGTGGCCCGCGTCCTGGACGAGCCGGCGCTGGTCCTCCGTCGAGCGGGCGAGGCGGCCCAGCATCCGGTCGAAGGACCGGCCCAGGCTGCCGACCTCGTCGCCGCCCTCCACCGGCACCGCGACGTCGAGCCGGCCGGTCGAGGCGACGTCCTCCGCGGTCTCGGCGAGCCGGACGAGCCGCGAGGTGATCCGGCGGGCCAGCCACCAGCCGAACAGGCCCGCCGCGACGACCACCGCCCCGGCGAACAGCAGCGTCCGCTGCTGCAGCTCCCGCAGCAGGTCCTCGGTGTCGCTGAACTCCTGCGCGACCTGCACCGCGCCGCGCCCGCCGCCGAGCGACACGGTGGCCATCCGGTACTCGTCCCCGTCGATCTCCACGTCGTCGTCCTCGGCGAGGACGCCCGCGGTCCGCGCGTCGGCGGTCCTGACCGCTGCCGCGTCGACCGGGAGGCGGGGGCTGCCCTTGTCGACGATCCGGCCGCCGGGGCCGAGGACCTGCACGTCGGTGCCGGCCGGGCGGGTCAGGTCGTCGCGGGGGCCGTCGTGGTCGGGGTCGCCCGAGGTGAAGTCGTCCGGGGCGAGCGTCTGCTGGCGGACCTGGCTGCGCAGGTCGTGGACGACCTCGCCGAAGACGGCCTGCTGGTCGACGCGGACCAGCCGGGCGGCCGAGTCGTAGGAGAGGAAGCCCACGAGGGCGGTGACCCCCGCGGCCACCGCCGCGAACGACACGGCGAGCTTGGTGCGCAGGCTCCGGGGGGTACGTCTCGGTCCTGCGGGTGCCGGTCGAGGGCGGTCGCCCGTCCCTCTGAAGGGGCGCACCTCAGCCCTCCCGCAGGACGTAGCCGACGCCCCGGACCGTGTGGATGAGCGGCATCCCGTGCGGCTCGTCGACCTTCCTCCGCAGGTAGCCGACGTAGACCGCCAGGTTCTTCGAGCCCGGCCCGAAGTCGTAGCCCCAGATGCGGTCGTAGATCGTGGCGTGGTCGAGGACGATGCCGCTGTTGCGGGCCAGCAGTTCCAGGAGGTCGAACTCGGTGCGGGTGAGCTCCAGCTCCCGGGTGCCGCGCCAGGCCCGGCGGGCGGCCGGGTCGATGCGCAGGTCGGCGGCGGTGACGCCCTGCGCATCGGGTTCCTCGGGGCGGTCGGCCGGGGCGGTGCGGCGCAGCAGGGCGCGCAGGCGGGCGAAGACCTCCTCGACGTCGAACGGTTTCACCACGTAGTCGTCGGCGCCCGCGTCCAGGCCCGCGATCCGGTCCGGGGTCTCCACGAGCGCGGTGAGCATCAGGATCGGGGTGCGGTCGCCCTCGGCGCGCAGCACCCGGCAGACCTGGAGGCCGTCGATGCCCGGCATCATCACGTCGAGGACGAGGACGTCGGGGCGGGAGCGGTGCGCCGACGCGAGCGCCTCGACGCCGTCGGCGACGGCCGTCACGACGTAGCCCTCCAGGGTCAGCGCCCGCGCCAGGGCGTTGCGGATGGCGCGGTCGTCCTCGGCGAGCAGCACGGTCGGGGCGGGAGCGGGTGTCGGCACGCTGCCCAGTGTGCCCCCGCCATCTGTGCGCATCCCCTGATCAGGCGTCCGCCAAAGGGCTTCTTACCCGCCTCTCACCCGGCGCGGAAGCGCGGCTTACCTGCCACCAGCACGCTGGCGCCGTACATCAGGTACATCGAGGTACACCGAGCGCCGCCCGTGGCGTCTCGGGGACGGCACCGGGGAGCCCGCCGGGGAAGGCAGTACGCATGAAGATCGTGTTCCTGCTGCACAACGCGTACGCCATCGGCGGCACGGTGCGCACCACCCTCAACCTGGCCGCCGCGCTCGCCGAGCACGGCGGCCACGAGGTGGAGATCGTGTCGATGTCGCGGCACCGGGAGAGCCCCCGGTTCGCCGTGGACCCGCGCGTCGCGCTCGTGCCGCTGGTGGACACGCGGGACGGCAGCCCGGACACCCGGCAGTCCGCGTTCGGGAAGCCCGCACGGGACTTTCCGGCCGCCGAGAAGCGGTACAAGCAGTACACGCTGCTGCACGACCGGCGGGCCCGCGCGTACCTGACGGAGCGCTGCGACGCGGACGTCGTCATCGGCACCCGGCCGGGGCTCAACGTCTACCTGGCGCTGTGGGGGCCGCGGCGGGCGCTGCGGATCGCCCAGGAGCACCTGCGGCACGACGCGCACGGCAAGAAGCTGCGCACCGTCCTGGCCCGGCACTACCGGTCGCTCGACGCGGTCGTCACGATGACGGAGGCCGACGCGGCCGTGTACCGGGCGCGGATGCCGCTGCCGGGGGTGCGGGTGCTGGCCGTGCCGAACATCGTGCCGCCGGCGGCGGTGCCGCCCTCGGACGGCACGTCGAAGATCATCGCGGCGGCGGGGCGGCTCGCCCCGGGCAAGCGCTACGACCTGCTCCTGGAGGCGTTCGCCGCGGTCTCCGTGAAGGAACCGGACTGGGAACTGCGGATCTACGGCGGCGGGGCGCAGGAGCAGCGCCTGCGGGATCTGGTCAGCGGCCTCGGGCTGACCGGGCGGGCCCGCCTCATGGGCGCGGTGTCGCCGATCGAGCCGGAGTTCGGCCGGGCCTCGCTCGTGGTGAGCGCCTCGGACGCGGAGTCGTTCGGGATGACGCTGGTGGAGGCGATGCGCTGCGGGGTGCCGGTGATCAGTACGGACGCGCCGCTGGGGCCCGCCGAGATCATCACGGACGGCGTCGACGGGCGCCTCGTCCCGGTCGGCGACGCGCGCGCCCTGGCCGAGGCGATGGTCGACCTGATCGAGGACGGGCCGGGCCGCAGGTCCATGGCCGCGGCGGCCCTGGCGTCGGCGCACCGCTACGACCCGCAGCCGATCGTCGCGCACTATGGCTCGCTCTTCACCCAACTCCGCGCCTCGCGACGCCGTCGTACATGGCAACGGTTCCGTGCCCGGGCCGCCAACTGGGCACGCAGAAAGGTCCGTTCGGCACGCGGTGCGTGGCCGGGCCGACCAGGGGGGACACCCGATGACCGGCGACGCTCTACCCCTTCCCACGGCACCGCACGGCCCCGGCATTCCTGACGCCGGCGCGGTGCCCCCAGGACCGCCCGCCCCACCAGGACCTCCGGCCCCCGGGTCCCGGTGGCGGCGGGCCGCCACGGGGCGGGAGGCGGTCCGATCCAGTCGGTGGCGGTCCGCCTTCCGCCCCGCCACCGTGCCGCCCGGCGACCGCTGGCTCGCCACCGTCGCGGCGCTCTACTTCCTGGCCCAACTCACGCTCGTCGTCACCCGGTTGGGGCACGGCCTCGGCTGGGACGAGGCCGTGTACGTGTCGCAGTACGACCCGCGCGAGCCGGCCGCCTTCTTCAGCGCGCCGCGCTCCCGCGGCACGAGCCTGCTGACCGCGCCGTTCGTCGCGGTGACGGATTCCACGGTCGCGCTGCGGATCGGCCTCGCCGTGCTGTCGTCGGCCGCCCTGTACGGGGCGTTCCGCGTCTGGCGGCCGTTGGTCGGGACGCGGACGACGGCGTTCGCCGCGCTGCTCTTCGCGAGCCTGTGGATCACGGTCCTGTCCGGTCCGATGGCGATGCCCAACCTGTGGGTGGCGCTGGGCGCGGTCGGCACCGTGGGCTGGTTCCTGCGCGGCGGCCGGTGGCAGCTCGCCCTGTGCGTCGCGGTGGTGGCGCTGTTCCGGGCGCCGGACGCGGTGTGGCTGGTGCTGCCGCTCGCCGCGTACGCCCTGGCCGTACGGGACCGGCGGCGCGCCCTGCCGTACCTCGCGGCGGGCCTGGCCGCCGGGCTCGCCCAGTGGGTCGTGGAGGCGTACGTCCGCTGGGGCGGCGTCACCGAACGGCTGCGCGTGTCGAGCGCCACCGAGGGCGACATGGGCCTGCACCTGAACCTGGGCACGGCCTGGCGCGCCGTGAACGGTCCGCTGCTGTGCCGCCCCTGCACGGCGGGCGCTCCGTTCCAGCCCGGACTCGCTCTGTGGTGGCTCGCGCTGCCGCTGCTCGCGGCGGCGGCCGGATACGTCGCGGTCCGCGACCGCCGGGCCGCCCCCGGCCTCGTCCCGCTGGCCTGCGCGGTGGCGCTGAGCGTCCCGTACCTGCTGCTCATCGGCTACTCGGCGCCCCGCTTCCTGCTGCCGACGTACGCCCTGCTGTCGCTCCCGGTGGCGGTGCTGCTGCGCCGGCTGCGCCGGCCGAGGCCCCTGGCGGTCGCCGCGGTCACGGTCGCCGCGCTCCAACTGGCGTCCCAGTACACGGTGCTGCACCGCCAGGTCGCCTCGACCGCGGCGACCGACGCCCGGTACGTCGCCGCCGCGCGGGGCCTGCGCACGATGGGCGTGACCCCGCCCTGCCTGGTGACCGGCCCGCGCGCCCTGCCCATCGGCTACGCGGCGGGCTGCGCCTCGGCCCAGACCAAGGGCAACAACGCGTCCACCACCCGTGCCGCCCTCCTCCGCCGGGCCGCCCGCATCCCCACGGCGCTCCTCACCGAACCGGGCCACCGCCCGCCGGCCTACGCCCGCGACTGGACCCCGTACGAACTCCCGCACACGTCCGGCTGGACGGCGTGGAAGGCGCCGGTCCCGTACCGGCTGCGACCGCTGGGCCCCTGAACCGAGCGGTGAGCCGGTCAGTCGCTGTAGTGGTACCGGGCCTTGAGGATCTTCACCTCTTTGTCGTCGGCCCGGTAGACGAGACGGTGCTCGTCGTCGATGCGGCGCGACCAGTAGCCCGACAGGTCGCCCTTGAGCGGCTCCGGCTTGCCGATCCCTGTGAAGGGATCACGCTGGATCTCACCGATGAGACGAACGATGCGGCGCACCGTCTTGCGGTCGGCCGCCAGCCAGTACTGGAAGTCCTCCCAGGCGGCCGGGTCGAAGTCGGCGTCCCTCACTCACTCCTCACCCGCCAGGTTCCGCAGTTCGTCCACCGTCCTGGTGACCGCGCTGCGGCCCTCACGGTCGCGCGCGACGGCCTCCATGAGGCGGCGCGCATTGGCCGGGGAGCGCAGGAGGTAGATGGTCTCCTGCCAGGCGTCGTAGTCCTCGGCCGACATGAGGATGGCGTCGCCGCCCTTGGAGTGGATGCGGACCGGCGCGTGGTCGTCATTGACCTTCTTGATCAGCGGAAAGAGATCCCGGCGCGCCTCGCTGGCGGTCAGGGCCATGTCGCACTTCCTCTCACTCAACGGTACGGAAACCCGTACCAGACCGGTACGGAATTCCGTACCGGTCTGGTGAGGAGGTGTACCCAGATCACTCGGCCCGCAACGCCGCCAGCCGTTGCTCGAACGGCACCAGGTTGGTACCGAAGGCGCTGTCGGGGTCGACGGAGGTGATGGCGCCGGTCAGGGAGCGGGGGGCGATGGCGGCGGTGGTGTCCACGTCCGGGCCGGCAGTCCGGGCAGGAGCCATGTAGCGGGCGAGTTCGTGGCCGGCGCGTTCGATGCGGGTGGCCAGGCCGTCTTCGCCCCAGTCCTCGGAGGCGGCGTAGACGGCGGTGGGCAGGACCAGGGCGCGCAGGTAGGTGAACAGGGGGCGCAGGGCGTGTTCGGTGACCAGGGAGTGGCGGGCGGTGCCGCCGGTCGCGGCGACCAGGACGGGCTTGCCGGTCAGTGCGTCCTTGTCGATGACGTCGAAGAACGATTTGAACAGGCCGCTGTAGGAGGCGGCGAACACCGGGGTCACGGCGATCAGGCCGTCGGCGGCGGCCACCGCGTCGAGCGCGGCGGCCAGGCGGGCGGGCGGGAAGCCGGTGACGAAGTGCTGGGCGATCTCGGTGGCCAGGTCCCGCAGCTCGATGACCTCCACCTCCGCGTCGACGCGCTCCGTCGTCGCCGCGGTGAGGCGGTCGGCGAGCAGCCGGGTGGACGAGGGAGAACTCAGTCCCGCCGAGACGACGACGAGCTTCACTTCGCACTCCCTTCAGGGGCGTCGGACTTGGCGGCGACGCGGGCCGCGTGGGTGGGGGCGTCCGGCACTGTGGCCGGGCGCTGGTTGGCGAATTCCTTGCGCAGGACCGGGACGACTTCCTCGCCGAGCAGGTCGAGCTGTTCCAGGACGGTCTTGAGCGGCAGGCCGGCGTGGTCCATCAGGAACAGCTGGCGCTGGTAGTCGCCCACCACGTCACGGAAGGCCAGGGTCCGCTCGATCACCTGCTGCGGGGAGCCCACGGTCAGCGGGGTCTCGCGGGTGAACTCCTCCAGCGAGGGGCCGTGCCCGTAGACGGGGGCGTTGTCGAAGTAGGGGCGGAACTCGCGGACCGCGTCCTGGGAGTTCTTGCGCATGAACGCCTGCCCGCCGAGGCCGACGATGGCCTGCTCGGGGGTGCCGTGCCCGTAGTGGGCGTAGCGCCGGCGGTAGAGGTTGACCATCTGCTGGGTGTGGGAGGCGGGCCAGAAGATGTTGTTGTGGAAGAAGCCGTCGCCGTAGTAGGCGGCCTGCTCGGCGATCTCCGGCGAGCGGATCGAGCCGTGCCAGACGAACGGCGCCACCCCGTCCAGCGGGCGCGGGGTCGAGGTGAAGGACTGCAGCGGCGTGCGGAACTTGCCCTTCCAGGTGACCGTGTCCTCGTCCCACAGCCGGCGCAGCAGCGCATAGTTCTCGATCGCCAGGTCGATGCCGTCGCGGATGTCCTTGCCGAACCAGGGGTAGACCGGGCCGGTGTTGCCGCGGCCCATCATCACGTCCACCCGGCCGTCCGCGACGTGCTGCAGCATCGCGAAGTCCTCGGCGATCTTCACCGGGTCGTTCGTGGTGATCAGCGTCGTCGACGTGGACAGGATCAGGCGCTCGGTCCGCGCCGCGATGTAGCCGAGCATCGTGGTCGGCGACGACGGCACGAACGGCGGGTTGTGGTGCTCACCGGTCGCGAAGACGTCCAGACCGACCTCCTCGGCCTTCTGCGCGATGGCGAGCATCGCCTTGATGCGCTCGTGCTCGCTCGGCGCGCGTCCGGTCGTCGGGTCGACGGTCACATCTCCGACGGTGAAGATCCCGAACTGCATGCTGCTCACCTTCCGCAGGTTGTTGACTG
>NZ_JAMOLN010000091.1 GCF_024448165.1 Streptomyces longispororuber
TCGGGCCCGGGGTCCGCGCCCAGGCGGTCCACCAGGTCGCGGCGGACGTGGTCGTAGGCGGCGAGGGCCTCCGCCGGGCGGCCCGCGTCGCGCAGGGCGCGCAGGCGGAGCGCCTGGAGCGGCTCGTCCAGGGGGTGCGCGTCGCACAGCGCGGTCAGCTCCGGCAGCACGGTGTCGGCGAGGCCGAGCGCGAGCCGGGCCGCGAGCCGGGTGCGGCGCGCGTCGAGCTGCCGGGCGTCCCAGCGGGCCGCCTCCGCCGTGCGGTCGGGCAGATCGGCGAGCGCGGGCCCGTGCCACAGGGCGAGCGCGTCGTCGAGCAGGTCGGCGGCCTTGGCGGCGTTGCCGTCGGCGTGGGCGCGGGCGCCGTCGCCGGTGAGCCGCTCGAAGCGGAACAGGTCGATGTCGTCGGGCGCCGCGGTCAGCCGGTACCCGCCGTCGGCGGAGGCGATCGCCCCGCTGCCCAGGGCCCGGCGCAGCCGGCCGATCAGCGCCTGCAGTGCGCCCGGCGCGTCCGCGGGCGGCTCGGCGCCCCACACCTCGTCGACGAGCACGGCCGCGGGCACGGTCCGCCCGGGCCGCAGGGCGAGCACCGTGAGCAGGGCGCGCAGCCGCGCCCCGCCGACCGGGACGGCCGTGCCGTCGTCGCGGATTGCCTGGGTGGTGCCGAGGATGCGGTAGCGCACGGGCCCCATTGTCCCCGGTCCCGCGCGCGGCGGACGCCGGGTGCGCCGGGAGCGGAACCGGAACGCCGTCGTGGCACGTTCTCGTCGTACGACGGGTACGTTCGGTCACGCCACCGACCGACCACCGACCGACCACCGACCGACCACCGACCCAGCGAATCCGGGAGTCCCACCCCATGACCACCGCCACATCCCGGCGCGGCGACAGCCGGATCAGCCCCGTCTTCCTCGGCATCGTCGCGGTCACGGCCGTGTCCGGCTGGGCGGTGTGGACGGACTACGCCTCACAGCCCGGCTTCGCCGTCTTCCTGTTCGTGACGGCGGCCTGGATCGTCTCGCTCTGCCTGCACGAGTACGCGCACGCGCGCACCGCCCTGCACAGCGGCGACATCTCGATCGGCGCGAAGGGCTATCTGACCCTGAACCCGCTGAAGTACACCCACGCCCTGCTCAGCATCGTGCTGCCGGTCCTCTTCGTGATCATGGGCGGGATCGGCCTGCCCGGTGGCGCCGTCTTCATCGAGCGGGGGCGCATCCAGGGGCGCTGGAAGCACAGCCTGATCTCGGCGGCGGGCCCGCTGACGAACGTGCTGTTCGCGGTGGTCTGCACGGCCCCGTTCTGGCTGGACGCGCTGGACGGGGTGCCCGACACGTTCCGCTACGCGCTGGCGTTCCTGGCCCTGCTCCAGGTGACCGCGGCGATCCTGAACTTCCTGCCGGTGCCGGGCCTGGACGGATACGGCGTGATCGAGCCCTGGCTCTCGTACAGGATCAAGCGCCAGGTGGAGCCGTTCGCACCGTTCGGTCTGCTCGCGGTGTTCGCCGTGCTGTGGATCCCGGAGGTGAACCAGTGGTTCTTCGACGTGATCGACGCCGTGCTGCGCTCGCTGGGCGTGCACGACTGGGACACGTACTGGGGCCAGCGCTTCTACCGCTTCTGGGAAGGGACGCCGGAGATCCCGACGTTCACACAGCCGTAGTCGAACCCGCGGCGCGCTTCTCGGCCCTCGCCTTGCGCACGTAGAACCACGCCATGTTCGACGTGATCCCGGCCATCAGCACCCAGACGACCCCGAGGAAGCTGCCCTGGACGAAGGAGACCACCGCGGCGACGACGGCGAGGACGCAGACGAGGGAAGCGAAGAGGGCGATGCGGGGCATGGGGTCGGCTCCAATACGGACACGTACGGCACGGCGGTGTTTCGCCGACCAGTGTCCCCCATGCCCCGGCCACGCCGGAACGCGCCCTAGATGTCCGTGACGCGCAGCCCCGCGTGGGCCTTGTAGCGGCGGTTCACCGAGATCAGGTTGGCGACGAGGGACTCGACCTGGTGGGCGTTTCGCAGCCGGCCCGCGAAGACGCCGCGCATGCCGGGGATGCGGGCGGCCAGGGCCTGGACGACGTCCGTGTCCGCGCGGGACTCGCCGAGGACCATCACGTCGGTGTCGATCTCGTCGATGGCCGGGTCGGCCAGCAGCACCGCCGAGAGGTGGTGGAAGGCGGCCGTGACCCGGGAGTCCGGCAGGAGCGCCGCGGCCTGCTCGGCCGCGCTGCCCTCCTCGGGCTTCAGCGCGTAGGCGCCCTTCTTGTCGAAGCCGAGCGGGTTGACGCAGTCGACGACGATCTTGCCGGCGAGGTCCTCGCGCAGGGCCTCGAGGGTGGCGCCGTGGCCGTCCCAGGGCACGGCGACGATGACGATGTCGCTGCGTCGCGCGCACTCGGCGTTGTCGGCGCCCTCGATGCCCAGGCCGTGCTCGTTGAGTTCGTCGGCGGCGGCCTGCGCGCGCTCGGCGGCGCGGGAGCCGAGGATCACCTTCTGGCCCGCGCGGGCCAGCCGGTAGGCGAGGCCCTTGCCCTGCGGGCCGGTGCCGCCGAGCACGCCGACGACGAGCCCGGACACGTCGGGCAGCTCCCAGGGGTCCTTGGCCGGCGCCTTCGGCGCGGCGTTCTGTGCGCTGTCGCTGGTAGTCATGCAGTGACCTTACTCAGGCGTACGGGCGGGTGAGCGAGGCCACCGGGATCCGCCGGAACGTGATCGTCTCGTACGCGGAGAAGTCGCCGGTCTCGTAGAGCAGCCCGACGGTGGCGGGGTCGACGCGGACCAGGTCGGAGTAGGCGGCGGGCAGGCCGTCGACGGTGTGCGCGGGCTGCCAGGTGACGCCGCCGTCGAGGCTGCGGCGGACGGTCATCAGGGCGCGGAAGCCGGGGTCGGCCGGGCCCGAGTACAGCAGCACGTCCGGGTCGCCGGGTTCGTCGAGCTGCAGCAGGCTGCCCTCGACGACGGGCCCGACGAGCCCCGCCTGCGGCCGGAAGGGCTTCACCAGGCGTTCGCCGCCGTCGAGGGAGTGGGCGTCGGCGCGGGTGCCGGGTGCCGGTGAGTCGTTGCGGGTGTTGAAGTAGAGCCGCCCGTCGGGGAGTTGGGCGGCGGTGGTCTCGTTCGCGTTCACGTAGCCGTCGGGATCGTCGTCGGCGTAGCCGATCCGCCACGTCGCGCCGTCGTCGTCGCTGAGGAGGCAGTGGCCGCCGTTGTAGCGGCCCTCGGTGCCGTTGTCGCTGCCGGTCGGCGGCAGCGAGTGGTTGGCGGGGACGACGATCCGGCCCTCGCGGGTGCGCAGCGCGTGGCCGGGGGTGGTGGCGTACCAGCGCCAGTCCGCCCGCTTCACCCGGTCGGTGATCTCGCGGGCCGGCGCCCAGGTGAGGCCGGAGTCGTCGCTGTGGGTGACCCAGACGCGGCGGCCGTCGGCGGCGGAGACCCGTCCGCGCCGGATGGCGTCCTCGGTCGCGGCGGCCGCGTTGCGGACGTGGACGAGCAGGACGCGGCCGGAGGGCAGCACGACGGGGGCCGGATTGCCCGCCAGGTCACGGCCGTTGGCGGCGGCGACGCGCAGCGGCCCCCAGGTCCGCCCGCCGTCGGCCGAGCGGCGCACCACCACGTCGATGTCGCCGAAGTCCTCGCGGGAGCCGACGCGACCCTCGCAGAAAGCGAGGAGGGTGCCGTCGGTCGTCCGCACGACGGCGGGGATGCGGAAACTGGCGTAGCCGTCGTCCCCCGCACGGAACGGCACTGAGGTCTCTGGCTGCTCGGGGTGCTCTGGCTGCTCTGGCTGCTCGGGGTGCTCTGCGGTGACGGACATGCCCGCCATGCTTCCCACCGAAGATAACTCGGGGTGAACTCCGGCTGTCCGCAGTGCCGTTCAGCACACCGAGCCGCCACCCGCGCACCCGTACGGGCGGTCTTCCGGCGAACGCCCGCTCCCGGGACGGCTCGTGGGGCACCATGCGCCCCATGGACGCCGTACGAGTAGCGCTGCTGCGCGAGGTCCTCGCCGGTACGGAGTGGCCCGCCGCCACCCGTCGTCTCGCGGGGGCGCTGCGGTCCTCGGTGGGTGCGCACGGCGGTGGGCTCCTGCTGGTGGGCACCGAGGAGTACGAGCCCTGGCACCTGGCGGCGCACCTGGTCGACGAGGCGGCCTGGTCCGGTACGCCCGAGCTGTCGCCGACGCTGGTCCGCCACGCGGCACGGCCCGGCGATCCGGCGCACCTCGCGGTCGGTCTCGGCCGGCTCGCGGCGGCCCGCCGCGGCGAGACGCTCCTGGTGGTGACGCCCGACGTGGTGGGCGCTCCACTGCTGGAGCGGGTGCACGACGCCCGCCGGTCGGGGGCGACGGTGCTCGCCCTGGACGCGGGTCCCGCCGGCAACGCCGATCTGCACGCGCTGGCCCACGACGCGCTGACCGTGCCCGGCGACACCGACCTCGATCTCGACACCGTGCAGCACCTGGTCAGCGCGGCGGCCGGGGAGAACGCGATGCCGGCGCCGCGCAGCCGGCGCCGGTTCCGCGACCGGCTGTCCCGCCTCGCGGACCAGCTGACGGCGCCGCCGCCGGCCCGCTGGTGAGACAAATCCGCTTGTCAGGGCCGTCCCTGCCGACCGAGCATGGGCGCTTGTGTCCCGAAAGCTCTCCGCGCTGCTCCCCGACCTGACTCCCTGGCGATCCGTCCGGGACTTCCGGCTGCTCTGGGTGCAGGGCCTCGTCACGTACTTCGGCAGCTTCATGGCGATGGTCGCCCTGCCGCTGCAGATCAAGGACCTGACGGACTCACCGCTCGCGGTCGGCGCGATGGGCGCGGTCGAGCTGGTGCCGCTGGTGGTGTGCGGGCTGTACGGCGGGGCGCTCGCCGACGCCGTCGACCGCCGCCGGGTGATCCTGTGGACGGAGGCGGGCCTCGGCTGTCTGGCGCTCGTCCTGCTGGTGAACGCCCTGCTGCCGGACCCGCTGCTGTGGCCGCTGTACGTCGTGGCAGCCGCGGTCTCCGGACTGGCGGGCCTGCAGCGCCCGGCGCTCGACTCGCTGATCGCCCGGATCGTCCCGCACGACCAGCTGCCCGCGGCCGCGGCCCTCAACTCGCTGCGCTGGAACGTGGGCGCGATCGCGGGCCCGGCGCTCGCCGGTGTCGTCGTCGCCTACGCGGGCCACGCCTGCGCGTACGCCGTGACGGTCGTCGGCTTCGCCGTCTCGGTGTCCCTGTGCACGCGCCTCGCGCCCGCCCCCGCCTCGCACGACGCGACGAAGCCGTCCCTGCGCTCGCTGGCCGAGGGGGCGCGGTACGCGTGGTCGCGGCCGGTGCTCCTCGGCACGTACGCGATCGACATGGCGGCGATGTTCTTCGCGTTCCCGAACACGATCTTCCCGTTCCTCGCGGACGAGCTGGACGCGGACTGGTCGCTCGGCCTCATGTACGCGGCGGGCGCGGTCGGTTCGCTGCTGTGCTCGCTCACCAGCGGCTGGACGTCACGGGTGCACCGGCACGGGCTGCTCGTGGTGGGCGGCGCCGCCGCGTGGGGCCTGGCCGTCGCGGCGGCCGGCTGGTTCTCGAACGTCTGGCTGGTGCTGCTCTGCCTCGCGGCCGCCGGGGCGGGCGACATGGTCAGTGGCCTCGGCCGCTCCACGATCTGGAACCAGACGATCCCGGACGCGCTGCGCGGCCGTCTCGCCGGCATCGAGGTCCTCTCGTACAGCGTCGGCCCGCAGCTGGGCCAGCTCCGCGCGGGTGCCGCGGCCGGCTGGACCGGCACCCGGTCGGCGATCTGGTCGGGCGGCGTGGCCTGTGTCGCCTCGGTGGCGGCGCTCGCGGCCGTGCTCCCGAAGATCCTCACGTACGACGCCAGGACCGACGAGCACGCGGAGGCGCGGCGCGACGAACACGAGGCGGCCCTCCGGGCGGCCGGTGGTCGGCCCGCGGCCTGAGCCACCCGTACCGCGGGGGCGGCCGGCGCGGGCCGGCCGCCCCCGCGTCCTGCCTACTCCCGGGCGTCGTCGTCCTCGCCGCGCGCCGCGACGTCGTGCCACCGCGGGTCGTTCTCCCACGTGAGGTTGCGCTCGTGGGCGGTGGCCATCGCGTGCTCCGCCTCCTCACGGGACGCGTACGGTCCGAACCGGTCCTTGGCGGGGCACTCGGGCCCCTCCTCGACCTTCTGGTGCTCCAGGCAGTAGTACCACTCGCCCGGCTTCCCGACGGTCCGCTTCTTGAACAGGGCCACGGCCGACTCCTCTCCTCAGAACGCTCATGGCCATGGTCCCCCACTGCCGCTCGTTACACTCGCTGGCATGTCTGGCCAGTCGCAGTCGTCGCCCGCGCTCCTCGTACCGGGGGAACAGTCCCCCCTCCGCACCGTGCCCGGGAACATCCGGCGCCCCGAGTACGTCGGCAAGCCCGCGCCGACTCCCTACAAGGGCCCCGAGGTGCAGACCCCGGAGACGATCGAGGCGATGCGGATCGCCGGGCGGATCGCCGCGCAGGCCATGGGCGAGGCGGCCAAGGCCATCGCGCCGGGCGTCACCACGGACGAGCTGGACCGGATCGCGCACGCGTACATGTGCGACCATGGCGCCTATCCCTCCACCCTCGGCTACCGCGGCTTCCCCAAGTCGCTGTGCACGAGCGTCAACGAGGTCATCTGCCACGGCATCCCCGACTCCACGGTGCTGCGCGACGGCGACATCATCAACCTCGACGTGACGGCGTACATCGGCGGCGTGCACGGCGACAACAACGCCACGTACCTGGTCGGCGACGTCGACGAGGAGTCGACGCTGCTCGTCGAGCGGACGCGCGAGTCGCTCAACCGCGCCATCAAGGCCGTCAAGCCGGGCCGCCAGATCAACATCATCGGCCGGGTCATCGAGTCGTACGCCAAGCGCTTCGGCTACGGGGTCGTGCGTGACTTCACCGGCCACGGCATCAACTCCTCGTTCCACAGCGGCCTGATCGTCCCGCACTACGACAGCCCGCACGCGACGACCGTGATCCAGCCGGGGATGACGTTCACGATCGAGCCGATGCTGACGCTCGGCACGTACGAGTACGACATGTGGGCCGACGGCTGGACGGTCGTGACCAAGGACCGCAAGCGCACGGCCCAGTTCGAGCACACGCTGGTGGTCACGGAGACCGGCGCGGAGATCCTCACGCTGCCGTAGTCCCGGCCCGCCCGCCGGCACGGCCCGCCCCCTTCGGGGGGCGGGCTTTCTCTTTGTGTTCCTCTTTACGTTCCCTTGATCGGGAATCCGGGTACGTTTTTACCGACAGGATGTCGGGAAAGCTGTTATGTTAGGTAAGCCTAACCTACCTAGAACCCGCCGGCGGAGGCCCCATGGACACCCCGTTCTCCACTCTGATCCGCACTGCCTCGCACGAGCAGCACACCGAGGCGGAGACGTCGACGTTCATGAGCGACCTGCTGGGCGGGGCGCTGGGCGTGGACGCGTACGCGCGGTACACGGAGCAACTGTGGTTCGTGTACAGGGCACTTGAGGACGGCACAGAACGACTCGCGGACGACCCGGTCGCGGGTCCGTTCATCCAGGCGGAACTGCTGCGCGTGCCGGAGCTCGAGCGCGATCTGGCGCACCTGCGGGGCGCGGACTGGCGCGAGCGGGCCACGGCGCTGCCGGCCACGGCGGCGTACGCGGCGCGGGTCGAGGAGTGCGTCCTGAGCTGGCCCGCCGGCTACGTGGCGCACCACTACACCCGTTACCTGGGCGACCTGTCGGGCGGCCAGATCATCCGCGACAAGGCGGAGAAGACCTGGGGCTTCGCGCGCAAGGGCGACGGGGTGCGGTTCTACGTGTTCGAGCGAGTGGGGAACCCGGCGGCGTTCAAGCGGGGGTATCGCGAGCTGCTCGACCGGATCGGGGTGGACGAGCTGGAGAAGCAGCGGGTGGTGGCCGAGTGCAAGCGGGCCTTCGCCCTGAACACGGGGGTGTTCAGGGCGTTGGGCGAGGAGTTCTCCTCGGCCGCGTAGGACTTACGGGGTGGAGTGGCTTGACAGGCGGACCCGGCCGCCGACCTCCACGAAACCCTCCGGCTGCGGCGCCGTCAGGATCTGGGAGCCGCGGCCCTGGCGGATGTTGAGGGCCCGGCCGAGGCGGTCCGTCAGCAGGAGGGCCGCCGCTCCGGTCGCCTCGTCCTCGGTGATCCCGTCGTCGCGGCCGGGGAAGGCCCGGGCCCGGACGCGGCCCGCCGTCTCGTCCTCCCAGGCCCACGCGTAGATCCACTCCCCCGGCGGCGGCACCGGCAGGGCGTCCACCTCGGCGACGGACGCGTACTGGCGCAGCGTGCGCGGCGGGGCCCACTCGGCGCGCGCCTCGATCCAGCTGAACTCGCCGTCGAGGCGCGCCGCGACGACGCCCGCGGGGACGACCAGTTCTGGCACGTCGAGCAGCCAGGCCGAACCGACGCAGGGGTGCCCGGCGAAGGGCAGCCGCAGGGCCGGCGTGTAGATGTCGATGACGCCGCGCTCGGGGTCGTCGACGAAGACGGTCTCGCTGAAGCCGAGCTTGCCCGCGAACGCCTGCCGTTGCTCGCGGCCGGGCAGCCGGGTTCCGTCGCGTACGACGCCGAGCTCATTGCCGTGACGGCCGTCGGGGCCGCAGAAGACGCGCAGTACGTCGTAGCCACTCATGTCGTTCACGGGGGCAGTGAACCACGCCCGAGGTGCCGCTTGACCGTCCTTTGACCAATCCCTGGGTCGTCCGAGGGTCGCTCGTGTCCGGGTCGCGACCAGGCGGTTTTCATGAGAGGTGAATCACGGATCAGACGGGTAGCACTGAGGTAAGCCTCATATAAGTTAGGGCCGCCTAACACCGAGCCGTAGCAGATCAAGCTGTGTACTTCCTTGGAGCCCGCATGCGAGCCGTCCGCTTCTCCGTCGCCACCGCCGTCGCCACGGTGGCGGCCCTGACCGTCGTCACGGGCTGCACCGAGAAGAGCGACGCCAAAGCCGGCGGCTCCGGCGCGATCGAGGTGACCGCCACCGACGACAGCTGCAAGGTGTCGAAGACCGAGTTCCCGGCCGGGCACGTCGAGCTGGCCGTCGAGAACAAGGGGTCCCGGGTCACCGAGGTGGAGATCCTCTTCCCGGACGACCGGATCGTCTCCGAGCGCGAGAACATCGGTCCCGGCACCAAGCACACCCTGACCGCAGAGGTGAAGAGCGGCGACTACCGGATCGCCTGCATCCCCGGCATGAAGGGCAAGGGTCACCGCCAGGACGTCACCGCCACCGGCGGCAAGGCCGCGGCCAAGCGCGACCCGCGCCTGGACGCCGCCGTCGCCGCCTACCGGCAGTACGCGCAGGAGCAGGCCGACGAGACGCTGCCGAAGGTGAAGACGTTCACGGACGCCGTCCGCAAGGGCGACCTGGACGCCGCGAAGAAGGCGTACGCCACCTCCCGCATCGGCTGGGAGCGCACCGAGCCGGTCGCCGAGTCGTTCGGTGACATCGACCCGAAGGTCGACGTCCGCGAGGACGGTCTCGAGGAGGGCCAGGACGTGAAGACGGACTGGACCGGCTGGCACCGCCTGGAGAAGGCGCTGTGGGCGGACAAGAAGATCGGCTCGCGGGAGAAGGAGCTGGCCGACCTGCTCGACAAGGACCTCGCGGACTGGCAGCAGCGGGTCGGCAAGGCCGAGATCACGCCGACCTCGATGGCCAACGGCGCCAAGGAGCTCCTCGACGAGGTCGCGACCGGCAAGGTCACCGGCGAGGAGGAGCGCTACTCGCACACCGACCTCGTCGACTTCAAGGCCAACGTCGAGGGCGCCGAGAAGGCGTACACGCTGCTCAAGCCGGTCGCGTCGGAGAACGACGCCGCGCTGACCAAGGAGCTCGACAAGCAGTTCGCGGCCCTGGACACGCTGCTCGACAAGTACCGCAAGGACAAGAGCGGCTACGAGTTCACCTCCTACGACAAGGTCGGCAAGGCGGACCAGAAGGAGCTGTCGGACGCGGTCAACGCGCTGGCGGAGCCGCTGTCGAAGCTGGCCGCCGCGGTCGTCAAGTAGTCCGCAGCCGTGAGCACGAACCACGAGGAGAGGGCCGCCATGCCGGACGAGACCTCCAACTCACCCGCCGCACCCGGGCGTTCCCGGCGTTCGCTGCTCGCCGTCGGCGGTGCCGGGCTCGCGCTCGGTGCCGCGGCGGCGGGCGGCGCGGTCGCACTGACCCGCTCGGACAGCGGGGACGACATGGCGCCGGCCGCCGAGTCGGGCGGCGCGGTGCCGTTCCACGGCGCGCACCAGGCCGGCATCGCGACGGCGGTGCAGGACCGGCTGCACTTCGCCGCGTTCGACGTGAAGACCGAGGACCGCGAGGAGTTCGTCCAGCTGCTCAAGGACTGGACGAAGGCGGCCGCCCTGATGACGGAGGGGCGCGCGGTCGGCGAGGGCGCGTACGGCGGGCTCGCCGAGGCGCCGCCGGACGACACCGGTGAGGCGCTCGGCCTCAAGCCGTCGCGGCTGACGCTGACCATCGGCTTCGGCCCCTCCCTCTTCGACAAGTACGGCAAGGCGTTCGGGATATCCGGCCGCCGGCCCGAGGCGCTGGTGGAGCTGCCCAAGTTCCCCGGCGACAACCTCGACAGGGCGCGCAGCGGCGGCGACCTGTGCGTGCAGGCCTGCGCCGACGACCCGCAGGTCGCGGTGCACGCCATCCGCAACCTGGCCCGGATCGGCTTCGGCAAGGTCGCCATCCGCTGGTCGCAGCTCGGCTTCGGCAAGACGTCGTCGACGACGCCGGACGCGCAGACCCCTCGTAACCTGATGGGCTTCAAGGACGGCACCCGCAATATCGCGGGCACCGAGACGGACCGGCTCGACCGGCACGTGTGGGCCGACGGGCCCGACTGGATGAGCGGTGGCTCGTACCTCGTCGCCCGGCGGATCCGGATGAACATCGAGACCTGGGACCGCACCTCGCTGCAGGAGCAGGAGGACGTCTTCGGCCGGGACAAGGGCGAGGGCGCGCCGGTCGGCAAGGCGAAGGAGCGCGACGAGCCGTTCCTGAAGGCGATGAAGCCGGACGCGCACGTGCGGCTCGCGCACCCCGACAGCAACCACGGGGCGACGATCCTGCGCCGCGGCTACTCGTTCACCGACGGCACGGACGGCCTCGGCCGCCTCGACGCGGGCCTGTTCTTCCTCGCGTACCAGAAGGACGTGCGCAAGGGGTTCATCCCGGTGCAGCGGAGCCTGGCGACGGACGCGCTCAACGAGTACATCCAGCACGTGGGTTCGGCGGTGTTCGCGGTCCCGCCGGGAGTGCGGGACGACAAGGACTGGTGGGGCCGCGGGCTCTTCGACGGGAAGGCGAGCTGAGCGATGTTCGCGAACTATCTGATCGGGCTGCGCGAAGGCCTGGAAGCCAGCCTCATCGTCTGCATCCTCGTCGCGTACCTGGTGAAGACCGAGCGCAGGGACGCCCTGAAGCCGGTGTGGCTGGGCATCGCGGTCGCCGTGTGCGTGGCGCTCGCGTTCGGCGCGGGCCTGGAGTTCGGCTCGCAGGAGATGACGTTCAAGGCACAGGAGGCGCTCGGCGGTTCGCTGTCGATCGTCGCGGTGGGCCTGGTGACGTGGATGGTGTTCTGGATGCGGCGCACCGCCCGGCACCTGAAGACGGAGCTGCACGGCAAGCTGGACACCGCCCTGCAGATGGGCACGGCGGCCCTGGTCGTGACGGCCTTCCTCGCCGTCGGGCGCGAGGGCCTGGAGACGTCCCTGTTCGTGTGGACGGCGGTGCACGCCACCAGCAACGGCACGACGGAGCCGGTGGTCGGCGCCCTGCTCGGCCTGGCCACCGCGGTGGTCCTCGGCTGGCTGTTCTACCGGGGCGCGCTGCGGATCAACCTGGCGAAGTTCTTCACCTGGACCGGCGGCATGCTGGTCGTCGTGGCCGCGGGCGTGCTCGCGTACGGCGTGCACGACCTCCAGGAGGCCGACTTCATCGGCGGTCTGAACGAGCTGGCCTTCGACATCAGCTCGACGATCGCCCCCGACGGCTGGCTCGGCACGCTCCTCAAGGGCGTCTTCAACTTCCAGCCCGACCCGACGGTCCTCCAAGTCGTCGTCTGGTTCGTGTACTTGGTGCCGACGCTGACGCTGTTCTTCCTCCCGGCCGGGCTGCTGTCCCGCAGGGCCGAGGCAGTGCGCGCTTCGTCTTCCCGGTAGGGTTCGCCCCCGGGAAGGGGAAGGTGAAGTCATCGTCATGAGCAAGGTCATGAACAGGCTCGGCAGGCCCGCCGTGACGGCGGCCGCGGCCGTCGTGCTGTCCCTCACGGCGAGCGGGTGCGTGACCGTGCACGGGGAGCTGGAGATCGTCCCGACGACCACGAAGGCGGAGGCCGCGCGCGCTCTGGACACCTTCGTGACGGCGTACAACAAGGCGGAGAAGTCCTACGACAGCTCCGCCGACGCCAAGTACGTCACCGGGGCGCTCGGCGCGATCGACGCCGCCAAGCTGAAGGCGGGCCGCACGCTCCACCCGGACGGCAACCCGAAGCACACGGAGCTGAAGCTCACCGACACCCGCTTCACGGTCCCCAAGAAGGCGGGCTGGCCCCGCTGGTTCGTCGCGGACTCCGACAACAACCGGCTGGCCGGCTACCGCTGGGTCATGGTCTTCACCCGCGACGACGTCAGCGAGCCGTTCGCGGTGTCGTACCTGACGCTGTTCCGCGACGGCAAGGTGCCGAAGTTCAAGACGGACGGGGACGGCTGGGGCGAGGCGGTCACCCCGGACGCGGGCAAGCTGGCGGTGCCGCCGGCGGACCTCAGCAAGAAGTACGCGGACTACCTGGACCCGAAGAGCGACGCGGCCGACGGGTTCGCGGACGGGCAGCACACCACACAGTGGCGCGCGTCCCGCAAGAAGAACGGCACCCGGCCCGGGCTCTCCACGCAGTACATCGACGAGCCGCTGGTCTCCAGCGACTACGCGCCGGTCGCACTGCGCACCGAGGACGGCGGGGCGCTGGTGTTCTTCGCGACGCGGCGCTACGAGAAGCAGACGGCGTCGCCGGGTTCGGACCTGCCGGCGATCGGCGCGAGCGTGAAGGCGCTGATGACGGGCGAGCCCAAGCAGTCCGCGACGTACGGGTACGTGTCGAACCAGGCGGCGTTCGACCCGCCGGGGTCAGGGGACGTGGACGTGCTGGCCCGGGTCGAGGGCATCACGACGGCCGAGGGCTCCTGACGGCCGACGGGTCCTTACGGCCGACGAATCCTTACGGCCAGGCGGACGTGAAGTCGGGCTCCGCTCCCGCATAGCGCGAGCAGGCGTCCGTCAGGGCCTCCAGGAGGGTGAGCGGGTCGGGCAGCGGATGCTCGGGCCCGCGCACCCACTCCACCGCCCGGTCGCCCGGCAGTCGCGCCGGCGGGACCAGGACGTACGAGCCGCGGCAGTGCCAGCGCATGCCGGGGTGCTCGTCCATCGTCTCGGGGTGGCAGTCCAGCTCGCAGGGCCACCACTCGTCCTCGTCCTCCGGCGTGCCGCGCGTCGCCGTGAAGAAGAGCATCCGGTCGCCGCCGGACTCGGCCACGGGGCCGACCTCGACACCGGTGGACAGGAGCCGCTCCAGTGCCTCGCGGCCGGCTTCCAGGGGGACGTCGAGGACGTCGTGGACCATGCCCGTCGCGGTGATGAAGTTGGCCAGCGGCTGGTGCCTGGCCCAGCGCTCGATCTGGGAGCGGTCCGTCGTGGACTGGGTCTGCCAGGCGAACGAGACGGGGTGCCTGCCGGGCGTGGGACAGCCGATCCGGTTGCACGAACATCGGTAGTCGGCGGGGTGCGCGGCGGGGGCGAGGGGCAGTCCGGCGGCGGCAGCGGCGAGCAGCAGTGACTCCCGGTCGGCGTCGGCCCCGGTGTCCTTCGGGCTCCGGGCGGCCTTCAGCCACTGGGAGATCCTGCCCAGACCGGTGCGTTTGCCGCCGTTGTGCTCCGCGCCCATAAATCCCCTCACCATCGCCGTCGTGCCGAGTGCCGGTGGGTCCCGGACCACCATGGTCCCACCATCGCGCTCCGCCAGAGGCCACAGGGTGTCATTGCCGTATTTGCGGGCATTTGTGCCCCTACCTTGGTCGCCATGGTCACTTTGGTGAGCAGGACCGTACCGATCATGGGCCTCGCGGGCGCCCTCTCCCTCACCGGTCTGGCGTTCGCGCCCCCGCTGGAGTGGGGCAGCGGCCCGCTGACCGTGGACGCCCTCCCCCGCGTCACGTACACGGCGCATCGCGGCGGCGCCCTGGAGGTGCCGGAGAACAGCATGTCCGGGCTCGCGGCGGCCTTCGATCGCGGCACCGCGCAGGTCCTCGACTTCGACACCCGGATGCTGCGCGACGGCACCCTCGTCGTGATGCACGACGCGACCCTGGACCGGACGACCTACTCGGGCGGCCTGGTGCGCGATCTGGACCGGCGGGACTGGGAGGGCGTGCGGCTGCGGCCGAAGGCGTCGCTGCCGGGCGGCTGGCGGTCCGAGCGGCCGCCGACGGTCGCGGAGGTGCTCGACCGGTTCGGCGGCCGGATCGTGCTGATGCTGGAGGCCAAGGACCCGGACAGCCTGGAGGGGCTCGCGCGGCTGATCCGCTCGCGCGGCCTGACCCGCTCGGTCCTGGTGAACTCCAACCACCCGGCCGTCGCCGAGCGCGCGCACCGGCTCGGCCTGATCTCCCAGCTCTGGCGCTCGGCGCGGCAGATGCGGACCGACCGTCCCGCGGCCTGGGCCCCGTACGTCGACGTGCTGGACATGGACCACAAGGCGCGCGACGCGGATCTCGTACGGGCGGTCAGGTCGGGCGTCCCGCGCGTGTGGGCGCACACCGTGAACACGCCCGAGGACCGGGACCGGGTGCTGCGGCTCGGCTGCGACGGGGTCATCTCGGACGCGCCGGGGCTGCTGGCCGCGACGGCGGCTACTTCTTCGGACGGGCGCTGATCCCGTAGAGCGCGTACTCGACGAGCTTGTCCGCGTACGCGTGGTCGAGCGGGCCCGTGAGCTGCAGCCAGCGCTGGGCGAGCGGGGCGGCGAAGAGGTCCCGGGCGATCTCGGGGTCCACGTCGAGGCGGACCTGCCCGGTGTCCTGGGCGGTGCGCAGCCGGGCGGCGTACTGGTCGAGGCCGGGCATGAGCAGCTTGTCGATGAAGTCCTCGGCGAACTGCGGGTCGGCGACGCCCTCGGCGGCGAGCGCGCGGGCCGGGGCCTCGAAGCGGGGGTCCTTGAGCTCGTCGACGGTGGCACGCAGCACGAGCTTGAGGTCGGCCTCCAGGTCACCGGTGTCGGGGAAGCCGTTCGCGTCGACCGGTGCGCCGGGGTGCTTCTCGGCGGCGGCGCGCGCGTTCTGCTCGTTGAGGTCGATGAAGGCCTCCATCAGGACCTCGGCCTTCGAGCCCCACCAGCGGTAGATCGTCTGCTTGCCGACCCCGGCGCGGGCGGCGATGCCCTCGATGGTGGTCCGGGCGTACCCGATCTCGCCGATGAGGGCGAGGGCGGCGTCGTAGATCGCGCGGCGCGAGCGTTCGCTGCGGCGGGCGGAGTCCGGGGGCGTCTTCTTGGCGGCGGTGCTGCCTGTCGTGGCTGACATGGTTCGAATGTAGCAGCGGGCGAACCGAGACGTCCCGTCTCGTAAAGGGTTGACAAGACGCTCCGTCTCGTCCAGAGTGAACACATCACCGAGCGAGACGAGACGTCTCGTTCATGAGTTCCGAAGAGGAGTGCACATGTCCCGAGGTGGAGCAGGCGGAATGCTGGGCGTCGGCGGTACCCGCAGCAATCTCTCCCGCAAGGCGTTGCGGGGCGGCGGCCGGGGCGCGCAGGTCGGCGGTGGTGTCGATCCGGTGGCACAGAAGCGCGAGTTGTTGCGGAAGTTGCAGGAGAAGCGCGGCTCGGCCGACGTCTCGTGACCGGGTGGCACGGTGAACCACCCGTTCGGTTCACAGCCTTGAGGGCTCCTCCGACCGCACCATGGGCGACAACAGCCCCTGCGGTCGTGAGGAGCCCTCATTGCGTAAGCCGCGTTCTGTGGAACGGCGCGCCACACCCCGGCGCTATCTGATGTGCCCACCGGCGCACTTCAAGGTCACGTACTCGATCAATCCCTGGATGGACCCGACGAAACCCGTCGACGTCCCCCTCGCCGTCGCGCAGTGGGAAGACCTGCGCGACCGGTACCGCGCCCTCGGCCACGGTGTGGACGTGCTCGATCCGCGGCCCGGTCTGCCCGACATGGTGTTCGCCGCGAACGGGGCGACCGTGGTCGACGGGCGGGTCCTCGGGGCCCGGTTCGCCCATCGCGAGCGGGAGCCGGAGGCGGTCGCGCACCTGGACTGGTTCCGGGCGCACGGGTACGCCGACGTCTGCGAGCCGGTGCACGTGAACGAGGGCGAGGGAGACTTCGCCGTCACCGCGTCGTACGTGCTCGCGGGGCGTGGGTTCCGCGCGTCTCCGCTGTCGCACGGGGAGGCGCAGGAGTTCTTCGGGCGGCCGGTGATCGGGCTCGACCTGGTCGACCCGCGCTTCTACCACCTGGACACGGCGCTGGCCGTCCTCGACGACGCGGCGGACGAGGTCATGTACTACCCCGGGGCGTTCTCCGCGGGGAGCCGGGAGGTGCTGCGGCGGATGTTTCCCGGGGCGCTCGTGGTGGGCGAGGCCGATGCGATGGCCTTCGGCCTGAACGCGGTGTCGGACGGACGGAACGTACTTCTGCCGCAGGCCGCGGTGGGGTTGTTCGAGCCGTTGCGGGAGCGGGGGTTCGTGCCCGTCGGGATGGATCTGGGCGAGTTGCTGAAGGGGGGCGGAAGCGTGAAGTGCTGCACGCTTGAGCTCCGCTGAACGGGGGGCCTCTCGTCGTGGGGGGACTGGTTCGTCGGTGAGTGCGGGTGCGTGGGGGCTGGTCGCGCAGTTCCCCGCGCCCCTGAGCGTCTGCCATGTAGCGGCCGGTTCTTCGACCGCGGGTCTCGTCGTGGTTGCTCGCGCAGTTCCCCGCGCCCCTGGAGGCCTGCGGCCTCCTGGAGGCGCACGGAGTGCGCCTTTGAGGGGCGCGGGGAACTGCGCGAGAAGCCCCACCGGGCCGCAGCCCGCGACGAAGGAACCGCGCGGCAGACGCAGTCGGTCTTTGAGGGGCGCGGGGAACTGCGCGGTCAGCCCCCGCCGGGGCCGCGGACGGCGGTGAACGCGCAAGTCCGCACACGGGTACCCGTCAGGCCGGCGGATTCCACGGGTCGCCCCAGTTCGCGTCGCGGGCCTCCCGGTAGCGAGCGCCGTGCTTCTTGGTCACCGTCACCCGCGCCAGGCCCCCCTCCGCCTCGCAGAGGTCGAGCAGGACCTGGCCCTTGCGGATCTGCGGGCGGCGGACGATGCGGGCCGCGGCGGGGTCGGGGCGGAAGCGGGACGCGGCCACGTACGCGAACTTCTCGTCCTCGTAGGCCAGCGACCCGCCCTTGACCTGCCGGTGCAGGGAGGACCGGGCCACCCGGGCCGAGAAGTGGCACCAGTCCGTGCCGGGGACGATCGGGCAGGCCGCGCCGTGCGGGCAGGGGGCGGCGATGTGGAAGCCGGCGCCGATCAGGCGGTCCCGGGCCTCGATGATCCGGGCGTAGCCGTCGGGGGTGCCGGGTTCGATGACGACCACGGCACCCGTCGCCGCCTCGGCCGCCGCGTCCACCACGGCCGCACGGTCGGCCTCGGTCAGCTCCTTCAGCACGTACGAGATGGTGACCAGGTCGGCCGCCGGCGGCGTGCCGGTGCCGATGCGGGCCCGCTCCCAGCTCACCGACGTCGCCAACTCGGCGTCCCGCGACGCCAGTTCACGGCCCAGCGCCAGCGCTGGCTCCGACCAGTCGAGGACCGTCGTGGGCCGCTCCCCCGGCCACACGTCGTGCGCCGCCCAGACCGCCGCCCCGGTGCCGCCGCCGATGTCGAGGTGACCGGCGGGGGTCCAGTCGGCCGCCCCGGCGAGCTCCGCCAGCGCTGCGCGGACCGCCTCGAACGTGGCCGGCATCCGGTACGCCGCGTACGCCGCGACGTCGGCCCGGTCGCGCAGGATCGGGGCGTCGGTGGGGGTGGTGCCCCGGTAGTTCGCGATGAGCCGGTCCACGGCGCGGGCCGCCTGGGTGGGCGGCAGGCCGTCGAGGAGGCCGGCGAGGGCCGAGCGGAGCGTGTCGGCGGGTGACTGGGTGGGGGCGTTCACCCGGAGATTTTAAAGCGAGCCGAGGGGGACGACCGCACGGGCGAGGCGGGTGGCGGCGGAGGCGCGCGGGGTGCTGTCCGCCGGGCGGCGGCGCGGGTGGACGGTGTTCGCGAGGAGCACCAGGAACGTGTCCGTGGTCGGGTCGAGGACCAGGGACGTGCCGGTGAACCCGGTGTGGCCGGCCGCGCCGTGGCCCGCCAGCTCGCCCATGAACGAGGGCTGGTCGATCCGGAAGCCGAGCCCCGGTGCCGTCAGCATCAGGTCGACGAAGTCGGGGCCGAGGATGCGGGCGGTGCCGTACGAGCCGCCGTTGAGGAGGGTGCGGCAGAGCACGGCGAGGTCGTGGGCGGTGGCGAACAGGCCCGCGTGCCCGGCGACGCCGCCGAGCGCCCAGGCGTTCTCGTCGTGCACCTCGCCGCGCAGCATGCCCCGGTCGGCCTTGGCCCAGGGGCGGCGCTGGTCCTCGGTGGCGGCGGCGCCGGTCCGTGGCCCGTACGAGGTGGCGGTCATGCCGAGGGGGCGGGTGATGCCCTCGCGGATCAGGGCGTCGAGCGGCCGGCCGGTGAGGCGCTCCAGGACGTGCTGGAGCAGCAGCATGTTCAGGTCGGAGTAGAGGTAGGTGCCGGGCGCGGACGAGGGGGCCTCGGCGCGCAGCAGCGCGAGCCGGGCGGGCAGGTCGGGGGCGTCGAACAGCGGGAGTTCGGGGCGCAGGCCCGAGGTGTGGGTGAGCAGCTGGCGGACGGTGATGCCGTGCCGGGCCGCGGCCGTGAACTCGGGGACGTACGCGCCGACCTTCGCGTCGATGCCGAGCGTGCCGCGCTCGATCTGCTGGACGGCGGCGATCGACGTGAAGAGCTTCGTGAGGGACGCAAGGTCGAAGGGGGTGTCGAGGGTCATCGGGACCCGGGCGGCGGGCGGCAGTTCGACGCCGCGGTCGGCCGCCGCGTCGTACCCCGCGTAGCGCACCGCCCAGCCGCAGACGGCCTCGGCGGCGATCACCGGGCCGCGCCCGGCGAGCATGACGGCCCCCGAGCACCAGGGCCTGAACCCTTCGGAGAGCAGCCGCACGTCCCGTACGAGACCGGCCAGCAGGTCGGCGTCGAGGCCGGCCCGCTCCGGTGTGCCGTGGCGCAGTCGTGGCGAGCTCAGCGGTCCGCCACCTCCTCCGTCTCCCCTGCCGCCGGCGCGGTCGCCGTGCGCTGCCAAGGGCGGCACAGTGCCATGAAGGCGACCGCCGCCGCCAGGCCGCAGGCGAGCTGGACGACGGCCATCGGGACGGCGGTGTGCTCGCCCGCGACGCCGACCAGCGGCGACGCCACGGCGCCGATCAGGAACGAGGACGTGCCGAGCAGGGCGGACGCGGAGCCCGCGGCGTGCGGGGTGCGCATGAGCGCGAGCGCGTTCGTGTTCGGGGTGGCCAGGGCCATCGACGCCATGAGGACGAACAGGCCGGTGGCGATGGGGACCAGGCCCAGGTCCTCCGGTGCGCCGAAGGTGCCGGTGGCGACCAGGAGCAGGAACGTGGCGGCGAGGACGATCAGGGCGATGCCGGTGGCGAGCACCTTGTCGAGGTTGACGCGGCCGACGAGGACCTTGCCGTTGAGCTGGCCGGTCGCGATCAGGCCGACCGAGTTGAGCCCGAACAGGAGGCTGAAGGTCTGCGGCGAGGCCCCGTAGATCTCCTGGATGACGAACGGGGACGCCGATATGTACGCGAACAGCGCGGCGAACGCGAAGCCGCCCGCGATCATGTATCCGGCGAAGACCCGGTCGGCGAGCAGGGAGCGCATGGTGCGCAGCGCCTCGACGGTGCCGCCGCCGTGCCGCCGCTCCGGTTCGAGGGTCTCCGGCAGGCACTTCCACACCAGTGCGGTGAGTCCGACGCCGATGACGGTGAGGACGACGAAGACGCCGCGCCAGTCGGTGATCCGCAGCACCTGGCCGCCGATCAGGGGCGCGACGATCGGGGCGACGCCGGAGATCAGCATCAGGGTGGAGAAGAAGCGGGCCATCGCGACGCCGTCGTAGAGGTCGCGGACGACGGCCCGGGCGATCACGATGCCGGCTGCTCCCGCGAGTCCCTGGAGCAGCCGGAAGGCGATGAGGAGGGCGGCGTTCGGTGCGAAGGCGCAGATGGCGGTGGCGACGACGTACACGAGCAGGCCGGCCATGAGCGGTCTGCGCCGGCCCCACTTGTCGCTCATCGGGCCGACCACGAGCTGGCCGAGCGCCATGCCGGTGAGGCAGGCGGTGAGGGTCAGCTGGGCGGTGGCCGCCGAGGTGTGCAGGACGTCGGTGACCTCCGGCAGGGCCGGGAGGTACATGTCCATCGACAGCGCCGGCACGGCGGTGAGACCGCCGAGCACGAGGGTGACGAGGAAGCCGGTGCGAACGGTCGCCCGCGGCACGGGGGTTGGTCCGCCGCCCCGGCCCCGGACCGCCTTGGTCTGCTCGGCAGTGCTCCCGCTCTCCGCCATTCCGATGTCCCTCGTTCCCTTTCGTCTCTCCCGCGCGTACGTGCGATTACCTATGCTCTCAGCTCGGCGGTGTGGTCGAGACCAGATGATGAGCACCGGTGAGCACCAGACGGACAGGGGTGGCAGGCATGGCCGAAGGGCGCGTGCGATGGGGCATTCTCGCGACGGGCGGGATCGCCGCGTCGTTCACGGCGGATCTCCTCGATCTGCCGGACGCGGAGGTGGTGGCCGTGGCCTCCCGGTCGGACGCCTCGGCGAAGGCGTTCGCCGAGCGGTTCGGGATCGAGCGGGCGTACGGCGACTGGGCGTCGCTCGCCGCCGACGAGGACATCGACGTCGTGTACGTGGCCACGCCGCACTCGGCGCACCGGGAGGCCGCCGGGCTCTGCCTGGAGGCGGGGCGGGCGGTGCTCTGTGAGAAGGCGTTCACGCTGAACGTGCGGGAGGCCGAGGAACTGGTGACGCTGGCGCGTTCGCGTGGCCTGTTCCTGATGGAGGCCATGTGGATGTACTGCAATCCGCTGATCCGGCGGCTCAAGGCGCTGGTCGACGACGGTGCGATCGGTGAGGTCCGCACGGTGCAGGCCGACTTCGGGCTGGCCGGCCCGTTCCCGCCCTCGCACCGGCTGCGGGACCCCGCGCAGGGCGGTGGCGCGACGCTCGACCTCGGTGTGTACCCGGTGTCGTTCGCGCATCTGCTGCTCGGCGAGCCGGAGACGGTCACCGCGTCCGCGGAGCTCTCCGAGGAGGGCGTCGACCTGCAGACCGGGATGCTGCTGTCGTGGGCGGGCGGGGCGCGGGGGCTGCTGCACTGTGCGATCAACGCCGGTACGGGCGTCACGGCGTCCGTCACCGGGTCCGCCGGGCGGATCGACGTGCCGGACGGGTTCTTCTATCCGGAGCGGTTCGTGCTGCACCGGGACGGGCGGGAGCCGGAGGAGTTCGTGGCGGCGCCGGAGGACGGGCCGCGGAGTTCCATGCGCCACGAGGCGGTCGAGGTCATGCGGAGGCTGCGGGCGGGCGACACCGAGTCGCCGCTCGTGCCGTTGGACGGGTCGCTGGGCGTGATGCGTACGTTGGACCGGGTGCGGGCGGCTGTCGGGGTGCGGTACCCCGGGGAGCGCTGAGGATTCCCGTCTGCCGGGTCGGTGGTTCGCTGCCGGGTGCGGGTTGAGTGTGGCTGGTCGCGCAGTTCCCCGTGCCCCTGGGGCATGCGGCTTCGCCGCTGCCCCAGGGGCGCCCTCGCATCTCACGGGGCAACCCTCGCCGGGATCAGGCCGGGCGGAGACCCTGGTCGCCGACGGCGGTGACGAAGGACGCCGCCGTGGTGAGGGCGGCGCCGGGGACCGTGACCGCGGAGACCGTCTTGAAGTCGGCGCGGGCCTCGCGCTCGCCGAGGTTCACGGTCACGTAGCCGCGCTGGCCGTTGTAGTGCTTCATGTGCGGGTTGCGGGCCAGGTAGCCGGCCCAGTTGGACGGCTTCGCGGAGCCGTCCTTGCCGCTGGTGATCGACGTGGTGACGATCTCCGTGCCGACCGTGCGCGAGCCCGGGTCGTCGACGTCCCGCTTGATGTCCATGGCGTAGGAGACGTGGACGTCACCGGTGAGCACCATGAGGTTCTCCACGCGGGCCGCGTCCGCGCCCTTGAGCAGGCGCTCGCGGGAGGCCGGGTAGCCGTCCCAGGAGTCCATGGAGAGCGTGGTGTCGCCCGCCGCGGGGTTGTTGCGGCGGGCGAAGGTGACCTGCTGCGGGACCACGTTCCACAGGGCGTGCGAGCGCCGCCAGCCGTCGGTCAGCCAGCGCTCCTGGGTGAAGCCGGGCAGCGTCTGGGACGCGGCCTCGGACTCGGGCGTGGGCGACTTCCAGCCGTCGCCGTTGGCCTGGTTGGTGCGGTACTGGCGGGTGTCGAGGATGTCGAACTGGGCCAGGCGGCCCCAGCCGAGCCGGCGGTAGAGCTGGGCGTCGGGGCCGTGCGGGAGCTGGGGGCGGCGCAGCGGCTGGTTCTCCCAGTACGCGCGGTACGCGGAGGCGCGGCGCAGCAGGAACTCGGCCGGCGGGTCGTCGTTCTCGGAGGTGTCGTCGGCGTAGTTGTTCTCGGTCTCGTGGTCGTCCCAGGTGACGACGAAGGGGTGCGCGGCGTGCGCGGCCCGCAGGTCCGGGTCGGACTTGTAGAGGGCGTAGCGCAGCCGGTAGTCGTCGAGGGTCACGGTCTCGCGGTTGAACACGTCGGGCAGGACGCGGTCCGTGTACTTGCGGGCGCCGCCGACGGAGGTGACGGCGTACTCGTAGAGGTAGTCGCCGAGGTGGAAGACGACGTCGACGTCGTCCTGGGCGAGGTGCTTGTACGCGGTGAAGTAGCCGTCGTGGTACGCCTGGCAGGAGACCGCGGCGAGCGTCAGGTCCGGGACGTGGCGGCCGGCGGCGGGCGCGGTGCGGGTGCGGCCCGTCTCGCTGACCCAGCTGCCGGTGCGGAAGCGGTAGTAGTAGACGCGGCCGGGCGCGAGGTGGTCGACCTCGACGTGCACGGAGTGGTTGAACTCCGGGTGCGCGGTGGTCGTGCCGCGTCTGACGACGCGCTTGAACCGCTCGTCGAGCGCGAGCTCCCAGCGGACCTCGACGCGCTCGGCGGGCAGGCCGCTGCCGGTCTCGTACGGGGTCGGGGCGAGCCGCGTCCACAGCAGCACGGACTCGGGCAGCGGGTCGCCGGAGGCGACGCCGAGGGTGAACGGATCGTTCGTGATCTTGCGGGCGTCGAGCTCGGCGGCGGCCGCGGTGCCGGCGGTCGGCAGATTGGTCGCGAAGGCGAGCGCGGCGGCGGCGCCGGTGACGGTGAGGAAGCGACGGCGGCCCAAGTGCTGGGCGGCGACGCGGAGTTCGGGTGCGTGCTGCGGTACGTTCGACATGGAGCCCCTCCCCTGACTGCTGATGTCTGTAGTTGCCAGGGGAATTCGAGTGGGCCGGGACGACGGCCGACTGTCACGTACACAACAGCCACATGGCGGATCGGTGATCTCCGGGTGGCCGAGGCCCCCGTACCCTGCGGCCTCATGGACGCATCGCGAACCGAAGAGACGAGAACGGCCGTGGTCACGGGCGCGGGCTCCGGCATCGGCCGGGCCGTCGCGCTGGAACTGCTGCGCGCCGGCTGGCGGGTGGCGCTCGCGGGGCGGCGCCCGGCGACGCTGGAGGAGACGGCGGCCCTCGCCCCGGGCACGGACGCGTTCGCCGCCCGCGCGGACGTGTCGAACCCGGACGACGTGGCGGCCCTCTTCGGCGCCGTGCGGGACCGGTTCGGGCGGCTGGACCTGCTGTTCAACAACGCGGGTACGTTCGGTCCCGGCGGGGTGCCGGTGGAGGACCTGGAGTACGACGCGTGGCGGCACGTCGTCGACACCAACCTCAACGGGGCGTTCCTGTGCGCGCAGGCCGCGTTCCGGCAGATGAAGGAGCAGGAGCCGCAGGGCGGCCGGATCATCAACAACGGCTCCATCTCGGCGCACACGCCGCGGCCGCGGTCGATCGCGTACACGGCGACGAAGCACGCCCTGACGGGGCTGACCAAGTCCCTCTCCCTGGACGGGCGTCCCTACCGGATCGCCTGCGGGCAGATCGACATCGGCAACGCGGCGACCGACATGACCGAGCGCATGCAGTCCGGGATCCTCCAGGCGAACGGGGAGCTGGCGGCGGAGCCGGTGATGGACGTGGCGGACGTGGCGCGGACGGTGCGGCACATGGCGGAACTCCCGCTCGACGCGAACGTCCAGTTCGCGACGGTCCTCGCCACGAACATGCCGTACGTCGGCCGCGGTTGACCGTTTCGCCGGATGTGCCGGTTCGGGTGCGGGTGCGTGGGGGCCGGTCGCGCAGTTCCCCGCGCCCCCTGAAAGCCGACTGCGTCTGCCGCGCGGATCTTTCGTCGCGGGCTGCGGGCCGGTGGGGGTTCTCGCGCAGTTCCCCGCGCTCCTGAAGGCATGCGCCGGCGTGCAGCCTTCCCCGGCGTGGGGAACTGCGCGATCAGCTCCCGCCGGGCCCGCGGACGGAGAGAATGGCCGGCATGACCAACGTGCTGCGCTACACCGCTTTCGCCGCCCACCACACCGGCGGCAACCCGGCAGGGATCGTGCTCGACGCCTCCGCGCTGAGCGACGACGACATGCTCAAGATCGCCGCCGACCTGGGGTACAGCGAATCCGCGTTCGTGACCCCGCCCCCCGCCGGAGGCGACCGCGCGTACACCGTGCGCTACTTCAGCCCCAAGGCCGAGGTCCCGTTCTGCGGGCACGCCACCGTCGCCACGGCCGTGGCCCTCGCGGAGCGCGACGGCACCGGGGACTACCTGTTCCACACCCCGGCCGGCGAGGTCCCGGTCACCGTCGAGGACGCCGACGGCACGCTCCGGGCCACCCTCACCAGCGTCGCACCGCACGTCGAGGAGGTGGCGGACGCCGATCTCGCGGAGGCGCTGGAGGCGCTGCGCTGGCCGGCGGCCGACCTCGACCCCGCCCTGCCGCCCCGCATCGGCTACGCGGGCGCCCGCCACCTCGTGCTGGCGGCGGCCACCCGTGAGCGCCTCGCCGACCTGTCGTACGACTTCGACCGGCTGCTCGCGCTCATGCGCCGGCTCGACCTCACCACGGTCCAACTGGTGTGGCGGGAGGCCGACTTCACCTTCCACGTCCGGGACCCGTTCCCGGTCGGCGGCGTGGTCGAGGATCCGGCGACGGGTGCGGCGGCCGCCGCGTTCGGGGCGTATCTGCGGGAGCTCGGCCTGGTGCCGGCCGAGGCCGTGATCACCCTGCACCAGGGCGCCGACATGGGCCGCCCCGGCACGCTGACGGTGACGCTGCGGGAGGGCGACGCCCGGGTGCGGGTGAGCGGGACGGCCGTGCCGATCCCGTAGGCCGGACAGCTTCTAGGCGCGGCCCAGGATGACCTCCACCTGCGCCAGCTCGGCCGGGGTCAGCGGGCCGTGGGCGAGCGCTCCCGCGTTCTCCTCGGCCTGCGCCACCGTGCGGAAGCCGGGGATCGGCACGGTCCGCGGGCTGCGGGCCCACAGCCAGGCGAGCGCGCCCTGCGCCGGGGTGCGGCCGCCGCTGGTGAGCACGGAGCGCAGCGAGTCGACGCGGGCCAGCCAGTCCGGTTCGGCGCCGCCGCCCGCGGCGAAGCCGGGCAGCCAGGCGGGCGGGGCGCTGCGGATGTCACCGGCGGCGGGGGCCCGCCCGGCGCCGTAGCCGCCGCCGAGGAGGCCCATGGCGAGCGGGCTGCGGTTGATGCTGGCGAGCCCCGACTCCTCGCAGAGGGCGAGGAGTTCGGGGGCGTCCTGGAGGACGTTGCAGCGGTGCTGGACGGCGGCGCAGTGCGGGCCGGCGGCGAACACCCGGGCCCGGTCGGGGTCGTCGGTGCTCCACGCGTAGGCGCGCACCAGCCCCTCGCGGACGAACTCCTCGCAGGTGTCGCGGAGCCGGGCGGCGCGCTCCGGGTCGGCCTCGGAGATGTGCAGCTGGTAGAGGTCGACGTGGTCGGTGCCGAGCCGGGCGAGGGAGGCCGTCAGGGCGCGGCGGGCGTGCTCGGGCGAGTCGTCGCTGCCGGTGAGGGTCCTGGTCGCCTCGTCGAAGACGTTGCCCCACTTGGTGGCGATGACGACGTCGTCGCGGCGGCGGCCCAGCGCGCGGCCGAGGATCCGCTCGCTGTGTCCGGTGCCGTAGGCGTCGGCCGTGTCGAAGAAGGTGACGCCGAGGTCGAGGGCGCGCCGCACGGCGCGCACCGACTCGTCGTCGTCGACCCGGCCCCAGCCGAGCGGCTGCCCGTCCGGGTCCTGCCACTCGCCGCCGATGGCCCAGCAGCCGAAGCCGACGGCGCTGACCTCGATGCCGCTCCTGCCGAGCGTCCTGGTGAACGTTCCTGTCGCTGTGTCCATGCCGCAGGACGCTAGGAGTTGGAGCGCACGCGAGGTCAACAGGCGGCGGTGAGCGGGGTGTTCAGGCCTGGCCGGTCTCGAACCGGACGACCTTGCCGCCCTCCACGTCGAACGTCCACCGGGTGCGCATCTCGCCCCAGGCGTCGTTGCGGTAGCGGGCGACGAGGCCGCGGCCCGCCGCGGTCTCCTTCTCGACCTCCATGTGGCCGTTCGAGTCGAAGATCTCGCGGGCCGTCCAGTCGTCGAGATCCCGTTCGCTGCCGTCGTCCGCCATGGTCGCGCCGGGCGCGAGGACGGCGTGGAAGGCTTCCTGGTCGTGGGCGTTCAGCGCCGTGACGAAGGCGCGGACCGCCGGATCGCTGAGCTTCGCGGTCTGGATGGGCATGCTGCCCACACTTGCACCGGGCCCGGGCACCCGCCACCCGAACGGGCCCGTGCGCCGCGTGCGGGCCGGGCATCTGCCGGACGGTGGAGACATGACCTGCACACGTTTTCGTACGGCACGTACGTCCTGCTGGAACCGCCGTGACCTGGGGCTGCTCGCGTTGCGGCTGGGCACCGGCGCGGTCCTCGCGGCCCACGGGTCGCAGAAGCTGCTCGGCTGGTTCGGGGGCGGCGGTGTCTCCGGGACGACGGCCGCCATGGACGCCATGGGGTACCGCCCGCCCAGGGCGAGCGCGCTCGCGGCCGGGCTCGGCGAGGCGGGCGGCGGCGCGCTGCTCGCGCTCGGGCTCGCGACGCCGGTGGGCGGGGCGGCCGCGGCCGGGACGATGGCGGGCGCGGCCGCCGTGCACGCGCCGAACGGGTTCTTCGCCATGAACGGCGGCTACGAGTACCCGGCGTTCCTCGGCTTCGTCGCCGCGGGCCTCGCGGTGACCGGCGCCGGCCGCTACTCCCTCGACCACGCGCTGGGGCACGCCCTCGACCGGCACTGGATGGTGCCGGCGGCGCTGGTCGGGGCGGGCGCCGCGGCGCTCGCCGTGGTCGCCTCGCGGGATACCTCGCGGGAAACCTCTCGGGAAAAGGGGGTGAACGAGGAGGGGGACGACGCATAGGCTCGCCGAACGTGACGAGCGACGACGATCTCTGGACCACCATCGACCGGCTCCGCGCCTGGCTCGACGGGAGCACCGAGCGGCCCGGCCGGGAGGCCCTCCTCCTGCGGATGCTGAAGCTGTCGGAGGAGGTGGGCGAGGTCGCCGAGGCCGTCATCGGTGCGGTCGGCCAGAATCCGCGCAAGGGCGTCAGCCACACCTGGCAGGACGTCGAGTCGGAGCTGTGCGACGTGGTCGTCACGGCCCTGGTGGCCCTCGGCACCCTCACCCCCGACGCCCGCGGCGCGCTCACCGCGCACGTGGCCAGGGTCGCGGAGCGTTCCCTCACGCCGCCCGCCGCTGCGGAGGGCGGGGTCGTCACGGCGGTCAGCAGCAACGGCACGTACTCCTTCACCAAGCCGAACCGGGACGGCATCACGCTGCTCGCGGGGCTCGGGGTCGAGGGCGACGTGCACGCGGGGGTCACCGTGAAGCACCGCTCGCGGATGGCGCAGGACCCGACGCAGCCGAACCTGCGCCAGGTCCACCTGATGCACGAGGAGTTGTTCGCGGAGCTCGCGGCGGACGGGCACGAGGTCCGGCCGGGCGAGCTCGGCGAGAACGTCACGACGCGCGGCATCGATCTGCTGGCCCTGCCCACCGGCACCCTCCTGCACCTCGGCGGGGGCGGCGCCGTCGTCGAGGTGACCGGGCTGCGCAATCCGTGCCTGCAGATCGACCACTTCCAGGACGGGCTCCTCAAGCGGGTCGTGGGCCGGGACCCGGAGACGGGCGCCGTCGTCCGCAAGGCGGGGGTCATGAGCGTCGTGCGGGCGGGCGGGACGGTCAGGGCCGGTGACGCGATCCGGGTGGAGCTGCCCGCCGAGCCGCACCGGCCGCTGGAGAAGGTCTGAGTGTCCGAGCGGGAGAAGCCCGTGGTCGTCCCGCACGATCCGGCGTGGGCGGCGGGCGGCCGACGACTCTGTGACCGACTGCGGTCGGCTCTCGGGCCGTTGGCGCTGCGCGTCGATCACATCGGCTCCACGTCCGTGCCGGGGATGGCCGCCAAGGACATCTACGACGTGCAGATCAGCGTCGCCGATCTGGACGCCGCGGCCGCCGCGTTCGACGCGCCGCTGGCCGCGCTCGGCTTCGTGCGCAAGCCGTTCCTGCGCGACCACGTCCCGGCCGGGCGGGAGGACCGCGAGGATCCCGCCGACTGGGCCAAGCGGTACTGGTCGCGCCGGACGGGGGACGCGCACCCGGTCAATCTCCATGTGCGCGGGGCGGGTTCGCCGAACGAGCGGCTCGCCCTGCTGTTCCGCGACTGGCTGAGCGCCACCCCGGAGGCCGTCGCCGCGTACGCCCGCTTCAAGTACGTCCTCGCCGGCGCCGTCGACGACACGGGCACGTACGCGGACGTGAAGGACCCGGTGGTCGATCTGATCGCGGTCGTCGCCGAGCGGTGGGCGGCGGAGACGGGCTGGCGCCCGCACTGACAACGACCGTCAGGTGAACGACTACCATCGCCGCCATGACAGACAGGCGCCGAACCACCGAACATCCCCGCTTGGGCGTGGCCATCGTCACCATGGGCAACCGGCCCAAGGACGTGGACGCGCTGCTGGATTCGGTGGCCATGCAGGACGTGGCGCCGACCCGGGTCGTCCTGATCGGCAACGGCACGGTGCTGCCGGCCTACACGGGCTACCCGTTCGAGGTCACGACGGTCGAGCTCGACGACAACCTCGGCTGCCCCGGCGGCCGCAACGTGGCGCTCGCCCGGCTGCGGGAGTTCGGCGACGTGGACGTGGCGGTCGAGCTGGACGACGACGGACTGCTCGTCGACGCCGACGTCTTCGCCACGATCCAGGACCTGTACGCGGCCGATCCCCGGCTCGGCATCGTCGGGTTCCGGATCGCCGACGAGCACGGGGAGACACAGCGCCGCCACGTGCCGCGGCTGCGCGCGAAGGACCCGATGCGGCGCGGCCTGGTCACCGCGTTCCTCGGCGGCGGGCACGCCTTCTCGATGGAGATGCTCGCCGAGACCGGCGACTGGCCCGCCGACTTCTTCTTCACGCACGAGGAGACGGACCTGGCCTGGCGTGCGCTGGATGCCGGGTGGAAGGTGCTGTACGAGCCGTCGCTGCTGCTCCAGCACCCGAAGACGTCGCCGGCCCGGCACGCGGTCTACCACCGGATGACCGCCCGCAACCGGGTGTGGCTGGCCCGCCGCCGGCTGCCGGTCCCGCTCGTCCCGCTGTACCTGACGACGTGGACGCTGCTGACCCTGCTGCGCACGCGGTCGCTGGGCGGGCTGCGCGCGTGGGCGGGCGGTTTCGTGGAGGGGGTGCGTGCCCCGGCGGGCGAGCGGCGTCCGATGCGGTGGCGGACGGTGTGGCGGATGACGCGGCTCGGCCGCCCGCCGCTGATCTGACGCGACGGACGGCCGGGCGCGGTCGTCAGGACTGGGTGCGGCGCCTGCGCGTGGCGAACACCGTGCCGGCGCCCGCGGCGACGACCAGGGCGGCGGCCGCGGCGAGCGGGCCCGCCGGGACGTCGGAGCCGGTGCTGGCGAGCGCGCCGGTGCCGCCGGTCGTGGAGCCGGTGCCGGTCGAGCCGTTGGCGGTGGTGCCGCCCGAGGTGCCGCCCGTGGAGCCGGAGCCGCCGGTGCCGGAGGGCAGTTCGGCGTTCTCGTCCAGGGAGACGGCGACCGTGACCGGGTCGAGCGCGGCACCGGCCTGGTAGAACCCGCCGAACGCCTTGGCGCCGTCGGCGGTGAGGGTGGCGGCGGCGCCGTCGAGCTCCACGATGTCGTTCTTCGCGGTGAGGGCGCCGGAGCCGAGCGTGAGGGTGGCGACGGTCAGGTCGTCGTAGGTGGAGACCTTGCCGGTCTTCTGGTCCTTGCTGGACACGTCGGCGAGGAGCTTGCCGCCGGTGCCCTTCGCCGTCACGTGCAGATCGCTGAACTGCAGGTCGAGCGTGTACGTGCCGTCCGTCTCGTGGCCGAGGAAGCGGACCTTGCCGGCGAACTTCGCGTCGAGGGACTTGGCGTCGGCGTCGTAGCTGCCGCTCGCGTCGCCGAACCGGTAGACCGCCTCGTTCTTCGCGGCGCCGCCGCTCAGTTCGACCTTGCCGTGCGCGATGGGTCCCGTGATGTACGTACGGAAGGACTCCTTGACACCCCAGTCCAGGGTGCCGTCGGCGATGTCGCCGGAGGCCGCCTCGGAACCGGTGGAGCCGGTCGCGGAGGGTGCGGTGGTCGCGGGGGCGGAGGTGCTGGGCCTGCCCGACGGGGTGGCGCTCGCGGTGGGCGACGGGGAGGACGGGGCCGACGTCGAGGGCGACGGGGACGGGGAGGACGCGGCGGCGGTGACGGTCAGCGTCGCCGGGTCGAGGGCCGTGCCCTCCTTGTACATGCCGTTGAACGCCTGGGCGCCGGCGGCGGTGAGCGTGGCCGGGATGTCCTTGAAGGTCATGGCGCCGCCCGCGCCCTGGCCCGGCTTGACCGCGGACAGGTCGAGCGTGGCGAACTCGATGTCGTTCTGCGTGGTGCCGTTGAGGGTGACGTCGGCGTCGATGTGCCCGCTCGTGCCGGAGGTCACGACCTGTACGTCGCTGATCCTGATGTCGAAGCCGTGCGCGGTGGACGCGAACCGGACGGCGCCCTTGAAGGCGGTGTCCGTGCCGTGGGTGGCGGTGTCGTAGCTGCCGGTGCCGTCGGTGAACGTGAAGGGCCCGTTGTCGGCGGCCTGCTTCGCCCCGTCGGTCGCCTCGATCGTCCCGGCGGCGATGCCGGTGACGTACTTGCGGAAGGACTCCTTGACGCCCCAGTCGAGGGTGCCGTCCTTCAGCTCGATGGCGGTCGCCTTGTCGGCGGCGAACGCGGGCAGGCTCAGCGCGCCGGTGCCGAGGGCGACGGCGGTGGCGGCGGCGAGGGCTATGGGGTGTCTGGTCGTCAGGGCCATGGGTGGTTCTCCTTGATGGGTGGGAGGGGGTTACGGGCGGCGCCGCTTGCGGAGCAGCAGGGCGCCGGCTCCCGCGAGGACGAGCACCGCGGCGGCGGCGATCGCGGCGACCGCGCCGCCCGGCAGACCCGAACTCGGCTCCGCCGCGGCGGACTTGGTGCCCGGGGTGGTGGTCTTCGGGGTGTCCGACGGGTCCGGGGAGGGGCTCGCCGAACTGCCGAGGTCGGGCAGGGCGGGCAGCGTCGCGTCCGCGTCGAGGGCGACGGCGAGCGAGACCGGGTCCATGGCGGTGCCCGCCCGGTACATCCCGCCGAACGCCTTCGCTCCGGCGGCGGTGAGTTTCGTGGGTGCCTCGTCGACGCGTACGAGTCCGTCCCGCACGGCGAGGGACTTCGCGGCGAAGGTCACGAGGGCGGTGTCCTTCGTGGTCCGTCCGTCGCTGGTCACGTCGGCGCGCAGGGTGCCCTTGCCGCCGGTGACGGCGACGGACACGTCGGCCAGCTCCAGGTCGAGCCCGTGCTCGCCGGTGAACCGCACGGAGCCGGTGAACTCGGCGTCCAGGGACTGCTTCTCGCGGTCGTACGAGCCCGCGCCGTCGGGGAAGCGGAACAGCGCGCCGCCGTCCCGCGCGCCGTCGGCGAGCTTCCAGCCGCCCTGGGCGATGTCGCCGGTGACGTACTCGCGGAAGGTGCGTCGCACGCCCCAGTCGACGGCGCCGTCCCGGACCGTGCCGGAGGTGTCCTTCGTCTTCTTCTTCGTGGCGGACGCCGAGGGTGTCGGCTTCTCGGCGGTCTTCTTGGGCGCGACGTCCGCGGACAGGCTCACCGGGTCGAGGGCGGTGCCCGCGGTGTAGTAGCCGGCGAAGGACCGGGCGCCCTGTGAAGTGAGCGTGGCGGGCAGGTTGTTGAGAGTCACGGCGTCGCCGTCGCCCGTCATGTCGATGCCGCCGAGGGCGAGGGTGGCGAAGGGCACCTGGTGGGACGACGTGACCGCCCCGGTGCCCTTCGCCCGGCTCACGACATCGACGTACAGGGTGCCGCTGCCGCCCGCGACGCGGACGGACGGGTTGCTGAGCGTCATGTCGAGTTCGTACGTCCCGTCGTCCTTCTTGTGTCCGACGAAGTGCACGCCGCCGGAGAAGGAGGACGAGAAGGCGCCGGTCGCCCCGTCGTACGAGCCGCGTGCCGAGTGGAAGCGGAACTGGCTCGCGCCGACGGTGGCCGCGCCGCCCGTCAGGGAGTAACTCCCTTGTGCGATGGGCCCGGTGATGTAGCTCTGGAACGAGGACTTGACGCCCCAGTCGAGCCGGCCGCCCTGCACGGTGCGGGCCGCGGCGTGCGCGCCCGTGGCCGGGAGCAGGGTGCCGAGCAGTGCGGTGAACAGGGCGACGGTGAGGACGCGTATCCGGGCGCGTCGGGGCATGGCGGTTCCTCCGGGTCTCCAACACCAGTCGTCACCACACGGACCCTGGCGACTTAGGTAAGGCTAACCTAAACTATGCTCGCTTCCGTCAACAGCCCCTCTCACCACGACAGGACGGTGTCCGCGTGCCGACGCACGACGCCCCCGCGCACCCCCGGCGCCGCTCCCGGCGCACGGGCGTGCTGATCTCCGTACTCGTACTGGCCTGCGCGCTGGTCGCCACCGCCTGCTCGGGGAGCGGCACCACCGGGGCCACCGCGACGTCCGGGACCGGGGCGGCCACGACGGCGAACCGGCTCGAACCGCTCGCCACGACCCCCCGGCCCGCACTGCCCGTCACGGTCGACTCGGCCGACGGACACGAGGTCACCGTGCGCAAGGCGGACCGCATCCTGCCGCTCTCCGGCAGCCTCAGCGAGATCGTCTTCACGCTCGGCCTCGGCGAGCACGTCGTCGCCCGCGACATCACCGCCACGTTCGACCAGGCGAAGAAGCTGCCGGTGGTCACCCGCAACCACGACGTGTCCGCCGAGAGCGCCCTGGCCCTGAAGCCGGACCTGATCCTGGCCGAGACGACGACCGGTCCGGTCGAGGCGATGCGGCAGATCCGCGACGCGGGCGTCCCGGTCGTCGTGATCGACCCGGCGAAGGGACTCGACGACGTCGGCACCCGCATCCGGGCCGTCGCCGACACCCTCGGAGTCCCGGCCGCGGGGCGGGAGTTGACCCAGCGGTCCGAGGACCGGATCGCGCAGGTCCGCAAGGACGTGCCCCACCAGGACCGCAAGCCCCGGGTCGCCTTCCTCTACCTGCGCGGCTCGGCCTCCGTGTACCTCATCGGCGGCGCCGGGTCCGGCGCTCAGTCACTGCTGGAAGCGGCCGGGGCGGTCGACGCGGGCGCGGCGTCCGGACTGAAGAAGGACTTCACGGCGATCACCAGCGAGGCGCTGGCGAAGGCCGCGCCGGACGCCGTCCTCGTGATGACCAAGGGACTCGACTCGGTCGGCGGCGTCGACGGACTCGTCAAGATCCCGGGCGTGGCCGAGACCCCGGCGGGCGTCGACCGCAGGGTCGTCTCCGTCGAGGACGGGGTCCTGCTCAACTACGGGCCGCGGACCGACCAGGTACTGCGCTCCCTCGTCGACCAGCTCTACGGAACGGACGGTGCGTGAGGTGACGGCGACCGTGCCGAAGGCGACGGCCCCCGAGGCGCCGCCCGCACCCGCGGGACGCCGGCGCCGGGGCCGTGCCTGGCTGCTGACGGTGGTCCTGGCCGTGGCCCTGATCGCCCTCGCGCTGCTCTCGGCGGGGATCGGCGCCTACGACATCCCGCCGGGCGACGTGCTCTCCTCGGTGCAGCACCGGATCGGCCTGGGCAGTACGGCGCTCGACCGGGTCGGCGAGTCGGTGCTGTGGAACGTCCGCCTCCCCCGCGTCGTCCTCGCCCTCCTCGTCGGCGCCTCGCTGGGCTGCGCGGGCGCCCTGATGCAGGGCGTGTTCGGCAATCCGCTCGCCGAACCCGGCGTCATCGGCATCTCGTCGGGCGCGGCGGTCGGCGCGGTGGCCTGCATCGCGCTCGGCCTGAACTTCCTCGGCACGTGGACGATCACGGTCTGCGCGTTCGTGTCGGGCCTCGCCACCGTCCTGGTCGTCTACGTGATGGCACGCTCGGGCGGCCGCACCGAAGTGGTCACCCTGATCCTCACGGGCATCGCCGTGAACGCGTTCGCGGGCGCCCTGATCGGCCTGTTCCTCTCCTACGCGGACTCCGCCGCGGTCAACCAGATCACGTTCTGGCAGCTGGGCTCGCTGGCCCAGGCGACCTGGCCGAAGGTGCTCGCGGTGCTGCCGTGCGCGGCGGCCGGCCTGCTGGTCGCCCCGCTGTACTCGCGCCGGCTCGACCTGCTCGCGCTCGGCGAACGCCCGGCCCGCCACCTCGGTGTCGACGTGGAGAAGCTCCGGATCACCCTCATCCTCGTCATCGCCCTCCTCACGGCGGCGGCCGTCGCGGTCTCCGGGGTGATCGGCTTCGTGGGCCTGGTGATCCCGCACCTGCTGCGGATGCTCGCGGGTCCCGGGCACCGCTTCCTGGTGCCGGGCAGCGCGCTCGGCGGCGCGGTCGTCCTCGTCGGCGCCGACCTCGCGGCCCGTACGGTCGCGTCGCCCGCCGAACTCCCCATCGGCGTCCTGACGGCGCTGACCGGCAGCCCGTTCTTCTTCTGGCTGCTGCGCCGCACCCGTCGCAAGCAGGGAGGCTGGGCATGACGGCCCGCTGGACCACACTCCTGCGGGCGCCGCGCTCCCGCACGCTGCCCACCCCGTACGCGCCCGGCGACACGGTCGCCGAGGCCCGCGGCCTGCACCTGGAGCTCAGCGGCCGCGCCGTCCTGTCCGGTGTCGACCTGACGGTCCGCGCGGGCGAGGTGCTCGCCCTGGTGGGCCCCAACGGGGCAGGGAAATCAACCCTGTTGGCGGCTCTCTCGGCGGACCTGGCGCCGTCGGCCGGGGAGATCCGCATCGCCGGCCGCGCCGCGTCGGCCTGGCCGGCCGCCGAACTGGCCCTGCGCCGTGCCCTGTTGCCCCAGTCGGCGACGCTGTCCTTCCCGTTCGCGGTGGGCGACGTCGTCCGGATGGGCCGGGCGCCGTGGGCGGGCACGGCGCACGAGGAGCGGGACGACGAGGCGGTCGCGGCGGCGCTGGCGGCGACGGACACGACAGCGTTCACGGACCGCCCGTTCTCCGCGCTGTCCGGCGGCGAGCGCGCCCGGGTGGCCCTGGCGCGGGTCCTCGCCCAGTCGGCGCCGCTGCTGCTCCTGGACGAACCGACCGCCGCGCTCGACCTGCGCCACCAGGAACTGGTCCTGCGCATCTGCCGGGAGCGCGCCGCCGCCGGTGACGCGGTGGTCGTCGTCCTGCACGACCTGGGTCTGGCCGCAGCTCACGCGGACCGCGCCGCGGTGCTGCACGGCGGCCGCGTCCGGGCGGTCGGACCACCGCCCGAGGTCTTCGACGCGGCGCTGCTCACGGACGTCTACCAGCATCCGGTCGAGGTGCTTCCGCATCCGCGCACCGGGGCCCCACTGGTGGTGCCGGTGCGCCCTTAGGTGCTTCCCTGGCCGCATGGTTGTCGTCGTCACGAGCGTCATCGCGGTCCTGGGCACCCTGCTGGGCGCGGGCCTGAGTCATCTGCTGCAGTCGCGCACGGCGGCCCGGGCCGAGGAGTTCACGCTGCGCGAGCGGCTCCGGCAGGAACGGATCGACGCGTACTGCGCGTTCGGCGGCGCGCTGGCCAACTACCGGCGCGGCCAGCTGGACCGCTGGTTCGCCCGGCAGGCCGACCGCGCCAACGACCCGGCCGACCCGCACGAACTGCGGCGCGAGGCACAGCGGTTGCGGGCCGCGGCGATGGAGGCGCTGTTCCGCGTCGAGCTGCTCACGGACGCCCCGTCGCTGATCGCGCTGGGCCGGGAGGCGCTCGACGCGGTGGACGGCATTCCCCGCGCCGCCGACCGCACCGAACTGGCCGGGGCCCGCCACGCGTCCCGCACCCTGATGCACGACTTTGTCGCGGCGTCCCGGCGGCACGTACCGGGGCTCGGCCCGGCGCGGTCCGGTGCGGGGGCGAGGTGAGCCGAGGTGAGCGGCAGACGAGTCGGGCTGTACGCCGGGTTCTGTTCCCCGGGACCTCGCGGTCGTCGGGGCGACGGCCATCCATCTAGGGCCGGCGTTGCCACCGGCCTCGTGCGGTCTACCCGCGGACTCGGGCGGGCAGCCCTCGATCGTCCGCGCAGGACCGTCTCCGAAGAGGCGGTCCCTCTTGACCTTGCTCCAGGTGGGGTTTACCTAGCCGCCTGAGTCACCTCAGGCGCTGGTGGTCTCTTACACCACCGTTTCACCCTTACCGAGGGCCTTGCGGTCCCCGGCGGTCTGTTTTCTGTGGCACTGTCCCGCGGGTCACCCCGGGTGGCCGTTAGCCACCACCTTGCCCTGTGGAGCCCGGACGTTCCTCGGGAGGTTCCGGAGAACCCCACGCGGCCGCCCGCCCGGCTCGTCTGCCGTCCGGCCATCCTACCTGCCGGTTCAGAGGAACTCGGCCGTCTCCAGATCGAAGGCGAACGGCTCGGGCAGCGCGACGGCCTTGCCGAAGGGGCGGGTGCAGTGCTCCCGGTAGTCGTCGCCCTCGGGGTCGCTGAAGAGCGTCACCGAGGAGGCGTCCCGGTCGATGAGCAGATAGAGCGGGATACCGCCGTGGGCGTAGCAGCGGCGCTTGGCCTCCCGGTCGGCCTGGGGTTTGCTGGAGGTCACCTCGACCACCAGGGCGACGCCCTCACAGGGCATCCAGGGGTCGGCGCCCCGGAACAGGCGGCGTTCCCTGGGGACGAAAGTGCCGTCCGGGATCGCGTGGTTCTCGGGGCAGGCACTCCCACGCGTCAGTTTCAGACCCTTGTTCCCGGAGAACTGCATGTCGGTCAGGGAACGCCTGATCACCTGCTTCACGACCAGGCTGATGAGGTCCTCGTGGTCCCCGTCCGGCGGGGGCGTCACGACGATCTCTCCCTCGATCAGCTCCGCCCGGAGTCCCTCCGGAGTGTCCAGCGCGAGGAAACCCTCCAGCAGGACGTCCGCCTGCGTGGGCGACTCGTGCGGCATGGCGGTCATGTCACGCTCCTCCTTCGGCCGCTCGCCACGCTGGGGCATCGGGAGATCTCCTGTCGTCGAGATCGGGGACCGTTCCCCCGATCGTGGCACCGGGTCGGGCTCACCGTCCGTTCCTAGCGCCGCAGCGCCTCCGCCCCCGTCCGCCACGCCTTCGCCAGGTCGGCGCCGTCCGGAAACCGGCCGTGGATCTCCAGGATCACCATGCCGTGGGCGAATGCCCAGGCGGCGCGGGCCAGGTCCTCGTCGCCTCCGCAGGCCCGCATCAGCGGGGCCGCCGCCCGGTCCTCCAGGC